>JBFGFX010000293.1:0-2358 GCA_041579335.1 Woeseiaceae bacterium | reverse complement strand
GCAGCGCCCGCCGACGAATCGTTGTGTTACGCGGCGACCTTGATTCGGCGAGGCTGGGCTTTCGCCTGCTTCGGAATCGAGATCTCCAGAACGCCGTGGCGATCAGTCGCCTTGACTTTGTCCGCATCGACGGTATCGGGCAGGATGAAGCGTCGATAGAATCGACCGTGGCCTCGCTCGCTGCGACGATTAACCATCTGCTCGTTATCGGATCCCGCCGGCAGGGCACGCTCGCCGCTGATCGTCAAGACGCCGCTGTCGAGCGTAATCTCGACTGCATTGGGCTCGACGCCGGGCACGTCCACGTAGAGCTGGAAACGATCGTCGAACTCCTGAATGTCGACGGCCGGCATCCAGCCTGCAGTGGCGCCGCTGCTCTCGGGATCGCCCCAGTTGCTGAACAGGCGGTTGATCTCGCGCTGCAGGTCGCCTACGCCCCACGGGTTGTATCGAACCATTGCCATGAGTTTTACCTCCTACGTAGTGTCAGTAGCCATTCTTCGGCAAGCCGTCGCTTGCGTCGCCCAAATGAATAGGATGCCGTAGCGAGTTTTCAAGCGTCCGTGGACGGATGACGTTCGACGCCGTCTAGCCGCGGTCTCGTTCGGTTCGCGGCCGCGACGCGGCGAAGCTCTAGTGGCTCCGCGCGTGGTCGAGCGCCTGCTCGGTACGCGTGTAACCGTATTCGATGAGCTCTTTCGCGCGATGGAAATCGAAGAAGCCGCAGACGTTCCGCGGTATGGACACCACGAATGAAGGCATGGTGGCGGCGAGCTCGAACTGAGTGATCGTCGCCTGCATGGCCTCCATCGATCGTGTCAAGAGATGGGCGAAACCGAGCCGATCCGCCTCCGGACGCGCAGGCTCCGCCGGCCACAGCCTGTCCAGGTAGCGACGTATGCTCTGACGACGGGCGAGCTGGCGCGCGCCGGGTGCCGCGTCTCGTGGCGGTTCTCGCGTGTGGTCGGGATCCGATACACCGTTGAGATCGACGGCCACGGTCAGCTCCGTGCGCTGCTTCAACGTCGGCCCGACCGGTACCGGGTTGACGATGCCGCCATCCACGAGTATCCGGCCGTCGTAGCGCGCTGGAGAGAACACGCCCGGGACGGCGATGGAGGCACGAATTGCGTCGAACAACGGACCGCGATCGAGCCACACCTCGCGACTACCGCCGGCCTGGGAAAGGTCGGTGGCGACCGCGGTATACGGAATCGCGAGATCTTCGATGCTGCGATCGCCGATGAGCTGCTTGAGCACGTCGATGATGCGCTCGCCCTTGAACAACGCGCCGTCGTCGAAAGACCAGTCCAGGAGGCGCACGATGTCACCCTTCTGCAGCGCGCTCACCCACTCGGCGTACACGTCCAGTTTGCCGGCGGCATAGATGCCGCCGATCAGCGCGCCGATGGAGCTGCCGGCGACACAGCGGATGCGGTAGCCGCGATCCTCGAGGCAGCGGATGACGCCGATGTGCGTCATTCCACGCGCACCGCCGCTTCCCAAGACCAGCGAGGTCGAAAGCCGCCCGGCCAGGGGCCTGTCGTCCCGACCCCTTGCGTCGTGCTCCGGATTGTCCATCGCGACCATGGCCTCCATCCTCGCATATCCGACCGTTCCTAGCCCTCAAACGGCGCCCTTCAAGCGGCTTGAATCGGACGAGTTTGCACCTACACAACTCGCGAACGGAAGTCTTCGAGTTGCTTCCTCGGACGTTGACTTAAGGCTTCGGGCAGGTCCACCAGCGGTCTGCGCCGTCGCATCGGCCTGTGCGAACGCAACGGGACTGGCTCCGTTTTTTGCACCAGGCGGACCCGACTGAAGGAGATGAATCATGACAACCCGCATAGCTCGACCGATGATTGCGATCGCATGGCTGGCGGTGCTGCTCGCCGCAGAGAGCGTCGATGCGCAGCTGCCGCAGGCGCTGAGCGACAACGGGCGGCCGACGCTTGCGCCATTGCTGGAGGAAGTCACGCCGGCCGTGGTCAACATCGCGGTCACCGGCAAGGCGACGATGCAGCGCAACCCGCTGTTCGACGACCCGTTTTTTCGACGCTTCTTCAATGTCCCGCAGCAAGGTCCGGTCGTACCGCGCCAGAGCGTGGGTTCCGGCGTGATCGTCGATGCACGACGAGGCTATGTCCTCACCAATCACCACGTCATCGCCAACGCCGACGCGATCACCGTGACATTGCAGGATCGGCGCCGTTTCGAGGCGGAGCTCATCGGCAGCGACGAAGGCACCGACATCGCGCTGCTGAAAATCGACGCCGACCGTCTCAGAGCGCTCGAGCTCGGCGATTCGACCTCGCTCAAGGTCGGCGACTTCGTGGTCGCGATCGGCAATCCGTTCGG
>JBFGFX010000292.1:0-2767 GCA_041579335.1 Woeseiaceae bacterium | reverse complement strand
TGCCGATCGACCACAGCATCCAGACGCCGACGGCGGCGAACGGCAGTGCGAACAGAGTTGCGACGATGCGACCTTTCATCGACGGCGCGGGCACCTTGCGCGGTGAATACGGTCAAAATGCTAGCGCGAACAGAGGCTTGGCGCTGTGACGCGGGTCGGGGATTTCGCGACCGCCGCGGGAATTCGCGCACGGTGCGTGTACACTGCCTGTATCGCGGCTCGGAGCAGAGCCCACCATCGTTGGAGAACAAGAATGAGCAACCTCGACGAGTTCCGCAGCAGCAAGATCCGCACCTGGCCGATCGTGCTGCTGCGCGTCTATACCGGCATCTTTTTTCTGTACTTCGGATTCCGCAAGATCAGCGGCGGCAATTTCGATCAGGGCCTTGCAGGCTTCGTCAACGGTCGACTCGAAGGCAGCTTCGGTCCGTTCCGTCCGTTCCTGGAGTCCGTGGTACTGCCGAACGCCGGCTTTTTCGCATTCCTCGTGGCGTGGGGCGAACTGTTTCTGGGCATCGCGCTGATCCTCGGACTCGCGACGCGCTATGCGTCGATCGCAGGTGCCGTCATGGTTGCCGCTTTCTGGGGCGCCAAGGGCCAGGGCATCCTGGATGCTCAGAACCACGACGTTATCTGGTTCGTGATTCTGATCGTGCTGGCCGGTCTGCACGCCGGACGCACGATGTCGCTGGATCAAAAGCTCGCGGGGCGTTTCAAGTTCCTGGCCTGACGTGGCTACCGACGTTGAGAATTTCCAACAGTGGCTCGAGCATGCGCTCGTAGTTGCGCCACGCGCCGATAGAGCCTCGGTACACGGGCTCCCGAACCTGTGAGGCGCTGATCGTCGCGACCGGGCGATCGAGTTTGTAGAACTCCAGACACGCCGGGTCCCACTCGAGCCCGCATGCGTCGAGCAGCCGCCGCGTGACGCCCTCCTGGTCGTCGATCATCGCCTCGTAGTCGATCGTGTGAACGACGCCGGGCAGCACCGCATCCCAGTGCGCCATCAGATCCCGATAAGCGTTGTAGTAGCGGCCGAGCTCGACGAGATCGTACGCGTAGAAGTGACCGTACGCGCCGAACAGGTTCTTGTAGATCGAGAAACACGTGTCGCGCGGGTCGCGCCGGCAGTGAATGATGGCGGCGTTGGGAAACAGCGCGCGTATCATGCCGACGTTGAGAAAGTTGTGCGGCAGCTTGTCGGTGATCCGGTCGGCATCTGAATCCGGCAGTCCGCCAAGGTACTTGCCGGCGATCCGCTGAAAATCTTCCGCCGTCGCGTCGGCCAGCGCGGCCGTGTAGTCGAAGCCGTCGGGCATCGGAAACGTGTCGATGATCGAGCGCACGAGTAACGTCAGCTCGCCCGCGCCGAATACCCGCGGGTGGCTCGCCAGAATCTGTTCGACCAGGGTCGTGCCCGAGCGCGGCATGCCGACGATGAAGACCGGCCGGTCGCTCGGGTTGCCCGAATCGCGCCAGCGCTCAAAGAACGCGCGGTCAAAGCGCGTTTTCAGATTGCCGAAGGCATGCATATCGTTTTCGATGTCGTAGTCGAAGGCGGCGCGGCGCAGCGGGTTGGCGAGCAGGTACTGTCCGGCGGACTCCTCGTAGCGGCCGGCGTTCTCGAAAAAGCGCCCGAGCGCGAAGCCGAGCCGCATGCGCGCTTCCGGCATGGTGTCCGGCGCGTTCTCGAGCTCGAGAAGAGTCGCAACCTCGTCATCATCGAACGCGTTCTTCGACACCATCGCGATGCCGTGCCAGGACTGCGCCGCCTTGGGATCGAGCGTGACGGCTTTGCGGTAGGCGGCGAGCGCCGCGTCCTTGTCACCCAGGTCCTGATACGCAAGGCCGAGGTTGTGGTGCGTCTCGACGTGGTCGGGCTGCAGTTCGAGCACCTGCTCGTAGTGCTCGATCGCCTCCTCGAGGCGTCCGAGCTGCCGCAGCACGTTGGCGAGATTGCCGCGGACCGGTGCGATGTCGGGGCGATTGGCGAGGATCTCTTGGAAACAGCGGATCGCGTCTTCGCCGCGACCGGTCGCGGCCAGGATATTGCCGAGCGACACCTGCATCGGCAGCGACGGCGGACCCGCGGCGATCGCCTTCTGGATCTCGACCAGCGCATCGTTCGGCCGGCCCGTCTCGACCAGCGCGTCGGCGAGGCTGCGGCGCGTCTCGGCGAGGCCGGGCTCGATCGCGAGCGCCCCCTCGTAGCGCTCCACCGCATCGGCGTAGCGGCCGAGCTGCGCGAGGGCGCCGCCCAGATTGGCGAGCAGCGTCGCCGTGGGCGGACCGAGCGCCAGCGCGCGCTCCAGCTGCTCGACCGCCTCGGAGAAGCGGCCCACCGCGGTCAGTCCGTTGCCGAGATTCACGATGGCGTCGATGGCGTCGGGCCGGGCTCGCACGGCGCGTTCCAGCAGCTCGACCGCCGCCTCGAAGTGGCCGGTCTGCAGGCCGATCACGCCGAGGTAGTGCAGTGCGTCGGGCTGCTCCGGGTCGGTCCCCAGGATCGCGCGATACTGCTGTTCCGCACCGCGCAAATTGCCGCTCGAGTGCAGCTCGATCGCGCGCGCGAGCGCGGACTGTTGGTCGTTGGCGGAGGTCATCGTGCGGCGTTTTCGGGCCCGGTCGGGTGGCGCGCATCATATCTTAAAGCGGTGATGCCTTTCCGGTATACTGCCCGGCTGGGTCGGAAAAGACGCGTGCCATCAGTCCGCGGATGAGTCAGGCGAAAGTGGCGGAATTGGTAGACGCGCTGGCTTTAGGTGCC
>JBFGFX010000291.1:0-2882 GCA_041579335.1 Woeseiaceae bacterium | reverse complement strand
CGCGAGGCAGTTGGACTTCTCGCCGCAATCGCCGCAGCCCTCGCAGACCAGCTCGTTGATGACGATGCGCTTGGCCGGATCGGGAAACGTGCCGCGCTTGCGCCGGCGGCGTTTCTCGGCGGCGCAGGTCTGGTCGTAGATCAGCACCGAGACGCCGGTCCACTCGCGCAGATCCCGCTGCACCTGGTCGAGATCGTCGCGGTGGTGGAAGCTGACGCCCGGCGCGAAGTCGGAGCCGATGGGATATTTATCCGGCTCGTCCGAGACGACGGCGATGCGGCGCGCGCCCTCGGCATAGACCATGTGGCTGATCTGCGGCACCGTGAGATGCCCTTCCACCGGCTGGCCGCCGGTCATGGCCACGGCGTCGTTGAACAGGATCTTGAACGTGATGTTCGTCTTCGCCGCGATCGCCTGGCGGATGGCGAGCGAGCCCGAATGGTAGTAAGTGCCGTCGCCCAAGTTCTGGAACACGTGCTTGCCGCCGTTCCACAACGAACGCGAGATCCAGTTCACACCCTCGCCGCCCATCTGGATCAGACCGCCGGTGTCCCTGTCCATCCAGCTCGCCATGAAATGGCAGCCGATCCCGGCGAGCGCCTTGGAGCCCTCCGGCACTTTCGTCGAGGTGTTGTGCGGGCAGCCCGAGCAGAAGTAGGGCGTGCGCGTCGCGCCGCTGATGTCGATCACGTCCGGCAGCTCCGCGCGCAGCGCGTCGGCGCGCGCGGTCAGGTTGCGGGTGATGCCGGTCGTGTCGAGCCGCCGGGCGACGATGCCCGCGAGCTGGACCGGCGAGAGCTCGCCGACCCACGGCACCAGGCGGTTGCCGAACTCGTCTTCCTTGCCGACCATGCGCTCAGGCTTGCGACCGGGATAGTCGTAGAAGTACTCCTTGAACTGGCTCTCGATGATGCCGCGCTTCTCTTCGATGACCAGCACTTCCTGCTTGCCGCGCACGAAGTCGAGTGCGGCGTCGTGCGTCAGCGGCCACACCATGCCGACTTTGTACACGTCGAGTCCGATGCGGCGCGCCTCGCGGGCGTCGATGCCGAGCAGGCGCAGCGCCTCCATGAGGTCCAGGTGGCCTGTGCCGGTCGTGACGATGCCGTAGCGCGCGTCCGCGATATCGAAGATCTTGCGGTCGATCGGGTTCGCCTCGGCGAACGCGAGGGTCGCCGCTTTCTTCGCTTCGAGCCGTTCTTCGATCTGCGGTCCCGGGAAGTCCGGCCAGCGGATGTGGAGCCCGTCCGGCGGCGGCACGAAGTCGGGTGGGATGACGAACTGCGGGTACGGCGGCAGCTCGACCGACATCGCGGACTCGACGGTCTCGGAGATCGCCTTGAAGCCGACCCACATGCCCGAGAAACGGCTCAAGGCGAAGCCGAACAGGCCGAATTCCAGATACTCGGCGACGCTCGCCGGATTCAGGTTCGGCATCAGCCAGGTCAGGAACGCGACGTCGGACTGATGCGGCATTGACGAGGACACGCAGCCGTGATCGTCGCCGGCGACGACTAAGACGCCGCCGTGCGGCGAGCTGCCGTAGGCGTTGCCGTGTTTCAGCGCGTCGCCGGCGCGATCGACGCCCGGCCCTTTGCCGTACCAGATGCTGAACACCCCGTCGACGCGGCTGTCGGGATCGCCCTCGACCTGCTGCGTGCCGTGCACCGCGGTCGCCGCGAGATCCTCGTTGACCGCCGGCAGGAACTCGATGTTGCTTTCTTCCAGAAACCGGCGCGCTCGCCAAAGCTCGAGATCGTAGGCACCCAACGGCGAGCCGCGATAGCCGCTGATGAAGCCGGCGGTGTTCAGGCCGGCCGCTCGATCGAGCGTGCGTTGCATCAGCGGTAGCTTCACCAAGGCTTGAGTGCCGGTCAGGAACACGCGACCGGATTCGCGCCGGTAGCGGTCGTCGAGCGTGTAGCCGTCGAGAGAGGGCCGATGCGCGGTGGCCATTGCTGTTGCGACCATGGCGGCTCCGAAGCGAAGGGGACGAGTTCGGCATTGTGGCAGAAATGCGGCGAAATTGGATACCGATTTGGCCCATCCAACGGCAGAATAAAGAGAAAATCTGTCATATATCGGTATAAAATGGTAGAATTTATCGCTATGTCTGCAAATAGCGAAAAAACGATTCTGACGGACAGAGACCGGGCGATCCTGAGCGTGCTCCAGCAGGACAGCCGCGTCACGATGCAGCAGCTCGCCGGACGGGTCGGCATGTCGAGCTCGGCGTGCTGGCGGCGAGTGCGCGCGCTCGAGGAGGCCGGCATCATCGAACGCTACGCCGTCATCGTTAACCCGCGCAAAGCGGGCTTCGCGCTCTCGTCGATGACCTTGGTGTCGCTCATACGACACGAGCAGAAGCACGTCGACAACTTCGTCCGCGAAGTGCGGCGGCATCCGGAGGTCTTAGAATGCTTCGCGACGAGCGGCGAGGCCGACTATCACCTCCGCGTCGTCGCCGAGGACATCGATGCCTACAACCGATTCTTAGACGACTTCATCCTGAAGCTGCCCGGCGTGTCGCAGGTGCGCTCCAACATCGTCTTGAAAGAGATCAAGGCCGACACCGCGCTGCCGTTCGGCGTGTAGAAGCCCGTCCGACCGCCATGGACGTGTAGGAGCCCGTCCTGACGGGCGAACGCCGCGCAGCCGGAAGACAAGCAAATTGCGGCTTGCCGCCCGGCGGCTAGATTTTCGCTAGACTCAAGAGACCAAAGCGATCCGGGACCCACACGCCTCGTGAACACGGACACGCTGCTCTACGACATCTTCGGGCGCAGCTATCAGCTGTCGCTGTCCGCCCGCTTTTTCGATTGAGTTTTTCCTCGAGCTCCTAAGGGACCGGTGGGTAGCCGCCGGTCGCCTCGTCAGGCAGG
>JBFGFX010000290.1:0-2965 GCA_041579335.1 Woeseiaceae bacterium | reverse complement strand
CGCCAAGCGGGGCGCTGACCGACCTGAGGTTTTACGTCCATGACGTCGTCCTGATCGACGCCGATGGGCGCGAGCGGGCGGTGCGCTTGGAGCCGGACGGCGTATGGCAGAACGCGGCGGTGGCGTTGCTCGACTTGGAGGACGGGACCGGCACCTGCCAGAACGGGACGCCCCAGGTCAATCGATCGATTCGTGGGACCGTGCGGTCCGGCGCCGACGTGCGCGGCCTGCGCTTCGCGATCGGCGTGCCCGATCGCCTGAACCACGGCGACCCGATGCGAGCCGAGGTGCCGCTCAGCTATTCGGTCATGCACTGGCACTGGCGATCAGGCTACAAATTCATGCGCGCCGGCGTCAGGACGGCCGGCGACCTCGCCTGGCTGCATCTCGGCAGCGCGAAATGCGCAGGAAGCATCGGCGCGATCGATGGCTGCGCCGCGCCGAACCGACCGGTCGTCGAGCTGGCACCTTTCGATCCCGCCAAAGATCGCGTGATCATCGACGTCGGTGTGTTGCTGGGCCCATCCCGCTTGGATGACGGGACGCCGTGGGACTGCCAATCCGGCCCCGGCGAAACGCAGTGCGCGCAGGTGTTCAGTGCACTCGGACTCGAGTTCGACAGCGGCCGGACGGTCGGGTCCGCGCCGGCATTCTCCGCCGAGCGCAGGCGATGAGACGCAGCGTCGTCGTCGCGGCCATCGGCCTGCTGCTGCTGGTGGCTCTGTCGGCATCGCTGTTGAACCAGCCGGTACGCGAGCACCGCTTTCGGATACCGAAAGGCTACCCGTTCCCTGCCGTGCCCGCCGACAATCCCATCACGAACGTCAAAGTGGAGCTCGGGCGGCGCCTGTTCTACGACACCCGCCTGTCGAGCACCGCGAGCGTATCCTGCGCGAGCTGCCACCAGCAGGCGTTGTCCTTCACGGATGGGCGGCCCGTGGCGATCGGCGCAACCGGCGCAAAGCATCCGCGCAACGCGATGTCGCTGGTCAACGTGGCGTACGCGAGCCGACTGACCTGGGCGAACCATCTCGTCGATCAGCTCGAGTTTCAGGCGCTGACGCCGCTCTTCGGCGAGGATCCGGTGGAGATGGGCATGGCCGGCCGCGAGGGCGATATTTTGGCCCTGCTGCGCACGGACGAAAACTACGCGGAGCGCTTTCCGACCGCGTTCCCGGCCGACGCGGATCCGTTCTCGATACTCAATCTGGTGCGCGCCCTCGGCAGCTTCGTGCGCAGCATCGTCTCCTTCGACAGCCCCTACGATCGCTACGTCGGCGGTGACCCCAACGCGCTGTCCGACAGTCAGATTCGTGGCATGGACCTGTTCTTTTCGGAGCGGGTCGAGTGCTTCCACTGTCACGGCGGATTCAACTTCAGCGACAGCAGCACACACGCCGACGCGGTCGTCGAGAGCGTCGGTTATCACAATACGGGCCTGTACAACCTGGATGGATCGGGCGCCTATCCGCCGGACAATACCGGCCTCTACGATCTGACCGGTCAGCGCCGCGATATGGGACGGTTCAAGGCGCCGTCGCTGCGCAA
Organism: Woeseiaceae bacterium; assembly: GCA_041579335.1. GTDB lineage: Bacteria > Pseudomonadota > Gammaproteobacteria > Steroidobacterales > Woeseiaceae > JBFGFX01. Next base: position 1,417 of record JBFGFX010000290.1, on the reverse strand, counting down.
CGTCGCGTTGACCGCTCCCTACATGCACGACGGCAGCATCGCGACGCTGGACGGCGTGATCGACCATTACGCCGCAGGCGGTCGCCGTATCGAGGCCGGAGCATTCGCCGGCGACGGCAGCCGCAATCCCTACAAGTCGGAGTTCGTGCGGGGCTTCATGCTCACCGACGCCGAGCGAGCGGACCTCGAGGCGTTCCTTACCGCGCTGACCGACGAGTCGGTGCTCACGAATCCGGCGTTTCGCGACCCGTTCGCGGGCGAGTGACGCCCGCGGGACGGCCTGTGGGCCGATCGCGACTGGAGCCGCTCTCGCGACGGCTCTTAGCGATCGTCGGGTTTTTGCCGCCCAACCGAACCGTCGCTACCATTACCCCGTGTACTATCCGGGCGGCAACTGAGTTCCGTCCTCGGATATCGGGGTTGGCAGGAGTATCGTCCATGCGTGAGCGGATAACGCTGGCTGCAGCGATCGGAATAGGCGTGTCGAGCGCCGTCTTCGCACAGGACGGCGCCGCTACGATGGGCAAGCCGGGCGGCGACATCGTTGCGTCGTTGCCGCACGATCCGACGGAGTGCGCACCGGACGGCATCGCCGTCGGCGGCTACGACCTCTTGAGTTACCGCACCGAGGGTGGGCCACGTCTCGGCAGTGCACAGTTTGCTGCCGATCACGGCGCCTTCACGTATTTGTTCGAGACGGCCGAGAACCGCCGTCGCTTCGAGGCCGATCCGCTCAGCTATCTGCCGGCCTACGGCGGCTGGTGCGCGACGACGCTCGCGCTGGGGCGGCTGACCTGCCCGGACTACACGAACTTCAAGCTCGAGGACGGAGAGCTGCTCTTGTTCGAGCTGACCGGCTTCACCAACGGGCAGACTTTGTGGAACGCGGACCCGGGCCGCTATCGGGGGCTCGCCGACAGGAACTACGACGTGGTTCTCAGCTACGAATGAGGACGGGCCTCATTGCGAGCGGTCTTTGCGCACTCGTCGCCGTCGGCTGCGCGCGCGAGCCCGCCTCGGTCGTCGTCGGCATCTCGACCGAAGAACCCGGCCCGACGATCGCCGCCGCTATGCAGCCCCTGCTGGCGCAGGAAGGCATCGAGCTCGACATTCGAGCGTTCGAAGATCCGGAAGCGATCCTCGCGGCGGTCTTGGACGGCCGTGTGGATCTCGGCATCATCGAGGAGCCGGCGAGGCGGATTGCCGAGCTGCGGACGGTAGCCCCGCTCTATCCAAGCATCCTGCACGCGATGCATCGACGCGAGCGGGTGGTGTCCACGTTCGCCGAGCTGATTCGGGGGCAGCAGATCTATGCGGGACCGGTGGGCGGCACGGCGTGGCGGCTCCTCACGCGGCTGGCCGCCGATTTCGAGGTGGCCGACGGCGACTACACGATCCTGCCGGACCCCTGGCGCGT
>JBFGFX010000289.1:0-2977 GCA_041579335.1 Woeseiaceae bacterium | reverse complement strand
GTCAGCGTGACCGTCCGTGAGACCGGAGTAGTAACGGGCAACATCGTCGCCCCGAAGGTCGCGATCACGGAAGGAGCCACGTTCAACGGCAGCATCGAGATGCGCGATCCGACCGCGGACAAATCGAAATAGCCCTGCAATCTCTCCAACGCGACCCCGGCTAACGGTCGGCGGCGGGCACGGCCGGAGCCAGGCGATCGGTCGGCGGCTCCGGTGGAAAGTCCAGCAACTCGTCAAGCGATTCGGGCCGGTATTTCTCGATCAGCGCGAACAGGATCGAAGCGGTCTCGACGTCTACGGTGCCGGTGGCAGCCGAGGGCCGGAAGTGCATCTGGAACGCACGCACGACCCGGCGCGACGTTGGGTCGTCAATTCCCGTGATCTCGATGTGGTAGCCGTATTCTCGGAGCGCTCGTTGCACGGTCTGCGACGGCGGCGGGTCGTTCTTGAAGCGCCGCCAGTACCGCACGACGGCTTCTTCGTCGTACCAGGCGCCGATGCCTGCCCGGTACAAAAGCTGCCAGGGGAATCGTGGTCCGGGGTCGACCTTGCGATCCGGCGCGATATCCGCGTGGCCGACGATGTCGGTCGGATCGATCTCGGGGTATCGTTCGAGGATGCCGCGGATCAGGTCGACGAGGAGCGCTATCTGCTGATCCGCGAAGTCGGGAAAAAAGCAGATATGGTCCTCCGCCAGCGGCGCGCTGTCGTCGTCGGCTTCAGCGACGCAGCGGGATCGATTGACCAGCTCGATACCGATCGAGCGGTCGTTCAGCGCCTCCTCACCGTTCCAGTGACTCTGGCCCGCGTGCCAGGCGCGGCGCGACTCCGGCACGAGCTGAAAGATTTTGAGCGCTCGCCTCTCGTAGCTGGGATCGTTTGGCTCCGGTATCAGGTAGTGGGCGCTGACCGGATTGTCGGAAGGCTCCGTCAAGAGCGCCAGCGAGTCGCGGAAGTTCTCGGTCGTGAAGTGGATGACCAGGTAATCGACGCGGCTGTTCTGGTTGCGTGAAGGTGCATCCACCATGCCGGGCGCGGCGCACCCGCCGATCGCGACAAGAGCGACCGCCAGCGACGTGGCGGCAAGGCGCTGCTCCCTCGTTGCCTGTTCTTTTCCGATCATGCCGAAGGCTCGTTCCGTTTCTTGCCGAAATCCGCGCCGAGCGGAATGAATCGTGTGACGATGAACGACGGTATTGTGGCAAGCAGGACCCAGACAAAAAAGAGCTGATAGCCGACGGTCTCCTGCAGCCAACCGCTCCACATGCCCGGAATCATCATCCCGAGCGCCATGAAGCCGGTGCAGATCGCGAAATGCGACGTTCGATAGGGGCCGTCGGATACGTAGATCATGTAAAGCGTATACGCGGCGAAACCGAAGCCGTAACCGAACTGCTCGATGCCGACGGCGACGCAGATCGCGAGCAGGCTCTCCGGCAGCGCGAACGCCAGCAAGACGTACGCCACGTTCGGCAGGTTGATTGCGATCACCATCCACCAGAGCCAGTGCTTCAGGCCGTGTTTGGCGGCGAGGAAACCGCCGAGCAGACCGCCGACGATGAGCATGGCGACGCCCACCATGCCGTAGACGATGCCGACGTCGCCGGTCGAGAGCCCGAGCCCGCCGACATCCGACGGATCGAGCAAAAACGGCGCCACCATCTTCACGAGCTGCGCCTCGGCCAGGCGGAACAGCAGCAGAAACGCGACAATGATCCCGATCTGTTTCTTGCGAAAGAACGCCGCGAACGTCGCCAGGAACTGGCGGTAAAATTCGCGGGCCGACTCCTGTTCTCGCGGCAGGTCTTCGGCGGGCCGCGGCAGCGAGCGGCTGTGATACGCCGCCAGAATCACGAACAGGCCGGCGGCCAGTAGGAACGTGATCGACCAGGCGAGCGGCACGCGCTCGAGACGCGTTTCGAGCAGGCCGGCGACGACGACCAAGAGGCCCTGGCCGGAAATCATCGCGAGGCGATAGAAGGTATTGCGCACACCGATGAACCAGGCCTGATCGTGCTGGCTCAGTCCGAGCATGTAGAAGCCGTCGGCTGCGATGTCGTGCGTTGCGGAGCTGAACGCCAGCAGCCAGAGGAAGGCGAGCGTGTACCTGAGGAAGTCGCCGCTCGGGATCGTCAGCGCTACTCCGGCAAGGCCCGCGCCGACGCAAAGCTGCATCGCGATGATCCAGCTGCGCTTGGTGCGCACGAGCTCGACCAGCGGACTCCAGGCCGGCTTGATGACCCATGGCAGGTAGAGCCAGCTCGTGTAGAGCGCGATCTCAGTGTTCGACAGCCCCAGCCGCTTGTACATGACCACCGAGACGGTCATGACGATCACGTAGGGCAGGCCTTCGGCGAAATAGAGGCTCGGCAGCCACCGCCACGGTCCAGTGGACGCTGCCAGGGATTGCCTCACCGTCGTTGCCATCGCGGTCTCGATGTTATGTCAAGTTCTCGAGCGATCGTAGGAGCCCGTCCCGACGGGCGACCTTTCCTCCGCATCGCTCCACCGCCTTCACTATACTTAGCGCCATAACAACCACCAGCCGACCAGCCTCCGGGGGTAGCTTTGACCACATCAATCGATCGGCGCGTGCGCGCAATGCCGCTTCGCGCATGCGTACTGATCTCGACCGTGGCACTTTTCCCGGCGGCGCCGGCAGGCTTTGCGCAATCTGTTTTCGTCAACGAGTTCCATTACGACAACGCCTCGACCGATACCGGCGAGGCGATCGAGATTGCCGGTCCGGCGGGCACCGATCTCGCGGGATGGACCATCGTGTTGTACAACGGCAACGGCGGCGCGCCCTACAACACGAACAATCTGTCCGGCGTCAGGGCGTGCTGCGTTATGCGCTGACGGACGATGACTTCATCTTCGATACTCGCTCGCCGGGCCGCTACCCGCAGCGCCGCGTGTTCACGACGGTCGACACCGGCGGCTGTTCCTGCGAGCAGATCATCGACGAGCTCGGCTT
>JBFGFX010000288.1:0-3663 GCA_041579335.1 Woeseiaceae bacterium | reverse complement strand
TTCGCCGATCGCATACAGGCCCGGGATGTCCGTGGCCGCCGACAGGTCCGTGGCGATCCCGCCGCAGGTATAGTGTGCCGCTGGCACGACCGGGATCGGGTCCTTCGTCATGTCGACGCCGAACTCGCGGCAGCGCGCGATGCGCAGCGGATTGGCACCGCGGATCATGACCACTTTGGCGCTGGCGCCGAGCGCCTGCGCTGCGAAGGCGACCGCGATCGCGTGGTTGCCGGCGCTCACGGCAGTGACGCCGGCCGCGCGCTGCGCCGCGTCGAGCGACAGCATCACGGCGAGCGCGCCACGCGCTTTGAAGGTGCCGGTCCGCTGCAGGAACTCCAGCTTGGCGAGCACCCGCGCACCGGCGCCGATCGCGCCATCGAGCGCGGCGCAACGCATGAGCGGCGTCTCGACCAGCCATCTCGCGAGCTCCTGCCGCAGCTCGCGGATCTCGGTCGGAGGCGGTGCTCGCATCGTCACCGGGCGCCACCCGGCGCTGGCGCCGTCCGAGGCACCGGCCGCCCCCGTCGTACTCCGACGGGCGTCGAAGTTATGTCAACCATGGCGTTTCCACGATCGCCGCATTGGCAACGATTTGAACATCCTAAGGCAAGTTCTTAATAATACTTGCGCTGTTGCAAAGAGTTGATTACTTTCGATCGCGGGTACCTAATAAGTAAAGCCGCCGGGTACTGCACTTCGCTCTGAGCGGCAGGCTGGCAGACGGGGACAGCTGAGCGTCACGCTCGTCCTTCGATTGGGCACATACATGGAACTGGACGATCTTTCGCAATCGGGCATACGGCGTGTCGCCAATTATTCGCCCTATTTGGATCAGCTGGCGGGTCTCGCCAGCGAAATGGGACTCAAACAACGCAGCAATCTCGTGCACCTCGAGCAGTGCCTGCACAACGAGTGGTCACTCGGTCAGAACACGATTCTGAGCTGGGCGCCGCTCGACGACGGCATCTTGATACTGGTCGTTCCCCACTACGCGATCGCCGAGTACACGGCGGCCCCGGCCGACGACCCGCGGATACCGCAGAAGGTCTCCGCCCGTTTCATCACCGAGCTCATTTCGGGGAATCGCCAGCTGACTCTGACGCAGATGCAGAAGGTCGCACGCCTACTCGAGGTCGAGCCGCGCTTCGTCGCGCTGCGCCAGCCGCTCAGTCAGCATCCGGTCGAAACGCAGATCATCGAACGCATGATCCGACGTTACGGCATCAATTTCGTCGCGAGTCGCGCCGTCACGCTGTTCGATATCGTGGGCTTCAGCCTGCTGACGCCGTTCGAGCAAATGACGCAGCTCAACAGCTTGTCGTATTCGCTCAACTCGGCCCACGCGAAGATGCTCGAGCTGGACGTCGGCATCGACTTCGCGCGCTCGTCGAGCGGCGACGGTTTTTACATCTGGAACCGCGATCAGGGCCTCGAGGCCAACGTCAATCTGTATCATTTCATGCACATCGTGTTGGCCGACAATGCGATCGCCCGCAGTAAGTCGATCTCCAAATCGGTGCCGCGGCTGCGCGCCTGCTTCCATGTCGGCAGCTGCTACGAGTTCCACCAGGCGGAGGGGCTCAATCCGACCATCCACAACTTCATCGTCGGCGACGTCACGATCGAGCTGGCGCGCATGATCGAGGCGGCGATGCCGGGTCAGATCCTGGTCGGGGACTTCTTCGCCGAGCTGCCCGGTCAGCCGAACGGTCACGACGAGTCACAGGTCAACCTGGACGCCGTCGCATTCCTCAAGCGTGCCCAGGGCAACCTCTCGAAGCTGAGCGGTCTCGAGCTCTCCGGCGAGCGCGTGTCCGCGATCAAATGCTATCTCACCGGCGAACGCCAGCACGACACCGGCGAGTTCGACATCCGGCGCCTGAAGATAAGAGACAAGCACGGACTCGAACGCACGGCGTATAACGCCAAGATCAATATCTACCGCGAGACCGCAGAGCCGATCCTGCTCGGCATAGAGGACCGCAAGCTGCACTCCGGTCGCCTGTCCGCGTAGCCTGCACCGCTGCGGCACGGTGTTACGATAGCGGCCCGGTCAAGTCGCGGCGCGGCACCGGTCGATCAACACCTTTAGGAGAAGCCGATGGCAGTAGTTGCGCCACTCGAAGAGCAACAGCTCGATCCCGACCTGCGGGAGTTCGTGCAATTCTTCAAAGGTCCCCTCGGGGTCATCCCGAACAGCGTACGGACCATGGCCCGCCGACCGCGGATCGCGCGCGCGTTCACGGAGCTGAATATCGCCGTGATGACCTGCGACGGCGCGGTGACGCCGGAGTTCAAGCGGCTGATCGGCTACGTCACGAGCTACGTGTCGGGGTGCCGGTATTGCCAGGCACACACGATCCTCGGCTCGGAACGCTTCGGCTCGACCGAGGAACGCCTGCAAGACGTGTGGAATTTTGCGGACAGCCCGCATTTTTCAGAGGCAGAGAAGGCGGCTCTGGCGTTCGCGCACGCGGCGGCGCAGGTGCCGAACGGCGTAACCGACGAGATCGCGGCAGCGTTGCGCGAGCATTGGGACGACGGCGACATCGTCGAGATCATGGCGGTGATCGCGTTGTTCGGCTACCTGAACCGCTGGAACGACTCGATGGGATCAGCGCTCGAGGACCTGCCGATCGAGGCCGGCAACAAGCACCTGGGCAACACCGGCTGGGAAATCGGCAAGCACCGGTAGCGGCTCAGATGTAAGCCGCTGCACGACCGACCCGCGGCACGGGCGGCCGTACCTGCTTCTCGACGATCTCGCCGCAGTCGCGGCAGCGAAAGCGCGTGCCGACCACCGAGCGGCCACCCAAGCCGCCTTCTATCAGTCGCGCGAGATCGGCGCTTCCCCAGCGGTCGCAGGCGACGCAGTAAAGCCCGAGCGTATGCCGCTGACGGTGCAGCTCTTCGATCGTCGCCATGCTGATCATGCCTTGGAGAATAGTCGAGCCGCGGCCGTTCGGGCTAGGCACGGTGCAGCATGCGGATTCGTGGCATTATTGTCCGCACAGACCAAGGGGAGAGACGCATGGCATTCGTAGCATCGGTCCCGACCAAAGAGGAGAGCGTCGGCGCCGTCATGAGCCGGTACCCGGACCAGGCCATTCCGCTCATGGAGATGACCGAGGTCGTCATGCGAACCGGCGATTGTGCATTCACGCCGGCACAGCGCGAGCTCATCGCAGCCTATGCGTCGGGTACCAACAGCTGCACGTTCTGCTACAGCACGCATAAAGCGACCGCCGAAGCTTTCGGCGTCGACGAGGGCTTGCTCGAGAGCCTGCTGACGGATCTCGACGGCAGCCCCATCGACGACCGGATGAAACCGGTGCTTCGCTACGTCAAGAAACTGACCGAAACACCGTCAAAGATGGTGCAGGCGGACGCCGATGCGATCTTCGACGCCGGATGGGACGAAGACTGCTTTCATTTCACCGTCATGATCTGCGCGATGTTCAACATGTACAACCGCATCATGGACGGCTATGGCGTAACAAACACCGCAGACTTCCGGCAGACGCGCGGCGCGATGCTGGCCGATGCGGGCTACGCCTGGGTGATCGACGTGATCAAGCAGCAGCGGGTTTAGCCTGCCGGGCTAGGCCGCCGCTTCGGACAGCGTCTCGAAGAACAGGTCCAGATCCGAGCGCCGCGTATGGA
>JBFGFX010000287.1:0-3730 GCA_041579335.1 Woeseiaceae bacterium | reverse complement strand
GCCCGTCGCGGTCGAGCAGCATCGCCGACGACGCCGGGCCCCACGATCCGGCCACGTACTCCTCGACCTTGTGCCTCGAATCGTCCCAGCCGGCGATGATCTGATCGACCCAGAGCCAGGCCGTTTCAACCTCGTCCCGCCGCATGAACAGCGCCGGATTGCCGCGCAGCACCTCCATGAGCAGACGCTCGTAGGCGTCGGGATAGCGGATACCGAACGTTTCCTCGAAGCTCAAGTCGAGCGAGACGGGCCTGAGGTCGAATCCGCCCGGTCCCGGTTCCTTTGCCATGACGGCAAGCTTGACGCCCTCGTCCGGCTGCAACCTTATGCTGAGGCGATTCGGCGAGATGTCGTAGGTCTGCTCCGAAAAAATCGAATGCGGCACGTCCTGAAACTGCAGCACGATCTCGGAGTGCTTGGTCTTGAGGCGCTTGCCGGTGCGCAGGTAGAACGGCACGTTCGACCATCGCCAGTTGTCGATCTCGAGCTTGAGCGCGACGAAGGTCTCGGTCGTGCTCGACCCGGATGCGAGCTCCTCCGCGAAGCCTTTGACCGACTCACCGTTGATCGCGCCGGCTGCGTACTGGCCGCGTACCGTGTGCGTTTTCACCGTGTCCATCGCGATCGGCCGCAGCGCCTTCAGCACTTTGAGCTTCTCGTCGCGAATCGCATCGTGATGCAGGCTCGACGGCGGCTCCATCGCGACGAGGCAGACGAGCTGCAGCAAATGGTTCTGCACCATGTCGCGCGCCGCGCCGACCTTGTCGTAGAACTCGATGCGGTTGCCGACGCCGAGCTCCTCGGCCACGGTGATCTGCACGTGGTCGATGGTGCCGCGCCGCCACAGGGGCTCGAACAGCGAGTTGCCGAAACGCAGCGCGACCAGATTCTGCACCGTCTCTTTGCCTAGGTAGTGATCGATGCGGAATATGCGATGCTCGGCGAAGCAGCGGCCGACCTCGTCGTTGATCGCGCGCGCCGACTTGTAGTCGTGGCCCAACGGCTTCTCTAAGACGATGCGGCTGTCGTCCGACACCAAGGCGTTCACGCGCAGGCCCTCCGCGATCGCGCCGTACAGGCTCGGCGCGGTCGCGAGATAGATCACGCGGGACCTGCCGCCGCCCTTGTCGAGCTCCGCCGCGAGCGTCGCCCAGCTGTCGTGATCGAGCGCGTCCGCGCAAACGTAATGCAGCCGTTTGCGAAACCGCTGCCAGCACTCCCGATCCAGGTCGCCGTTGTCCAGTTCGCGATGGAGCGCCTGCTCGACGGCGCCGAGGTAGTCGCGCCGGCGAAGCTTGCTGCGGCCGACGGCGACGATGCGGCTGTCCCCGCTCAGCTGACCGTCGCAATCCCGGTGATAGAGCGCGGGCAAGAGCTTGCGCATCGCGAGATCGCCGGTGCCACCGAAGATGATCAGGTCGAATGGCTCGACCGGAATGAGTTGCGCCATGTGTTGTCCCCAAGACTCTATGGAATTTTACTACAGGAAGGCCTTTCTGCGTCAAATATCTGGTATCTGCTTGAAAAATACTGTAATTTAACTACATGCTGACCGAGATCGATCGACACCTGCCGAGCCTGACCCGCGCCGAGCGCGCCGTCGCCCGCTGGGTGCTGAAACATCCACGCCAAGCGACGGCGGGCACCATCGCCGACGTGGCGCGGGCCGCCGGCACCAGCGAGCCGACGGTGATCCGCTTCTGCCGCAGCATCGGCCTCGACGGATTCCGCGACCTGAAGCTCAGGCTCGCCGAGGCCGTCGGCCGGCCCGGCAGCTTCGCGCACAAAGACGTCGACCCCAACGACAGCGTCGAGGAGGCGGTCATCAAGGTGCTCGACCGGTCGCTGCAGGCGCTCAACGAGCTCCGCGCGGGCGTCTCGACCCTGCCCTTCGAGCCGGCCGTCGCCGCCATGGCGAAGGCGCGCCAGATCGTGTTCGTCGGACTCGGTGCCTCCGGCGCGGTCGCCGAAGACGCGTGCCAGAAGTTCTTCCGCTTAGGGATTCCGTGCGCGACCGCGACCGACACGCCGACGCTACTGCAGATGGCCGCCATCGCGGAGCGCGGCGACGTCTTCGTCATCATTTCGCAGACCGGCCGTTGGCCGCCCACGGTGCGGGGCGCCGAACGGGCGCGCGGTCGCGGCGCAATCGTTATCGTCGTGTCGGAACCGGGCTCACCCCTGGCGAGCTCGGCGAGCCTCGTGTTCGGCAATACGGTCGCCGAGGACTTGAGCATCTACACGCCGATGAGCTCGCGGCTTGCGATCTTGGCGCTGCTCGACGCGTTGCAGGTGGCACTGGCGATACGGCTGGGACCGGCTGCCGAACAGCGACTCAAAGCCTCCAAAGAAGCGTTGGCCGAGCCTGCCTAGCGACGTTCAAAAACAAATGGTTACGACCTAGAGACGTTGCAGAACTGTTACCCGCTCGGACGCTGGACTAGAATCCTCATTGATGGCCGAGCAAGTCACATCCCGCGACATAGCGGCGCGCGCCGGCGTGTCGCAGGCCACGGTCTCACGCGCGCTACGGAACAGCCCGCTGGTCCGGCCCGAGACACGCGAACGTGTGCACCGCATCGCGCGTGAGCTCAACTACTTCGTCAACCGCAACGCCGCGAGCCTCAGGACGCATCAGAGCAACACGATCGCGCTGCTCTTGTTCGACGAGATGGAAGGGGAGCGCTCCGAGATCAATCCGTTTTTCCTGTCCATGCTCGGCAACATCACTCGCTCCGCGGCGAATCTCGGCTACGACGTGCTGGTCTCGATCCAGCAGCTCACCGACGACTGGCATCTGCAATACGAACTCAGCCATCGTGCCGACGGCCTGATCCTGCTCGGCTACGGCGATTACGTGGCCTACCGCGAGAAGCTCGATGCCCTGGCCGACGCCCACACGCGCTTCATCATCTGGGGACCGATGGTCGAGGATCAGCCCGGTCATTCCCTGTGCTGCGACAACGTCAGCGGCGGTCTGCAGGCGACCTCGCACTTGGCCGGCTTGGGACGGCGGCGGATAGCATTTCTCGGCCGCATCTCCGAACGCAGTCCCGAGCATCAGCTCAGGTATCAGGGCTATCTGCAAGCGCTGCAGCAAGCGGATCTGCCTGCTATCGCCGAGCTGCGCGTGCCCTGCGACAGCCACGAGTGCTTCGGCTACGAGGCTGCCGAGAAGCTGCTTCGCGCAGGCCATCCGTTCGACGCGATCTTCGCGGTGACAGACGCGATTGCGATCGGCGCAATGCAGGCGCTGCAGAACGCGGGGCTCAAGATCCCGGAGGACGTCGCCGTCGTCGGCTTCGACGATCTGCCGATCGCGAGCTACGTCTCGCCGCGGTTGACGACGATCCGCCAGGACGTGCAGGCTGCCGGCGAGCTCATGGTGGACACGCTGGTCAAGCTGATCGAGGGCGACGTGGTCGAATCGAGGATAATCGCGCCGGAGCTCATCGTGCGCGAATCCTGCGGCGGCGAGATAACGCGGCTCTCATAGCGCACCCCCACCACGAACAAAGCGGCAGCCCTCGTTCCTGTTTTTCTCGTCCCAACGATCGGAATGATTGAATGAACTGGTAGCTCTTGGTCGTTTTCGTCTTCGCTGCAATTCTCTTGATCTATGCCATTAAGCACCTTCCAAAGGCGATCAAAGACCTGAAAAAAGAACTTGGAAAATGAATTGTCGACCGGCCGCTTTTCTGCGGATTCCAGGCATCCAAGTACTTTGATT
>JBFGFX010000286.1:0-3807 GCA_041579335.1 Woeseiaceae bacterium | reverse complement strand
ACGGGCTGCGCGAGCATCGACGAGATGCGTATCAAGCCGCAGTTCGTGCGCATGACCGGGGCCGGCGTCAAGGAAAGCCACGTGCACGACGTCACGATCACCAAGGAAGCGCCGAACTACCGGTCCGGTTAGCCCCGTGAATTCAACCACCAGCAGGCTTGACCGACAGCGACCATGAGCCAGGCTGCGCCCCTAGACCGCACCCCGCACCCGGACATCCATGCCGACCGCGTGCTGATCCTCGACTTCGGCGGTCAGTACACGCAGCTCATCGCGCGCCGCGTGCGCGAGTGCGGCGTCTACTCCGAGATTCATCCCTGGGACATGGCGGACGACGCGATTCGGGCGTTCGCACCCTCCGGCATCGTGCTCTCGGGCGGCCCCGAATCCGTCAATCTCGACGATCCGCCGCGCGTCGCTGCGCTCGTTTTCGAACTCGGCGTACCGTTGCTCGGCATTTGTTACGGCATGCAGACGATGGCCGCGCAGCTCGGCGGCCGGGTCGAGGCGTCGAGCCATCGCGAGTTCGGCTACGCCGAGATCGTGCCCGGCGAGTCCGGCCTGTTCGGCGGCCTCAGCGACACGGAAGGCGATCCGCTGCTCAAGGTCTGGATGAGCCATGGCGACCGCGTCGAGGCCGCGCCGCCCGGGTTCCGGGTGACGGCGCGCAGCGCGAACTCGCCGCTCGCAGCCATCGAAGACGCCGAGCGGCACTTCTACGGCGTGCAGTTTCACCCCGAGGTCACCCACACGCCGCAGGGCCAGGCGATGATCCGCCGCTTCGTGCTCGACATCTGCGGGTGCCGCGGCGACTGGACGCCGGGCAACATCGTCGCCGATGCCATCGACACGCTGCGCGAGACGGTAGGCGACGGCAAGGTGCTGCTCGGCTTGTCGGGCGGGGTCGATTCCTCGGTCGTCGCGGCATTGCTGCATGCCGCTATCGGCGACCAGCTCGTCTGCGTGTTTGTCGACCACGGCCTGTTGCGCCATCACGAGGGCGACCAGGTCATGGCGACGTTCGCCGAGCATCTGGGCGTGAACGTGATTCGCGTAAACGCGGCAGATCGTTTTTTCAATGCGCTCGAAGGCGTCAGCGACCCCGAGGAAAAGCGCAAGATCATCGGCCGGGAGTTCATCGAGGTCTTCGACGAAGAGGCACACAAGCTCGAGAGCATCGAGTGGCTCGCGCAGGGCACGATTTATCCTGACGTCATCGAGTCGGCCGGCGCCAAAACCGGCAAGGCGAAGGTCATCAAGTCGCATCACAACGTCGGCGGCCTGCCCGAGGACATGCGCATGTCGCTCGTCGAGCCGCTGCGCGAGCTGTTCAAGGACGAGGTGCGCAAGATCGGCGTCGAACTCGGGCTGCCGCGCGAGATGGTGTACCGGCACCCGTTTCCCGGGCCGGGCCTCGGCGTGCGCGTGCTCGGCGAGATCAAACGCGAATACGTCGGGTTGCTGCAGCTCGCGGACGACATCTTCATCGAGGAATTGCGCAGGCACGACCTGTACGAGAAGGTCAGCCAGGCGTTCGCCGTGTTCCTGCCGGTTCGCTCCGTCGGCGTCATGGGAGACGGGCGGCGCTACGACTACGTGATCGCGCTGCGCGCGGTCGAGACGATCGACTTCATGACGGCGCGCTGGGCGCGCCTGCCGTACGAGTTTCTCGAGCACGTGAGCCTGCGCATCATCAACGAGGTCGACGGCATCTCGCGCGTCACGTACGACATCTCCGGAAAGCCACCGGCCACGATCGAGTGGGAATGAATGGGTTGGCCCGAGCCTGATCTCGAGCACATGCGCGCGGCGATCGAGCAGGCCGAAATCGCGGTAAGTGCCGGCGAAGTGCCCGTCGGGGCCGTCGTCGTATTCGACGGCGCGGTCGTCGCGCGCGGGCACAATCGCACGATCTCGGATCACGATCCTTCGGCGCACGCCGAGATCGTCGCGCTGCGCGCCGCCGCGGGGAAGCGCGGCAACCACCGCCTGACCGGCGCCACGCTTTACGTCACGCTGGAACCCTGCGTCATGTGCATGGGGGCGATCGCCGAGGCGCGCGTCTCACGGCTCGTATTCGGTGCCTACGATCCCAAATCAGGCGCCGCCGGCAGCGCCGTCGATCTCTGCGACGCGAAAGCACTGAATCACCGTTTCGAGGTCAACGGCGGCATGCTTGCCGGGGATTGCGGCGGGCTGCTCAGGAATTTTTTCGAGGCACGGCGCTGAGGTCAGCGCGGTAATCGCCGGCACGGGCCGCAGTCGGCGTCGCCCGGCCCATCCGGCAACACAGGATCAGGCGGCGGCGACGGTATCTTCCGCTTCTTCCTCGGGCAGGACCTCGTTCTCCGTGAGCCAGACGAGGAGCTCGTAGTACGCGCGAATGTTGTTGACGTACAGAACCGGCTCCCAGCCGCGCGCATACCCGTACGGTACGCGCGAGTACCATTCCCGCTTGGTCAGTAGCGGCAGAGCCTTGCTCACGTCGAGCCAGCGGTCCGGGTTGCCGCCCTGCCATTCGGTGATCCTGCGCGCGTCTTTCAAATGATTGAAGCCGACGTTGTAGGCCGCGAGCGCCATCCAGGTGCGGTCGGGCTCGTCGACGGTGTCGGGGATGCGCTCGGTCTGGCGCGCGAAATACCGGGCGCCGCCGAAGATGCTGCTCTGCGGGTCGACCCGGTCTTCGACGCCCAGGTAGTCCGCAGTCGCCTCGGTCAGCATCATGATGCCGCGAACGCCCGTCGGCGAGACGGCCTGCGAGCGCCAGTGCGACTCCTGGTAACCGATCGCGGCGAGCAGCCGCCAGTCGACGCCCCAGTCGCGGCCCGCCTGCTCGAACATCGCGCGATAGCGCGGCAGCCGGCTGTCGTAATGGCGAATGAAGTTGCGCGTTCCGACATAGTCGAACTTTTTCGTATGCCCGTAGTAGCGGTCGTGAATCTGCGCAAGCAGGCCGCGCCGTTGGGCCGCGATGAGAAATTCGTCGGCGCGGGCGAGCAGGCTGTTGCCGCTGTCTTTCGAGAACGCCCAGGCGAGCGGGTCGCCCCTCTCGAGCGTGATCGCCACGCGCAGGCGCGGGAAAAAGTTTCTTTGCGTGCGAAACGTCGTGCTGTCGGCGATCGTCGCGTAGATCTCCCCCGCGGCGACCTTCGCCAGCAGGTCGACGACTTCCGCATCGGCATTCTCGGTCCACTCGAGGCCCGGATGGTTTTCGGCCAGCGACGCCAGCATATCGGCATGACTGCTCTCGGCGACGACCTCGATCGAGCGGCCAACGAGATCGTCGATCGAGCGCGGCCGCCCCGTGCCGAGCCGGTAGATGAGCTGCATATCGACGGTCTGGTACGGATGACCGAAATTGAGATATTTCTGGCGCGACTCGGTGATCGAGAGGCCGGCCGCCGCCATGTGCACGTGGCCCGAGTTGAGACGCGGCAGGACATCGGAGACGGTATTCACCGTTTCGAGCAAAAGCGTTACGCCGAGTTCGTCGGCAAAGGCCTGGACGAGATCGAACTCGGGTCCGGCCGGCCCTTCCGGTCCCACGACGAAGGCCACGGGGCTCTCGCGCGTCACGACGCGCAGCTCGCCGGTCTCGAAGATCTGATCGAGCAGCTCGGGCGTCGACGAGCAGGTTCCGAGGAGGCCCGCCAATACAATGTAGAGCGTGACGCGCATACCGATCAGGCTACACGAGCGGGGGAGCGATTTCAGCGGAAAAGCGGCCCGATTCGGCTGGCTTTACGGTGTCGGAAATGCTTACAATCCGCTGCCGCGCGTGTTGGGAGGGTGCTGGCGCCCGACGGT
>JBFGFX010000285.1:0-3818 GCA_041579335.1 Woeseiaceae bacterium | reverse complement strand
CCGCAGCGACGAGCGCCCCGAGCACGCGAAGTCCCTATCGTCCGATGCGCTCCGCGCCGAGCGGGCAGTCAATGACGTCACGGTCCTCGACGTCCGGCTGATCGAGGATTTCGAGGCGGATTCCGAATTGATCCAGGGCGCGCTCTACAGGAACCCCGACGACATCGAGCGCTGGGCCGCGTCGCTCCGCGGCGACACCAAGGTCATCGTGTACTGCGTGCGCGGCAAGTGGGTCAGCCACAAAGCCGCCGACTACTTGAGCCGGCAGGGTCTCGACGTGTACGTGCTCGAGGGCGGCCTCGAAGCCTGGCGCCAGGCAGCGGAGTGAGCGCTCGCCCGCAGCCGATTTCGCCACCAAGTCCGATGGATTGCGGTACCATCCGCATCTTCCCCTTTAGCGACACCGCCATTAGTTGAGGTTGAACGTGAGCAATTTCGAACAACAGCTTGAAAAGATGAAGACTCAGCCCGGATTCATCGCGGCGCTGGACCAGAGCGGCGGCAGCACGCCCAAAGCTCTCCGGCTGTACGGCATCCCGGAAAGCGAATATTCGGGCGACGACGAGATGTTTGCGATCGTGCACGAGATGCGCACCCGCATCATTACCAGCCCCGCGTTCGACGGTGACCGCATCCTCGGCGCGATTCTGTTCGAAAACACGATGGATCGAGAGATCGAGGGCCGCTCCACCGCCGACTATCTGTGGAACGTCAAGAACGTCGTGCCGTTTCTGAAAGTCGACAAGGGCCTGGCGGACGAGAAGGACGGCGTGCAGCTCATGAAACCCATGCCCGACCTCGATGCGCTCTTGGAGAAAGCGGGCGCGAACGGGATATTCGGCACCAAGATGCGCTCGGTCATCAAGCAGGCGAACAAAAGCGGTATCGAAGCGAACGTCGAACAGCAGTTCGAGATCGGCAGACGCATCGTCGCCGCCGGCTTCGTGCCGATCATCGAGCCCGAGGTCGACATTCACTGTCCGAACAAGGCCGAGGCCGAGAGCCTGATGAAGGCGGCGATCATGGAGGAGTTGAACGCGCTCGACGACGACGCCATCGTGATGCTCAAGCTCACGCTGCCGGAACAGGACAACCTGTTCCGCGATTGCATCGAGCATCCGAACGTCGCGCGCGTGGTGGCGCTCTCCGGTGGCTACAGCCGCGAGGAAGCGAATTCGCGGCTCAGCCGTCAGAAGGGCATGGTCGCGAGCTTCTCGCGCGCCTTGTCCGAGGGCTTGACCGCCCAGCAGTCCGACGAGGAGTTCAACGCGATGCTCGATGCATCGATCCAGAGCATTTTCGAGGCGTCCAACACTTGATTCGAACGGCTAGGCGTTATCGAGCGCTTTCGCGAGCGCCTCGATCAGATCATCCGGATCCTCCAAACCGACCGACAGGCGCACCAGCCCGTCAATGATGCCGACCCGCTGCCGCTCCGCCTCGTCGACGGCGGCGTGAGTCATCGTAACGGGGTGAGTGATCAGCGATTCGATAGAGCCTAAGTTCTCGGCGAGGGTCCACAGCTCGATCGAGTCCATCAGCGCCTTGCCGGCGTCGAGCCCGCCCTCGACCTCGAACCACAGCATCGCGCCGAAGCCCGTCGCCTGGCGCTTCGCGAGCTCGTGCTGCGAGAACGACTCGAGGCCGGGATACGCCACCTGCTTGACTTTCGGATGCGCCTCTAAGAACTCGGCGATCGCCATCGCGCTCGCCGACTGCTGATCCATACGCACCGACAGCGTCTTCGAGCCCTGCAAGGTCAGCCAGGCGACCATCGGCGACATGATCGAGCCGGTGCTGTTTTGCACGAAGCGCAGCGCCTCGTCGAGCTCGGCCGTTTTGGCGACGACCGCACCGCCCACGGTCGCGTTGTGACCGTCGAAGTATTTGGTCGTGCTGTGCAGCGACAGGTCGGCGCCGAGCTCGAGCGGCCGCTGGAAATACGGCGTCAGGAACGTGTTGTCGACGACGTGCACCGCGCCGGCGGCCTGCGCGATCTCGGAGACCGCGGCGATGTCCGACAGCTTCATGGTCGGATTCGCCGGCGTCTCGGTCAGGAACAGCCGGGTGTTGTCCTTGATGTGCGACTGCACGTTGCCAGGGTCCGACGTGTCCGCGAACGAGAACTCGACGCCGAAGCGGTTCAGCACCTGGGTACAGAGCCGATAGGTGCCGCCGTACGCCACGTCGGAGATCACGGCATGATCGCCCGCGTTCAAGAAAGCCAGCATCGTGCAGGTGATCGCGGACATGCCGGTGCCGTAGCAGGTCGCGTCCGCGCCGCCCTCGAGCTCGGCCAGCTTCGTCTCCAGCGCACGCACGGTCGGGTTGCCGGAGCGGGAATACGAGTAGCCCTTCGCGAGGTAGGAATCCACGGACTCCTGCACGAACGTGGTCGACTGATAGATCGGCGTCAAGATCGCGCCGGTGGTCGGGTCGGGCGTTACGCCGGCGTGTATCTGCTTACTGCGAAAGCGCATCGAATTCTCCTCAATGAAAACAGCGGCCCATGACCGGGCGGCATCGCTCTCGCCGCATGATACACGCAACGCCTATCGCATTGGCATGCACAAAGGGAGCGATGTTGAGGGTCAGCAGCGCTCTTTTAGGCCGCGTCGGGCAAGGCTGCTGGTGCCGCTGTTGTAGCGGTAGGTATAGACGGGCTCGCCGCCTAAGAAGATGCAGTGCACCTTTATCTCGAGGCGCTTCGGATGCTTGGCGCCGAACAACTCGATCTCGTCGCCGACGCTCAAGGATTCCTCATTGAAGCCGAAGCGCCGGTTGCGCGCCGGCGGCGCTAGGAGCAGGTTCCATTCGCGGCCGTCCGTGTCGGTCGCGATCAGCCGGTCGTGCGGATTGCCGAGCTTGAGCGCCGTGACGGTCAGCCTGATCTCGATGTCCGACCTGTAGCCGCCCCAGCCGTGATGCGCAAGCGCGGCGCCCAGCGGAAGGAGCAGGGCAAGGGCCAGCGTCAGGGTCCATTTCGGAAGGCGTTTGAGCATGGTCATACCGCGAGAGTCCTTGGCCGCCGGATGTGAGTTCCGATTCTACCGGCACACGAAAGTTCAGTGGGAGCGATCGACGCGAATCGTCACGCTCGCCGGCGCGTCACCCAGCCCAGAGTAGCTCAGCGTAAACTCGTCGCTCGTGTACGCGGGCCCGCGCGGTGATCCCTCGTGCAGCTGGCGGATGATGCCGATGTTGCCGAGCGACAGCAGGTGACCGACTTCGAGCCGCTTGCCCGATTCCCGCAAGCTGTCCCTGAGCCAGCGCACGACGTCGAGCGGCCGATACCAGCCGTCGATCTGACCGCGTTGGATCTCGGTGCCGTGCTCGTCGTGCACGGCAAAAGTGAAGCTGTTGATCCGCTCCAACCATGCTACGGTCGGCTGCAGCATCACCGGCTCGCCGACGAACGAGAGCCGGCTGCCCATGTTCGCGGCTATCGTGCCGTTGATGGTGCGCATGCCCTCCTCGTAATACGGATCGGGTACCTCGGCGAACGGAATGATCGCGTCGAGCCCGGCGAGTATCTCGAGATCCGTGAGCGCCGTGTTGATCGATTCACTGCCGACCCGGAACGCAAAGTCCGCCTCCAGAAAGCCGCGCCGCGTCTGATCGAGCGTGATCGAGGTCCCGCTCGGCACCACCATGCCCTCGAGGATCGCGCCGCGGACGCCGCCGATCGGGAAGTACGCGAAGCCCGGGCCCGAATCGTGGCCGCCGGTCTTGTAGCCGACCACCGGACCGAGCGCGGGCTCCATGTACTCGACGATCTCGTCCTGCCAGCGATAGGCGGACGAAAGCGGCATGTCGTG
>JBFGFX010000284.1:0-3833 GCA_041579335.1 Woeseiaceae bacterium | reverse complement strand
GGTGCGATGGACCTTATCCTACTCCTCTGGCGCACTATCGTCTTCAGAAACGGAACTCGAGATCGACCAGATTGAAGCGGAACGGCTCGTCTGCCGTAACCGTACGTTCGGGGAATGCATCGCGGCATTCTTTTGCCGCCTGATCCTTGCGGGTCGACAGGACCTCGCGCTGCACATCCGGGTTATCGATCCTGGCGAAGGTCTCGGCGTGAATGACGCGGTCTCGCTCGGCGACGCACGCGCGGTAGCGCGCCTCCTGCTCGTCGTCGGTTCGCTCGATCGTCTGCGGCAGCGCAAACTGCGGATCGACGCGGACCTCGAACAGGATCAACAGAACGATCAGTCCGGCCGCCAGCAAGAACGTCACTTTCTTGACCATCAGCTCTCGAGCCACCGTTTTACGCGCCGTCGTGCCGACTGTCACGAGTGGCGCGAACTCGCGACCAACCGCCGCTCGATTCCGGCTATACTCCGGCACAGAAATTCGACGAGCGCTCAATACCGGCAACGGAGGATAACAAGAAATGCGCGTTACCCGTTTCGCAATCCTGTCCCTCGGTCTCGTCGCCTTGTCCACGCATGCGCAGCTCGCGCCTGAGACCATTTCGAGCACAGAGCTGCCAACGCCGTCTTCGAGCTGGTTTCTCATCAAGAGCGGCAACGGCACCCGCATCTTCGATGGCGACACCGGTGAAATGCAGGGCCTGATCTCGCATGAATTCTATACGCCGGCGGTCGTGACGCTCTTATCGCGCAACGAGGCTTATCACACCGATTCCTGGTACTCGCGCGGCGTGGTCGGCGAGCGCACCGACGTATTGACCGTAGTCGATATGGCGAACCTGACGACGAAGGCGGAGATCGATATTCCCGACAAGACCGGGGCGCTCGATTTCCGTCATCATATCGGCCTGCTCGATGATCAACGCCACATCGTGATATTCAACATGACCCCGGCGCAGTCAGTCAGCGTCGTCGACGTGGTCGACCGTGAGTTCGACGGCGAGATATCGACACCGGGCTGCGCGATCATCATGCCGAGCGGCGAGCGCAGTTTCATGATGATCTGCGGCGACGGCCGGCTGCAGCTCATCGAGCTCGACCAGAACGGGGCGGAATCGAATCGCGTGCGGACCGATTCCTTCTTCGTCGTCGAGGAAGATCCGGTTTACGACAAACCGGTTCGTACCGATGACGGCTGGGTATTGATCTCGCACGAGGGGCTCGTTTACGAGGTCGCGGTCGACGGCCGTCGTATCGACGTCGACGATCCCTGGTCGCTGCTCACCGATGAGGACAAAGAAGAAAAATGGCGGCCGGGCGGTCGACAGCCGTTCGCGGTGCACCGGAACTCGACTTTGCTGTATGCGCTGATGCATCAGGGGGAGGTCGATACACACCATGAACCGGGCACCGAGCTGTGGGTAGTCGACCTCGCGCGCAAGAGCCGCGCCGCGCGCCTGCCGCTCGAAGTCGCCGTCACGCACGTCCTGTCGAGTCAGGAAGAGGAACCCAAACTATACCTCTTCGATGAGGAGAATAAGCTGCACATCTATGACGGTCACCGACTCCGCCATCTGCGGACCATCGAGGAACCGGGCCCCGGGCCCGGCCTCCTGCAGACGCTGTCGCACTATGATTGACCCGCTGATCACAATGACGATATCGCTCGCCCTCGGCGTGCTGCTGCTCGGCGCGGCGTGGCACAAAGCCTCTGCGTTTACGACGTTCCGCGCCATATTGGGCGACTATCAGCTCGTTCCCGGATTCCTGGTGCCGACGGCGGCGATTCTCGTCACGCTACTCGAGTCGAGTCTCGCAATCGCTTGGCTCGCAGGCATGGCAAGACCGATCGTTGCCGTCGCGACCGCGGCGCTCTTTACGGTTTACGCTGTCGCAATGGCGATCAATCTCACACGAGGCCGGGTGCACATCTCTTGCGGCTGCGGCTTCGGGCGATCGCATGCGGAAGACGAACCGTTGTCGTGGTGGCTCGTCCTGCGCAACGTTCTCTTGATCGCCGCCGCATTGACGGCATTGGCGCCGCCATCCGCGCGTGAGCTCGGCGCGCTCGACTGGCTGACGGTCATGGCGGCGCTGGTGGCCTCGACGCTCCTGTATCTCGGCGCGTCGCAGTTGTTAAAGAACGGCTCCGCCATCCGATCATGGAGAAGGCCGCGTGACTGAGACGCTGCTCGTATCGAACATCGTTCTCTGGGTGCTCGTCATCTTCCTCGCGCTCGTGGTCCTCGCGCTCGCGCGCCAGGTCGGCATACTGCACGAGCGCGTAGCGCCGGCCGGGGCCCTGATGCCGACGAGCGGACCGAAGGTCGGTGAGCTCACGGACGCAACGGCGCTGCCGAACCTGAACGGCGGCCAGGTGACGCTGGGCGGCAAGAACGACGACGGACTCGCCACGCTGGTGCTGTGGATCTCGCCGACCTGTCCGGTCTGCAAATCGCTCGTGCCGACCGCGGTTTCGATGGCGAGCGACGAGCGACTGCGGCTGGTGTTCGCGAGCGACGGCGACAAACCGGAGCAGCACCAGAAGTACGTGCACGATCTCGGCATCGAGTCTTACCCCTACGTGATCTCACAGTCCTTCGGCATGACCTATGCCGTCAGCAAGCTGCCGTTCGCGATCCTGATCGGCGCCGACGGCACGCTCGAAAGCAAAGGCCTCGTAAACACCCGCGAGCACCTCGAGAGCCTGGTCGAATCGATGGATAGCGGGATTGCGACGATTCAGGACTACGTGAAACTCGTGAACGAGGCGGAGGAGCCGTCAAAGGAACAAGCGATATGAAATTGGAGCGCCTCATCGACGACAGCATCGGCAAGAGCCTCGAGTGGCTCGATACGACGGCGAATCGGGGCAGCCGTCGTCTGGCTCGATCGACCTCGCGCCGCAGCTTCCTCTCGAAGCTCGGCACGATGATCGCGGGCGCCGCGGCGCTACCGCTGTTGCCCGTCGCGCGCCCGTTCGCCGCCGAGCAGGTGACCGAATTGGGCGATCCTCAGACCTGTGAGTACTGGCGCTATTGCGCGCTCGGTGGGTTCCTGTGCTCCTGCTGCGGCGGCACCGAAAACAGCTGCCCGCCCGGCGCCGAGCCGTCGCCGATTACCTGGGTCGGCACCTGCAAGAATCCGGTCGACGACGTCGACTACCTGATCTCCTACAACGACTGCTGCGGCAAGTCGAGCTGCGAGCGCTGCTGGTGTCACAACACCGAGCGCGAACGGCCCGTGTACTACCCGAGCAAGAGCTCGAGCGTGCTGTGGTGCTTCGGCACCGAAAGCCGCGCCTACCACTGCACGGTTGGCGTCGTGCTCGGCGAGGCCGGGAGCACACCCGGATAAGCCGCGATGCGCTGGCTCGCTGTCTTCGTGGTCGCGTCGGTGGCCGGCGCGCCGGCGATGCTCGCCGACCCGTACCGCGACTATCTCCTGCACTGCTCCGGCTGCCACATGCCGGACGGCAGCGGTCTACCCCCAGAAGTGCCGACTCTAGTCGGCCCGCTGGGCGTCATGGTGCAGACGAAAGAAGGCCGCGACTACGTCGTCCGCGTGCCGGGCGCGGCCCAGGCGCCGTTGAGCGATGCCGCACTCGCCGCGGTCGTCAACTGGCTGCTCGAGAAATTCAACCGGGACACGCTGCCCGAGGACTTCCGGCCGCTCGACGGAGCCGAAGTCGGCGCCGCGCGCCGCCAGGTGCTGACCGATCCCGTGAAGCTGCGCAATCGGCTCTGGCCGAACATCGATGCTCGCTAAGGTTGTGCAGATCGTCGCCCGCCAGGGCGGGCTCCTATAGGTGGAGTGGATAGCAATGGTCG
>JBFGFX010000283.1:0-3858 GCA_041579335.1 Woeseiaceae bacterium | reverse complement strand
GAGGCCTTCTCACTCTGGATTCGCTCGTAGATCTCTTCGCGGTGCACAGCGACGTCTTTCGGGGCATTGATCCCGATGCGTACCTGATTCCCTTTGACCCCCAGGACGGTGATCGTAATATCGCTCCCGATCATGACCGTCTCTCCAGCGCGTCGCGTCAGAATAAGCATGACTTCCTACTCCTGCCCTTTTCTCGGGGCTCCGCCCCTTTTCTTGTCACGCGTCGTACGTCTGTAAAGCCCTGTAATAGTAGACGATTTTCCTGTTGAAAGGCGAAAAAAGTGGCTTTGGGGACGGGTCGCGTACCGCGACACGCGCGCAGCGGGTCGTTTGGCCGGCTTTTTGCTTGTCGCGACTACGCGCACACCACGGAATCCAATTGCGCCGGAGCGCGCTAAATCGCACAATACGGCCCGGAACCGGACCGGCGTCGCGAACAGTCGTTCGCGCCCGGCAGACAGTTAGGAGTCAATCATGACCAAAATTCTCACGATCACCGCCCTGGTGGTCATCGCGGCCACGGCCTGGACTGCCGACGCGTCGGCGCAGGACAGCTATCTGGCGCCGGCCATCGTTTATACCGACGATGGCAAGGACCGGCAGCTCGACGACGAGATCACCGGCGGGCAGCTTGCGTTCGGGCATTTCTTTACAGATCGCATAGCAATCGAAGCCTTGCTCGGCACGCATCGGCTGCAGGGTATCGATAACGCCGACATGCTCGAGCTCGGCATCAGCGGCATTTTCACGGCCGACCGCAGTCGCCGCCTGGCACCCTATTTGCGGCTGGGTCTCGGCCTACTCGATGTCGACTCCAAGGTCTACGACAATGACCAGCAGGGGTTCTTCACGGCGGGCATCGGGCTCAGTTACCGGTTCGGCGACAGCCCCTTTGCGCTGCAGCTGGAACACCGACTGCGCGATGCAAACCAAAGCTCATTCAGGTTCGACGATCGCCTGACAACGTTGGGTATCACCCTGGCGCTCGGGCGGTCGGAGCCACCACCACCGCCGGCACCGCCACCCGACCCGGACAGCGACGGCGACGGCGTGCCCGACAGCCGCGATCGCTGCCCGAACACGCCGGCCGGCTACCGCGTCGATGCGAACGGCTGTCCGCTCGACAGCGACGGCGATGGCGTTGCCGACGCGATAGATGAGTGCCCGAACACGTTCCGCGGCGCTGCCGTCGACTCACGCGGCTGCGAACTCGACGACGACAAGGACGGTGTCGTGAACCGGCTCGACAAGTGCCCCAACACGCGAGCGGGCGTGCGCGTCGACGTCAACGGCTGCGAGATCCGGGACGTCATCGAGCTGCCGGGCGTCAACTTCCGGCACGATTCGGATCGGCTGCTGCCGGGTGCCGACGGCGTTCTCGGCGATGCGGCCGCGACGCTGAAGAAGTACCCGGATCTGCGGGTCGAAGTCGCGGGCCACACGGACAGCCAGGGTGCGGCCGACTACAACCAGGGGCTGTCGGAGCGCCGGGCCTACACGGTGCGCGACTACCTGATCAACGCCGGCGTCCCGGCGTCGCAGCTCACGGCACGAGGTTACGGCGAAGCCGATCCCGTCGCGGATAACGCGACCGCCGACGGTCGCGCGCGCAACCGCCGCGTCGAGCTCAGGATCATCAGTAACTAGGGAATTGCGGTTGCCGCTCAGCCGAGCTGGGCGGCAACCCACCCCGGCACGGAACGCAGCGCCTCGTCGAGCGCGGCCGGGTTGTTGCCGCCGGCCTGGGCGAAGTCGGGCCGGCCGCCGCCGCGGCCGCCGACCTGCTCGGCCACGGGCTTGATCAGGTCGCCGGCCTTGATGCGGTCGGTGTTGTTCTTGGTGACGCCCGCCGCCAGCCGCACGATGCCGTCATCGACGGAACCCAGCACGACGATCGCGTTGCCCAGCTTGTCCTTGTAACGATCGACCGCGTCGCGGAGTGTCTTCGCGTCGGCGCCGTCGATGCGCGTTGCCAGCACCTTGATGCCGGCGATTTCCTCGATCTTCTCGGTCCGGTCGCCCGCGGCGCCCGTGACCAGTGCCTGCGTTGCCGCGGCAAGTTCCTTCTCGAGTTCGCGGTTACGCCTCAAGAGCTGTTCCACCTTGGCTGACGCCTGTTCGGGCTGCGCTTTCAGAAGCCCGGCGATCTCGGAGAGCGTCCGCTCGCGCGCATCGAGCCAGTCGAGCGCACCCTCCCCGGTCACGGCCTCGATGCGGCGCACGCCGGAGGCGATACCGCTCTCGGAGGTGATCTTGAAGACCCCGATGTCCCCCGTGCGGTCGACATGCGTACCGCCGCAGAGCTCCACGGAGAAATCGCCGAAGTTGAGCACGCGAACCTTGTCGCCGTACTTCTCGCCGAACAGCGCGATCGCACCGGACGCCATTGCATCGTCGTAGGTCATGAGCTGCGTGTCGGCGGCGACGTTGCGCCGGATCTCGGCGTTGACCAGGTTCTCGATCTCTTCGAGCTGCCCTGGCGTCACGGGCTCGTAGTGCGAGAAATCGAAGCGCAAACGGTCCGGCGCAACGAGTGAGCCTTTTTGCTGCACGTGCTCGCCCAGCACCTTCCTGAGCGCCGCATGCATCAGGTGGGTCGCCGAGTGATTGAGCCGGATCGCCTGGCGGCGCGCGGCATCGACCCGCGCCTCGACCTTGTCACCCACGCGGAACGCGCCGGACTCGACGCTACCGTAGTGCACGTTGGCATTGCCGCTCTTCTGCGTGTCGCTGACCGCGAAGCGATGCTTGCCGGCGACGAGTACGCCGGTGTCGCCGATCTGTCCGCCGCTCTCGGCATAAAACGGCGTTTCGGAGAGGATGACCGCGCCCGGATCGCCCGCGCCGAGCTTCTCGACCGGCCTGCCTTCCGCGAAGAGCGCGACGATCTTGCTCTCGCCCTCGGTGCCTTCGTAGCCGAGGAATTCTGTCTCGGCGTCCGTCTTGAGACCGCCGCCGCCCGTCGCGCTGAACTTGCTTGCGGCGCGCGCGCGGTCACGCTGTCCCTCCATCGCCTGCTCGAAGCCGGCCTCGTCGACCGTCAGCCCGCGCTCGCGTGCGATGTCTGCCGTCAGATCGACGGGGAACCCGTAGGTGTCGTAGAGCCTGAAGACGACGTCACCGGGAATCTCCGTGCCGTCGAGGTTCGCGATCGCGTCTTCGAGGATCGCCATGCCGGCATCAAGCGTCTCGGCGAAGCGCTGCTCCTCTTTCTTGAGCACCTTCTCTACGTGCGCCCTGGCTTTCGCCAGCTCCGGGTAAGCCGCGCCCATCTCGGCGGCGAGCGGCGCGACCAGTTCGTGGAAGAACAGGCCGTCGTGGCCGAGTTTCTTGCCGTGGCGGATCGCGCGGCGAACGATGCGCCGGAGCACGTAGCCGCGACCCTCGTTGCCCGGGAGCACGCCGTCGGTGACGAGGAATGCGCAGGCACGGATGTGATCGGCGATGACGTTCAACGAACTTGATCCGTCGTTGGCAACACCGAGCGTTTTGGCTGCCGCGGTGATCAGTTTCCGGAACAGGTCGATCTCGTAGTTCGAATGGACGCCCTGCATGACGGCAGCGATGCGCTCGAGACCCATGCCCGTGTCGACCGACGGCTTTGGCAGCGGCTTGAGCTCACCATCGGCCGAGCGGTCGAACTGCATGAAGACGAGGTTCCAGATCTCGACGTAGCGATCGCCGTCCTCGTCGGGCGATCCGGGTGGTCCGCCCGCCACCTCGGGGCCGTGGTCGAAAAAAATCTCGCTGCAGGGCCCGCAGGGGCCGGTGTCGCCCATGGCCCAGAAGTTGTCCTTCTCGCCCATGCGCGAAAAGCGGGCCGGATCGATCTTCATCTCCTTGAGCCAGATGTCGGCG
>JBFGFX010000282.1:0-3903 GCA_041579335.1 Woeseiaceae bacterium | reverse complement strand
TCCGCGCCGCGCTCAACGCCCGCGACCTTGAGCTCGAGTTCGACGTCGTCTCGAACCCGGAATTCCTCAAAGAAGGCGGCGCCATCGATGACTTCATGAAGCCAGACCGGATCATCGTCGGCACCGACAACCCCCGCACGACCGAGCTCTTGCGGGCTTTGTACGAGCCGTTCAACCGCAACCACGACCGATTGATCAGCATGGACATCCGCTCCGCGGAGCTCACCAAGTACGCCGCGAACACCATGCTCGCGACAAAAATCAGCTTCATGAACGAGCTCGCCAACATCGCCGAGCGCTGCGGCGCCGACATCGAGCAGGTCCGTGTCGGGATCGGCTCGGACCCGCGCATCGGCTACCACTTCATCTATCCGGGTGCCGGCTACGGCGGCTCCTGCTTCCCGAAGGACGTCCGCGCGCTGGCCAGAACCGCCGAGGACCTGGGCTATCGGGCCCGGCTCTTGGACGCGGTCGAGGCCGTCAACGATCGGCAGAAGCGGCGCCTGTTCGAGAAGATCTCGGCGTACTACGACGGTGATCTTCGCGGACGCAGCTTCGCGCTCTGGGGTCTTGCGTTCAAGCCGAAGACCGACGACATGCGCGAAGCGTCCAGCCGCGTCCTGATGGAGGCGCTGTGGGACGCCGGCGCTTCGGTACAGGCCTACGACCCGGCGGCGATGCCGGCGGCAAAACGCCTCTATCCCGATCACCTCAGCCTGACGCTCTGCGACAATGCCCACGACGCGCTCGAAGGCGCAGACGCGCTCGCGATCGTCACCGAGTGGCAGGAATTCCGCAGCCCGGACTTCGAAGAAATCCGCCGCGCGCTGCGGGATCCGGTCGTCTTCGACGGCCGTAATCTCTACGATCCGGCGATCTTGGCGGGGCTCGGGCTCGAGTATTTCGCGATCGGGCGCAGCAACGTCATCGCGAATGAGAACCAGGTCTACGGCAGGCGCAAGACGGATCGAGTAGAGTCTAAGCCCACGAGCTAACGGAATCGGACCGGGATGGCCATCATTCAACCCGTCATACTCGCCGGAGGGGCAGGCACCCGACTGTGGCCCGCGTCGCGCGCGGCGTATCCCAAGCAGCTGTTGCCTCTGGCGGGCGAGCGCACGATGCTGCAGGACACCGTGCTGCGTATTCAGGGCACCCCCGACGTCGCCGCCGAGCCGATCGTCGTCTGCAACGAGGCACACCGGTTTCTGGTGGCGGAGCAGCTTAGAGCCATCGACTCGGTGTCTAAGATCGTGCTGGAGCCCGTCGGCCGCAACACGGCGCCGGCCGCGGCGCTGGCGGCGCTGCTCTCCCTCGAGGGCGCCGCGGAAGAGGCGGGGTCGCCGCTCATTCTGATCATGCCGGCCGATCACGTGATCCAGGAGCGGGACGCATTTCTGGAGGCGATCAGGATCGGTGCTGAGGCGGCCGAGAACGGCCGGCTGGTCTGTTTCGGCGTCGTGCCGACCTACGCCTCGACCGGCTACGGCTACATCGAATCGGATGCGCGCTCGTTGGTGGCGGCGCCGATCGACTCGTTCGTCGAAAAGCCGGACAAGAAGACTGCCGTCAATCTGCTGGAGACCAACCGTTTCTTCTGGAACGCGGGCATCTTCCTGATGCGCGCAGACGTCTATCTCGAGGAGCTCGAAAAGCACGCGCCGGACATTCTGGCCGCCAGTCGCAAGAGCTTCGCCAAGGCCACTACCGATACCGATTTCGTGCGTCCGGATCCCGACGCGTTCGCCCGCTGCCCGTCCGATTCGATCGACTACGCCGTGATGGAGCTCACCGATCGTGGCGACGTCGTGCCTTTGGTCGCCGGATGGAGCGACGTCGGCTCGTGGTCGGCGCTGCACGACGTGAGCGAGAAAGACGAGCACGACAATTCGATCTCCGGCGACGTGCTTGCGCTCGACTGCGCGAACTCCCACATTCGAAGCACCAGCCGCCTCGTGACCGCGGTGGGGGTCAAGAATCTGGTCATCGTGGAAGACAAGGACTCGGTCTTGGTCACGCGGCGCGGCGCGAGCCAGAACGTCAAGAAGCTGGTCGAAGAGATGGAGCGCATGGGCCGAGACGAGCCGAAGCTGCACCGCCAGGTGTTTAGGCCTTGGGGAAGCTACGATTCGATCGACAGCGATGACGGCTTTCAGGTCAAACGGCTCATCGTGAAGCCCGGCGCCGTTCTATCCCTGCAGAAGCATGCGCGGCGCGCCGAACACTGGGTGGTCGTACGCGGTACGGCGAGGATCACCCGCGACGACGAGGTTTTCGATCTCACGGTCAACGAATCCACCTACATCCCGATCGGTGCGGTCCATCGCATCGAGAACCCCGGCGACGAGCCGGTGCACATCATCGAAGTGCAGTGTGGTGACTACCTCGGTGAGGACGATATCGTCCGTCTCGAGGACAACTACGGGCGCGCCGGCACGACGAGCTGAGCGATTCGCCTGATCAGAGCCGCGCGGTTGCGGCGGCGGCGCGTTCGGACCAGAGATTGCGCACTGCCGCGGCGGATGCCAGTATGTGAGCAAGACGCAGCGACCCGCGGCGCTTGACCGTCCAGAAGAACAAGATGCCTATCGAAATCAAATGCTTCAAAGCCTACGACGTCCGCGGCCAGATCGGCGTGACGCTGGACGACGACATCGCCTACCGCATCGGCAACGCCACGGCGGAGTTCCTCGATGCGAAGCGGGTGGTCGTCGGCCGCGACATGCGGCTCTCCAGCCCGGCCCTCTCCGACTCGGTCGCCGCCGGCCTGCTCGACGCGGGCGTCGAGGTGCTGGATATCGGCGAATGCGGCACCGAGATGGTGTATTTCGCGACCACGCACTTCCGCGCCGACGGCGGCATCATGGTCACGGCGAGCCACAATCCGGCCGATTACAATGGCTTGAAGCTCGTCCGGGAGAGCGCAAAACCGATCAGCGCCGACTCCGGCCTCAAGGACATTCGGACCCTCGCCGAGGGTGATGCGCGCAAGGCCGGTGACGAACGCGGCGAGCGCCGGCAGGTCAGCGTCTTCGACGATTACGTCGGGCACATTTTGAGCTACGTGGACATAGCCGCGCTCGAGCCATTGAAGCTGGTGGTGAATGCCGGCAACGGCATGGCCGGCGTGGCTATCGACGGGCTCGAGAAGCGGCTGCCGTTCGAATTCGTCAAGATCCACCACGAGCCCGACGGCCGCTTCCCGAACGGCATCCCGAATCCGATGTTGCCCGAGAATCGCCGCCCGACGATCGATGCGGTCAAGACGCATCGAGCGGCAATGGGCATCGCCTGGGATGGCGACTTCGATCGCTGCTTCCTGTTCGACGAACAGGGCGCCTTCATCGAGGGCTATTACATCGTCGGCCTGCTGGCGGAGAGCCTGCTCGCGTCCCACCCGGGTGGGAAGATCGTGCACGACCCGCGTCTGACCTGGAACACGCTGGACATCGTGGGCGAAGCGGGCGGAGATGCAGTGCAGAGCAAGTCGGGTCATTCCTTCATGAAAGAGACGATGCGTGCCGTCGACGCCGTCTACGGCGGCGAGATGAGCGCGCATCACTACTTCCGCGATTTCTCCTACGCGGACAGCGGCATGATCCCTTGGCTGCTCGTCGCGCAGCTATTATGTAAAACCGGCAAGCCGCTCTCTTCCTTGGTGGGTGAACGCATCGCAGCGTATCCCGCTAGCGGCGAGATCAACCGCGAGGTCGAGGACGCCGCCGCGACGCTCGATAGGCTTCACGGCGCCTACGCGAGCAACGCAAAGCGCGTCGACGACACCGACGGCTACAGCTTCGAGTTCGACGACTGGCGCTTCAACATCCGCATGTCGAACACCGAGCCGGTCGTGCGCCTGAACGTCGAGAGCCGCGGCGATGCGGCGTTGATGAAGGCGAAGAC
>JBFGFX010000281.1:0-3954 GCA_041579335.1 Woeseiaceae bacterium | reverse complement strand
TCGCCCACCCCCCGGATCACTCTGAAAATCGCGGTTCGACCCCTATTGCGCTGACGGGCGGTCCCGCTGCCGCAGAATTTCGTACAAGCAGATGCCGGTGGCGACCGAAACGTTGAGGCTCCCGACCGTGCCGCGCATGGGGAGCCGAACCAGCTCGTCGCAGCGTGCGGCGAGCTTCGCGCTGACCCCGCTGTGCTCTCTGCCCATGATCAACGCCATCGGCCCGCAGAGCTCTAAGTCGAACAGCGTCTTGTCGGCAGCGGCGCTCGTGCCCACCAAGGTCACGCCGTAATCGGACAGCCACTTAAGCGCTTTGGCGAGGTTGGTGAGGGGGGCGAACGGCAGGCTCTCCGCGGCGCCTGCGGCCACCTTGCTGACCGTCGGCCCGAGCCCCGCCGCACCGTGGCGCGGCACGACGACGGCGTCCACGCCAGCCGCGTCGGCCGTGCGTAGGCATGCGCCGAGGTTGTGCGGATCCTGAATGCCGTCCAGGATCAGGAGCAAGAGCGGTGGCGACGCCTCTGCCGTCAGGCGGCCCTCGACCAAGGTCCGCAACCCCGCCTCGTCGAGCAACGTCGAGCGCCGAATTTCCGCCACCACGCCCTGATGACGGGTTTCGCCGCTGAGCTGCGCCAATCGGGCCCGGTTCGCCGCCTGAACCTCGACGCCGCGTGCCTGCGCCGCCTCGACCAGCGCTGCGACCCGCGGATTGGCTGTCTGGTACTCGGCGTAGAGCTTCTTGATGCCGCCGTCCGGCGCTTTCAATAGCTCCTCGACCGCGCGCAGCCCGGTCACGTAACGAGCCTTGCTCATCGCCGCTTGCCCCGTCGGCGGTCGCGACGGGCCGCTTCGCCGTCGGCCAGGCGGAAATCGATACGCCGGGTTTCGAGGTCGACCCGTTGCACGATGACCGCGAGCCGATCGCCCAACTGGTAGACCTTACCGTTGCGCTCGCCCACCAACTGTAGGGTGGCATTATCGAAATGGTAGTAGTCGTGGTCCAGGCTCGACACGTGCACGAGTCCATCCACCAGCATGTCACTCAGTTGGACGAAGACGCCGAAGTTCGTAACGCCGGTGATGACGGCGTCGTAACGCTCGCCGATTTTGTCTTCCATGAACTGACACTTCAGCAAGGCTTCTACTTCGCGTGTCGCGTCGTCCGCGCGCCGTTCGCTGGCCGAGCAGATCGCGCCGAGCCGCTCCATACGATCGGCGGCGTAGCCGTAGTTACCGGCTTTGCCGCCGCGGATGATGTGCCGAATCGCACGATGGACGAGCAAATCCGGATAGCGGCGAATCGGCGACGTAAAATGGGCGTAGGCCTCGAGCGCGAGGCCGAAATGACCGACATTCCCGGGCGAATACTCGGCCTGCGGCAGCGAGCGCAGCATGGCCATCGATATCGCCGCGCTGTCGGCACGATCTTTGACCTGCTGCATGAGCCGATTGTAGTCCTTGGGCTGAACGTGCTCCGGATGCGGCACTTTGAGACCCAGGCTACTCAGGTACTCCCTGAGCTCACCGAAGCTCTCCGGATCGGGTCGGGCGTGCACGCGATAGAGTCCTTGGATCTTATGCCGCCGAAGGAATGTCGCCGCCTGCACGTTCGCCGCGATCATGCACTCCTCGATCAGGCGCTGCGCATCGTTTCGCGGAACCGCCGCGATATCGATGACCGCGCCTTTCTTGTCGAGCTTGATCTTCGTCTGCGGGATGTCGAGCTCTATCGCGCCGCGTCTCTGCCGCGCACGCGCGAATGCACGGTAGAGCCCGTGGAGGTCGCGCAGCGCGTTGTGCAGCGTGTCCGGAATACCGTGCCCGCGCCGTCCTTCCAGAAACACGTTGACGCGCCCGTAGGTCAACCGCGCCTGGGAACGCATGACCGCCTCGTAGAAGCGCGATCCCTTGACTTTGCCGTTCGCACCGATTCGCATGTCGCAAACCATGCACAGGCGGTCCACTTTGGGATTCAGCGAGCAGAGACCGTTCGAGAGCGCTTCCGGCAGCATCGGCACGACGCGATCGGGAAAGTAAACAGACGTGCCGCGCTTGATCGCTTCATTGTCGAGCGGCGACCCGACGTCGACGTAATGTGCGACGTCCGCGATTGCGACGAGCAGGCGCCAGCCGTCACCGGAACGCTCGCAGTACACCGCGTCGTCGAAATCGCGCGCATCCTGCCCGTCGATCGTAACTAGATCGGCGTCGCGCAGGTCTTCGCGTCCCCGCTTGGCGGCGGTCGGAACCGTGCGACCGAAGCTCGCGGCGGCGTCGCGCGTCGCCGCCGGCCACTCCGTCGGAATGCCGTGCGCGTGGATCGCCACGTCCGTCGCAATGCCCTTCGTGCTCGGGTCCCCGAGGATTCGCACGATGGTGCCTGTCGGCTGCTCCCACTGGCTGGGATAGTCGAGGATGCGCGCGACGACGATCTGGCCGGGCTTTGCCGAACCGGCCTCGCCCTTGGGAATCAAGATTCGATGGGCGATCTTCGGATTGTCCGGGATAACCAACCCGATACCGCGTTCGCGGATGAATTGCCCCGCGATTTCCTGCGTGCCGCGCTCCAGTATCTCGACGACGCGGCCGTAGGGCCGGTCGCGCCGATCGCGGCCTTCGGCTTTGGCCGCGACTCGGTCACCGTCGATCAGGGAACGCATCTCGCGGGGGCCGAGATAGAGTCGTTCGCTGCCGTCGTCGGGCAGCACGAAGCCGAAGCCGTCCGGATGCCCTCGGATCGTGCCGAATACCAGGTCGAGCTTCTCGGCTAGGCAGAAATCCCCGCCCCGATTACGAATGAGCTGACCGGCGCGCACCATGCCATTGAGGCGGTCCAGGACCTTTGCCCGAACCTTCTTGGCCTTAAGACCGAAGGCTTCGAGGATCGCATCGGGCGTCTCGGGCTGACCGGCCTCACGCAGATGATCCAAGAGTGCGTTCCTGTCGGGAATCGGATGCCGATAACGGCCCGTCGCTTTCTTGGTGGCGGCCCTTCGTGCGGCTTTTTTTGGCGGGGCCTTTGTTCGTCTGGACAAATGATGAAACTCCAGCTTTCGAGCGGCGTTGAAATTGACAGATCGGCGCACATTTCAGTACAGTGCGCCTCCCACGAGAGTCGCACTATACGCGGTTCATCGCTGCCGAGGTGGCGGAATTGGTAGACGCGCTAGCTTCAGGTGCTAGTGGGGCATAGCCCCGTGGAGGTTCAAGTCCTCTTCTCGGCACCAAAAAAACTGGCCCCCTGAAGGGGGCCGTTTTTTTTGGCTCGAACAGGACCCCCTCCATGGTGCCAATATCATCGCCGTGGGTTCCCCGAAACTACATCGAGAAGCTGGCTTTGAGGGCTGTCCGACTGAAGTCGAATTCATGTCGCACGCGATTGCGTGAATGCTCCTCCGAGCTGGGTTCAAGTCCTCTTCTCGGCACCAAAAAAACTGGCCCCCTGAAGAGGGCTTTTTTTCTGGCTCGAACAGGACCGCCTCCGTGGCGCCAATATCATTTCAGTTGCTCCCTCGAGAGTCTGCTGAACTCGAGCATTCAGCCGTCGGTACCGTTTCTCACGTTATGGCTCGAGTATACGAGAAGGCAAGACGCCGCCATCGCCACCACCGCTCCGATCGCCGACAATAGCAACGGAGGATTGCCGGGCGTGTTCGCCTGCACCGTGTAGGTCGCGTAACAGAGCAGAATCGTATAGCCGGTCGCGACGACGGGCAAAAGTACGCGGAACGGCTTCACAGACTTCCGTATTGCCCCGACAGCCATATAAGTCGTGGCAAAGCCGGCGATGAGAGCTCCCCCACCGAGCGCTTGCAAGAGTCCAAGAATCAGATACTGATAGTTTGCACCCAGTTCCATCCAACCGGTCTGAATGGCCGCGGCATGGTACGGCATGAACTCGTCAGCGGTTATGTAAAGCACACCGAGCGCCATCAAACTCGAACCGAGAGCGAG
>JBFGFX010000280.1:0-3984 GCA_041579335.1 Woeseiaceae bacterium | reverse complement strand
GCAGATTCTCAAGGTACTCGACGAGCCGGATCTGTTGGCCGCGGACCGCAGCTGATGCGGATGCGTATTGCCGGGGGCGTGCAGATACGCCAAAGTACGGCACTTTCTCCCCGTACGCCGTCATGAGCCAGCACAACGTCCACGTCATCGCCGCGCGCCGCACGCCGCTCGGCGCCTTCCAGGGCAGCCTTGGCGCCGTGAGCGCCACCGACCTGTCGGCAGCGGCGTCCCGGGCCGCGATCGCAGACGCTCGCTTGGATCCTGCCGCGATCGACGAGGTGCTGTTGGGCTGCGTGCTGCCCGCGGGGCTCGGACAGGCACCGGCGCGGCAGGCGGCGATGGCGGCCGGCGTACCCACCGGGGTGCCGTGCACGACGGTCAACAAGGTCTGCGGCTCCGGCATGAAGACCGTGATGCTGGGCCACGATCTCATCCGCGCCGGCAGCGCCTCGGTCGTGCTCGCCGGCGGCATGGAGTCGATGAGCAACGCGCCGTATCTGCTGCCCAAAGCGCGCCAAGGCTATCGGATGGGACACCAGGAAGCGCTGGACCACATGTTCTACGATGGCCTGCAAAGCCCGTTCGACGGCAACATGATGGGGCACTTCGCCGAAGCGACCGCCGCGAAATACGGGTTCAGCAGGCAGCAGCAAGATGAATTCACCATCACCTCGGTCGAGCGTGCGCAACAGGCGGCCGCGACGGGTCGCTTCGACGCGGAGATTACGCCGGTGACCGTGACGACACGCAAGGGGCAGATCGACGTCGGGACGGACGAGACGCCGCAAAAGGCCAGCGTGGAGAAGATTCCGACCCTGAAACCGGCGTTCGCGAAGGACGGCACGGTCACCGCAGCGAGCTCGTCGTCGATCTCGGACGGCGCCGCATCACTCGTGCTCGTGAGCGACACCGAGACCGAAAATCGCGGCATCGAGCCGCTCGCCACGATCATCGGCCACTCTGGGCACGCCCAGGAACCCGAGTGGTTCACGACCGCCCCGGTGTTCGCGATCAAGGCGCTGCTCGCCCAGCTCGGCCTCGACGCGGATCAGGTCGACCTGTACGAGATCAACGAAGCATTCGCCTGCGTGACGATGGCGGCGATGCACGACGTCGGCGTTCCGCACGAGCGGGTCAACGTGAACGGCGGCGCCTGCGCGCTCGGTCATCCGATCGGCGCCTCGGGCGCGCGCATCCTCGTCACCCTGATCCACGCGCTCCGACAGCGCGGCGGCGGCCGCGGCATCGCGACGCTGTGCATCGGCGGCGGCGAGGCGGTCGCGGTGGCGGTCGAGGCTCGCGGCGAGTAGTACGGCAATAGCCAAAGGGGGAGCTATGCATTTGGGGACTGCGCAGGCCGTCGTGAGCGGCGGCGCCTCGGGACTGGGACTTGCAACCGCGCGGCGCGTCGTGGAGGCCGGCGGCCAGGCGGCCCTGCTCGACGTCAACGAGGAACAGGGTGCGGCCAGCGCCGCCGAGTTGGGCGAACGCGCAACCTTCATCCGGACGAACGTGGCCGACGAGCACGAGGTGCGAAGCGCCGTAGCCTCGGCGCGGGACTTCATGGGCGGAATTACGCTGGCGGTCAACTGCGCCGGCGTGATCGGCGCAGCCCGCGCACTGGGCCGAGACGGGCCGATGCCGGGCGAGTTCTTCGCTCAGACCGTCGCCGTCAACTTGATCGGTTCCTTCCTGATCGCGAAGGAAGCGGCCAACGTGATGCAGGGCAATACCCCGAACGATGACGGTGAACGCGGCGTAATCGTGAGCACCGCGTCGATCGCCGCATTCGAAGGACAAATCGGACAGGCGGCGTATTCCGCGTCCAAGGGCGGTGTGGTCGGCATGACCCTGCCGCTGGCGCGCGAGTTTGCTCGCATCGGCATTCGCGTCAACACGATCGCGCCCGGCATCTTTCGGACTCCGATGGTCGCGGGCATGTCCGACGAATTGCAGGAGTCCTTGGGCAGGCAGGTGCCTTTCCCGCCGCGACTCGGTCGTCCCGAGGAATATGCCGACGTCGTCGCATTCATTTACGGCAACGCCATGATCAACGGCGAGACGATCCGCGTCGACGGCGCAATCCGCATGCAGCCGAAGTGATCCGGCTGCGCCGCGGACACTTCGAGCCGGCGTACTGACAGCGTTACGCAGCATCAAGCTTGCTTCAGTCGACCCCCAGCTCCAACATCGAGGCTGCGTATGCGGCAACAGAAGGTCTGCTCGACGACGAGGCGCAGCGCGCCATCGTCGCGAAGCTGGCGGACCTCGAGCGGCGTCTCCGCGGCGCGGCCGACAGGCGCCCGGCCTGGCTGCAGCGGATTTGCAGAAGATCATCGCGCACCCCGATACGCGGTCTCTATCTTTGGGGCGGCGTCGGTCGCGGCAAGACGTTCCTCATGGATCTCTTCTTCTCGACGCTGCCGATTCGCAGCAAAAAGCGCATTCACTTTCACCGCATGATGGGCGAGATTCAAACGCGCCTAAAGTCGCTCGTCGACGTCGCCGACCCGCTCGACCGGGTGGCCGCCGCCCTTGCCGAAGAAGCGTGCGTGCTTTGCTTCGACGAGTTCTTCGTCAGCGATATCGGCGACGCCATGATACTCGGCCGACTGCTCGACGGCCTATTCGATCGCGGCGTGACCTTGATCGCGACCTCCAACGTGGCGCCTTCCGATCTGTATCGCGACGGCCTGCAGCGAGAGCGATTCCTACCGGCGATTCGCTCGCTCGAATTGCACACCGACGTGATCGAGCTCTCCAGCGGCCCGGACTATCGCCTGCGGCTGCTCGAGCAGGCTGGTACCTACCTGTCCGCGACGGAGCATCACGCGCGGCAGCGCCTTACCGATTACTTTTGTCGCATTGCGCCCGGCGCTACCGAGCGCGACCGGGTGCTCGACGTTCTCGGCCGACCGATCCGGACCGTGCGCTGCGCCAAAGGGGTAGTCTGGTTCGAGTTCGAGGAGCTCTGCGGGGGCCCGCGCAGCCAGCACGACTACGTCGAAATCGCGCGCTGCTATCAGACCGTGATTCTCTCCGACGTGCCCGTGCTAACGCCGCAGCACGAAAATGCGGCGAGGCGTTTCATCGCGCTCGTGGACGAGTTCTACGATCGTCGCGTGAAACTGATCCTTTCGGCGCACGCCGGCGTCGATCGACTGTATCAAGGCAGCCGACTCCGGTTCGAGTTCGAACGCGCGCGCAGTCGCCTGATCGAGATGCAGTCGGAAGCGTATCTGCACGCTCCGCATCTGTCCTGACGCGGTTTCTTGCGGTTTCGCCAATCGGAACGCACGGCCGGCGGCGGCAGTAATCGCCGGTCGTTGCGCGCAACGTATCATTGATATTATTGTTGTTGGGATGCGCCGTGGAACCCGGATACGCCATGAGCAAAGAACTGATCCTCGAGAACTTCCTGCCTTACCGTGTGGCGATCCTGTCCCACTCCGTGAGCCACTCCATTGCCAGCGTCTATGAACGGCGCTTCGGTGTCTCGATACCCGAATGGCGGGTCATTGCGATCGTCGGGCGATTCCCCGACCTATCGGCCGTGGAGGTCGCGGAGCGTACCGTCATGGACAAGGTGGCGGTCAGCCGGGCGGTGACCAAGCTGATCAAGAGCGGCGTCATCGACCGCAAGTTCGCCGACGCGGACCGGCGTCGCTCGATCCTGAATCTGTCGGAAAAAGGCCGCGGCGTTCACGACGAAATCGCTCCGCTGGCGCTGCAGATGGAAGCCGACCTCTTGGAAGACATCACCGAAGAAGAGATCGAGGTACTCGATCGGGTCATCGACAAGCTGTACGCGAAATCGCAGCTGTTCGCGAAGCCGCACGAGGATCCGTAGCGGTCAGCCGACGCCGCGCGGCGTCAGCCCGAGCCGATCTCTGTTCTCACCCGGATGAGCTCGGGAAAGATCTCGATCTCCAGCGCCCTCTTCAGAAACGCGACCCCCGAGGACCCCCCGGTGCCGCGCTTGTG
>JBFGFX010000279.1:0-3990 GCA_041579335.1 Woeseiaceae bacterium | reverse complement strand
GGCGCCCGCCGTTGACAGCGGGCGCCGCGCTCGGTGCTTATTGTCAAATGCGGCGAGGCGTCGTCAGGTCTGATCGTCGATCGTCGCGTCCGCCGCGTTTTTCGCGACGCTCTTCATGCCGCTGCGGCAGCCGGACTCGGAGCTATAGTTCTGGCTGGTCGCAATCGTCTGACCATTCGATGCCGTCAGATTGAATCGGAACTTGCCGGACGGCGTCTCTTTTTTCACGAAACGGTCCGGATTCTGGGAGTTCTTTTTCACAGACTCGATGCCGTTCATGCAGCTGGCTTTCTTGGAGTAGCCCTCGCTGCCGAGGATGTTCTCGCCGTTGCTGGCTCTCAGACGAAATCGGAATTCCCCGGCCTTGTCTTTATAGACTTCAAACTTGCCTGGCATTACTTTCTCCTGTCGGTGTTGATTCGTTGCGATGTTTCGGCAGCGCTTACTTGACGATGAACGTAATCTTCATCGTGACGCGGTACTCGTCGACCTCGTCTCCCTTGACCACGACTTTCTGCTCCTTGATCCAGGCGCTTTCGATGCTGTTGATCGACTCGGCAGCCTTTTTGATGCCCTTCCTGATCGCGTCCTCGAAGCTCTTCTTCGAGGCTGCGGACAGCTCGACGTTCTTTGCGACACTCATGAGATCTCCCCGAATTCTTCGCTGATTTTGGGTGTCCGAGAGGGCCTGGCGGCCGCTCGTGGCGTTGACCGCCGATTTTGCGGGCCGCGTGCGGCGGCGTCAACACGCCGCCTCGCCGCTCGGCCGTGCGGCGCGAAAATGAGGCGCTCCGCGGCGGCGAATGGGCGCGCACGGTGCCGACGCAGGTGTTAGAATCGCCGCAATTTGCAGGCCCTACGGCCCCGGATTAATCCAAACGAGGTTCAAAATATGAGAGCTTTCATCTGCGTAGTTGCGGCCGCAACGGCCGCATTGTCGTTGGCGGGGGATGCCTTCGCGGATGCTTCTGAAGGTCAGGGATACTTCTCGGTGATGGGTTCCTACGTCGATGACGACAAGGACCGCAACATCGAAGACGGTATCAACGGTGGCCAGATCGGCTTCGGCCGCGCGATGAACGAGCGCTGGAATTTCGAGCTGATCTACATGGCCGGCCGCGGTCAGGGCAACCCGGATATCAACATGGGCGGCATCGGCCTCGATGTGCAGTACGTGATGATGCGCGATGAGCGCTTCAGCCCGTATTTCTTCGGTGGCGCCGGCTATCTGAACGTTGATCCGGTCGGCCTGCCCGACGAGGAAGGTGCGATGCTGTCTGCCGGCCTCGGCTTCTATCTCGATCTGTTCGAGACCAACGTGTCGCTGCGCGGCGAGTGGCGCCGGCGCACCGACAAGACCGCGAGGTCGAGCCTGACGGACGACTTCTTCAGCGTCGGTCTGCACCTTCCGTTCGGCGCGGGCGCGCCGAAATGGGTCGATACCGACGGCGACGGCGTCAGCGACTCGATGGATCGCTGCCCGAACACGCCTGCGGGCGCGTCGGTCGATGCGTTCGGCTGCGAGCTCGACAGCGACGGCGACGGCGTCAAGGATTCGAAGGATCGCTGCCCGAATACGCCTCGCGGCACCAGCGTCGACGCCAACGGCTGTCCGCTGGACAGCGACGGCGACGGCGTCAGCGACGACAAGGACAAGTGCCCGAACACGCCGCGCGGTGCCAAGGTCGACGCGAACGGCTGCGAACTCGACAGCGACGGCGACGGCGTCGTCGATAGGCTCGACGAGTGCCCCGGCACGCCTGCCGGCACGCCGGTCCACAACCGCGGCTGCGAACTCGAGGGCGAGTACGTGCTCGAGGGCGTCAACTTCGAGACCAACTCCGACCGTCTGCGTCCGGGCGCGACCGATATCCTCGACGAAGTCGTGGCGACGCTGAAGCGTTATCCGCAGATCCGCTTCGAGGTCGCCGGCCACACGGACAGCGACGGCTCGGCCGCGTACAACGAAGGCCTGTCGGCACGTCGTGCGCAGACCGTGCACGACTACCTGGCCGCGAACGGCATTTCCGTCGATCGTATGACGGTCCGCGGTTACGGCGAGTCGCAGCCCATCGCGGACAACGCGACCGCGGCAGGCAAGGCGCAGAACCGCCGCGTCTCGCTGAACGTCGTCGAAGACTGACGCCGGCGGCGAACGAACAAGGGCGCGCGCAGCCAGCTGCGCGCGCCCTTTCTATTTGCGTTCGCGCTCAGCTGTGCAGTGCGAGCACCGGCACGCTTGCCTCGCGCAGCAGGAACTCGGTCGTGCCGCCGAACACCTTTTCGCGCCAGCGGCTGCGGCTGTAAGCGCCCGACACGAGCAGGTCGGCGCGACAGTCCTTGAACGCTGCGAGCAGCTCCTGCTCGATCTTGCGACCGCGCGTCTGTATGCGCTCCGCCTTGATGCCCCAGTGCTTGAGGTAGCCGGCGACCTGGGATGCTTTCGGTCCCGCGCGATCCTCCGCACCGCAGGTGATCAGCGTGACCTCGTCCGCCGCCTGCAGCATCGGCAGCGCCGCCGCGATCGAGCGTGACGCTTCGTCGCTCTGGTTCCAGCCGATCGCGATGCGCCGGCCGACGTTGCGGCGACCGCTCTGCGGCAGGATCAGCACCGGGCGCGTCGACTGCAGCAGCGCCGCGTTCATGAACATGTCCGCGACGCCGCCCGACTTGACGGGACGCGTCACGACAACAAGATCCGAGATCGGTCCGACGATACCCATCAGGATGTCGGGCGAGCCGACTTTCTCGGCCCACATCGCGCCCGGCTCCGTGCGCGGACGCCGGATCATGTCGAATCCGTGCTGCTCGGCGGCACGCTGGTACAGCGCTTTCGCCGCTTTCGGCGCCCCCTTGGTGCTCTTTCTGCGCCAGGCTGCGTCGGCGAACGCGGTGGCCAGCGAGACCTCCGAGTAGCGGTGCGGCCGCATGTGGCAGCCGCTGACGCTGGCGCCGAGGCGCTTGCCGAGCTCGAACGCGGTATTCAGGGCACGCGCGCACTCGGGCCGATCGGCGACGGGGACGAGGATCACTCGCATGGCGGCTACTCCTTCATTCTTATTCGGAACCTGAGGTCGCAACAATAACCGAGAACTCACCGAAATCGTATTCACGATGGCCGTCGGCGATCACGTAGTCGGCGCGTCCGGAAGCGATCGCCTCGAACGCAGCGCTGAGCCTGCCCAGATAAGTGGCGGCCACGCGCGGCACGTTGTGCGCGGTGAGCAGCCAGTCGACGTCGGTCTCGAGCGCCGCGAGCCGTGCAGCCGATCGGCGGTACGCGTCGAAATCGGAGCCCTCGAGGTGCGTGTAAAGGGATGCCGGATAAAACGTGTCGCCGGTGAACAGCAGCCGCCTGTCGCGGTCGAGCAGACACAGCGCATCGGGTGCGTGACCGGGCACGGTCACGACCTCGAGCCGACGACCGCCGAGATCGATGACGTCGCCGTCCGCGACGCGCTTCGTGACGGCGTACGGACGGATGCGGTAGGTGCTCGCATCGAAGCCCGCCGGGAACGCCTTCCATACCCAGCCCGGCCCGACGAATTCGGCGAGCTCGACAGGGGGCGTGCCCGACTCGTGCGCGCGCGAGTACGGCGTGTCGACGGCGAGGATGTTGCCGAACTGATGGTTGCCGCCGGTGTGGTCGTAGTGCGTGTGCGAGTTCAGCACGACGACGTCGCGGTCGGTCAGTGAATCCACGACCGCGCGAATGTCCCCTACGCCCAGACCGGTGTCGAACAGCAGCGCGCGCTCGCTGCCGACGACGAGGAACGAGATCACCTCCTCGAACTGCCCCGGTTCGTAGATCGCAAAAACATCATCGGCAACGCGGTAGACCTCGAACCAGTCCGATTCCTGCGGCACGCGCTCGAAGGCAGCCCATTCGGCGCGCGGCAGTGCGTCCCACCAGCGATCCTTGTCGGCACCCCGGTTCTCGACGAGCTCGTTGTTCGTCGACGCCACGTTCGCACACGCAGACAGCAGTGC
>JBFGFX010000278.1:0-4039 GCA_041579335.1 Woeseiaceae bacterium | reverse complement strand
TCCGCCGCTCGGTGCCGGACGACAAGATCGTCGACCAGGCTTTCGCGGCGCTGAAAAAAGCGCAGCGCCCGATCATCATCGCCGGCAACGGCTGCATACGAAAACGAGCGAGCAAGCAGCTGCGCTTGCTCTGCGAGAAGACCGGCATCGGCGTCATCAGCACGTTCATGGCCAAGGGTTGCGTCGACATGAACGCCGACTACTGCCTGTACACCGTCGGCCTCGGCAGCAAGGACAGGATCTCGAAAGCCATCGACGATGCCGACCTCGTCATCACCTTGGGCTTCGACATGGTCGAGTACCATCCACAGCTGTGGAACTCGCACGGCGACAAGGCGATCATCCACGCCGATTTCTTGGCCGCCGAGATCGACGAGTACTACCACCCGGAGACCGAGCTGATCGGCGATCTCGCGCATACGCTGTGGATGCTCAACGAGCGCGTCGCGGCGGACGGCGACTTCGACTTCGACTTCCTACTGCAGCGAAGCTGCCGAGAAGAGATGGCGGCCGACTTTGCCGAGCACAAAGACGACGCGACGTCGGGGTCGATCCG
Organism: Woeseiaceae bacterium; assembly: GCA_041579335.1. Taxonomy (GTDB): domain Bacteria; phylum Pseudomonadota; class Gammaproteobacteria; order Steroidobacterales; family Woeseiaceae; genus JBFGFX01. Next base: position 3,483 of record JBFGFX010000278.1, on the reverse strand, counting down.
GCCGCAGAAAGCGCTGTGGGACGCGCGGCAGGTAATGGGACCGCACGACATCCTGCTGTCCGACGTCGGCGCACACAAGATGTGGATCGCCCGGCACTACCAGTGCCACGAGCCGAATACCTGCCTGATACCGAACGGCTTCTGCTCGATGGGCTTCGCGCTGCCGGGCGCCATCGCCGCGAACATCGTGCACCCGGACCGGCGCATTCTCGCCGTCGCGGGCGACGCCGGCTTCCTCATGAACGTTCAGGAGATGGAAACCGCGCGACGCTTAAACAGCGACATCGCGGTCATGGTCTGGGAAGACAAGGAGTACGGCCTGATCGCGTGGAAGCAGGAAACACACTTCGGCCGCCACACCGAGCTGTCCTTCGGCAATCCCGACTGGCTCGGGCTCGCGAACGCGTTCGGCTGGAACGGCCACCACGTCACCGAGAGCGCCGAACTCGCCGCCGCACTCGACACGGCGTTGACCGAAAAAGGGCCGAGTCTCGTCGTGATCCCGATCGACTATCGGGAAAATGCTCTGCTCACGAAGAAGCTCGGCGAGATCACGTGCACGATCTGATCGAGAAATTGAGGTCCGGCACGCTGGAGTATCCGCTCCTCGCCGCGCTGGCGCTCGAGCCGGAAGGCTCGCTTGAGGTGCGCGCACCGTACGATGAATCGATGCTCGCAACCGTGGCCACCGGTGGTCCGGACCACGTGGAGGCGGCGCTAGCCACGGCCTACGCGCTGTTCCGCGACCGCGACGCCTGGCTGCCGGTGCACGAACGCGTCGCGATCCTCGAGCGGACCGCGGCGCTGATGGAGACCCAGGCGGACGAGCTGGCGCTGCTCGCGGCCAGCGAAGGCGGCAAGCCGCTGCCAGATTCGATCGTCGAGGTCACCCGAGCGATCGACGGCGTGCGTCTGTGCGTGGAGGTCCTGCGCGGCGAGCCGGGCTCGGTCATTCCGATCGGCACGACGCCGGCGGCGGCGGGCCGCGTGGCGTTCACGACCAAAGAGCCGGTCGGCGTCGTCGTTGCCGTCAGTGCCTTCAACCACCCGTTGAATCTCATCGTCCATCAGGTCGGTCCCGGCGTGGCCGCCGGCTGCCCGGTGATCGTAAAACCGGCGGCCGACACGCCGCTATCGTGCTTACGATTCGTCGAGCTGCTGCACGAAGCGGGCCTGCCCCGCGAGTGGTGCCAGGCGATCGTCACCGACGACATCGAGACCGCCGAACGGCTGGTCACGGATCGGCGCGTCGGCTTCTTCAGCTTCATCGGAAGCGCGCGGGTCGGTTGGATGCTGCGCGCGAAGCTCGCCCCGGGCGTCCGCTGCGCGCTGGAGCACGGCGGCGTCGCGCCGGTCGTGCTGACCGCGAACTGCGACTTCAACGAGGCCGTCGCTGCCGTGCTGAAAGGCGGCTTCTACCACGCGGGGCAGGTCTGCGTTTCCGTGCAGCGCGCCTTCGCACCCCGAGAGCTCGCCGGCAAGTTCGCGCGCGCCCTGGCCGAGCATGCGAAGGATCTCAGCGTCGGCGACCCGACCAAAGCCGACACCGAGGTCGGCCCGCTCATCCGCAGAGCGGAAGTCGAGCGCGTCGGCGAGTGGGTGGACGAGGCCGTCGCCCAAGGCGCCGAGCTCCTCTGCGGCGGCAACGCGATCTCGGACACCTGCTACGCGCCGACCGTGCTGCTCGAGCCGCCGGCGGACGCGCGCGTCAGCACATTGGAGATTTTCGGGCCCGTCGTGTGCGTGTACGCCTACGACGACCTCGACGATGCGATTCGAGCGGCCAACGCACTGCCGACCGCGTTCCAGGCGGCGGTGTTCAGCCGTGACATCGACGAGGCGATGCGGCTCTATCGCCGCCTCGACGGGTCCGCGATCATGATCAACGACCATTCGGCCTTCCGCGACGACGCGATGCCGTTCGCCGGCCTGCGGGAATCCGGCCTCGGCGTCGGCGGCATACCGTACACGTTCGAAGACATGCAGGTCGACAAGATGATCGTGATCAAATCCGCGGAGATCTGAGGGCATGGCCGAGCGCGTCGTCATCGTCGGCGGCGGATTCGGGGGAGCATTTGCAGCCAAGTACCTGCGCAAGTCCGTCGTCCCGGGCACACAGATCGAGCTGCTGAACAAAGACAACTACTTCGTTTTCCAGCCGCTCCTGCCCGAAGTCGCGTCGGGGACGATCAATGCGCCCGACGCGGTGACGCCACTGCGCTATTTACTGCCTGGCGTCAAGCTGCGCATGGCCGAGGTGATCGGCATAGACTTCGATGCGCGTCGCGTGACGTTGCTGCAGGGCAGCAGGCGGTTGCCGCAGGCGATCTCCTACGATCATCTGGTGCTGGCGATGGGCCAGCGCACTCTGCTCGACCGCTTCCCGGGCTTTCGCGAGCACAGCATGTGCATGCGAGATCTGGCGGACGCCCACGAGCTGCGCAACAAGGTCATACGGCGTCTCGAGCATGCGGACATCACTGAAGACGGGGCCCTCAAACGGCTGCTGTTGACGTTCGTCGTCGCGGGCGGCGGTTTCTCCGGCGTAGAGACCATCGGCGAGCTCGTCGAGATGATTCGGCGGACGCTCAAGTTCTATCCCAACATCGCCGCCGACGAGATCCGCCCCGTGCTGATCCAGCGCGGCGATCGCATCCTGCCCGAGCTGCCGGAGCGGCTCGGGGCGTACGCGGCAAAGGCCCTCGCAAAGCGCAAGGTCGAGATCATCTGCAACGCCAGCATCAATGCCGCGACCCGCTCGGCGGTGTTCCTCGACGACGGCTCACGCATCGACACCGCGCTCTTGATCACGACGGTCGGGAACGGGCCGCACCCGTTTACCGAGGGACTGGGGCTCGGACTCGAGCACGGCAAGATCCCGGTCGACGCGAATCTGCGTGTCAAAGGCCACGACAACGTGTGGGCCTTGGGCGATGCCGCGCTCGTGCCTACCGAGGGCGAGGATGAGGACCGTCCACGATACGCGCCGCCGACCGCCCAGTTCGCCGTCGCCGAGGCGCGCTGCCTTGCGAAGAACTTGGGCGGAGCGCAAAAAGGCGAGACCTTGCGCACCTTCGCGTTCCGACCCAAAGGCTCGCTCGCGTCGATCGGCAACTACCGCGGCGTCGCGGAAGTCTTCGGCATACGCCTCTATGGCCTGCCGGCATGGATGCTGTGGCGCTTCCTGTACATCGGCATGCTGCCGGGATTCTCCACGCGACTGCGGGTCGCGCTGAACTGGCTGTTCGACTACTTCCTGCCGCGAAGTATCGTGCAGATCGCAAACCGTGGCGACGCGACGACCCACTTCCGCTGCTACGCGAAGGGCGACGTCGTGTCGGGACCGGGACAGATCCCGGACGGCTTCTACACCGTGATATCGGGCTGCCTGGAATCGCGCATACCGGACCAGGGATCGGGCGAGGACTTCGTGCGCGTGCTCGGCCCGGGTGACCACTGGGGCGAGCGCACGATCACCGAGGG
>JBFGFX010000277.1:0-4106 GCA_041579335.1 Woeseiaceae bacterium | reverse complement strand
TGAGCATCAATGCGCGTTCGTGAAACGTCATTTGCCTGAGCGCCGGTCCGCCGACGTCGCGCGCATAGGCCAGCATGCCGGCGAAATCGAGCCCGCTCGAAGAGATCTGTGCGATCGGGCTGCCGTCGACGGCGCTCCGGAGCTCCTTACCGGCGTCATCACCGGCGTGCCATTGGTTCTGCGCGTAGCTTTTTAGTTTCATGCCGTCGATCCTCGAGCGGCGGACCGCTCAGTTTTTTAGATACAAAAAATGAATTGAATTGAATTTTTCGGTATCAGATTGTACGGTCGCTGAAATCCGAAAGCCAACGGAAATCGATGTCCGTCCGTACCGCCACCGAATCCCTGCTCGACGAGTTCCGCTCCCGTCCTACGTTGCGCGCGGGCTCGTTGATCACGACCGTGTTCGGCGACGCGATCGCCCCGCGCGGCGGCTCGATCTGGATCGGCAGCTTGATTCGCGTCATGGCCGATTTCGGTGTCAGCGAGCGGCTCGTCCGTACCTCGGTGTTCCGGCTCGCGGGCGACGGCTGGTTGGAAGCCAAGCCGATCGGCAGGCGCAGTTACTACGGGCTGACGGCGGAAGGTACGCGGCGCTTCGAGCAGGCCACGCAGCGCATCTACGGCGAGCCGCGCCGACGCTGGGGCGGCGACTGGTGCATCGTGCTCTTGGGTGGGGTCCCGCCGGTGCATCGCGACCCGCTTAGAAAGGAGCTCGGCTGGCTCGGCTTTGGCGCGATCGGCGGCAGCGTATTGGCGCATCCGGCGCCTGACCAGGAGGAGCTGAAAGCGCTTCTGGACGCGCAGGGCGTCGGCGCCGACGTCGTCGTGCTCACGGGCCGATCGTCCGGTGACGAGCAGGACCAGCAGCTCAGGGCGCTGGCGCAAAAAAGCTGGAACCTAGACGATATCGATCTCCGCTACGACGAGTTCGTGGCGCGTTTTCGGCCCGTCTACCGCGCCGTAGAAAAGGCCGCAGAGGTCGATCCGCGGCTCGCGTTCCAGATCCGCACGCTCTTGATTCAGGAGTATCGTAAGATCCTGCTGCGCGATCCGCTGCTGCCGGCCGATCTGCTGCCCGACGGGTGGCACGGCCTCGCGGCGTATCAGCTATGTCGCAACCTCTATCGCGCGGTCTTCGCCGCCGCCGACGACTACTTGAGCGCCAGCATGGAGACGGCCGACGGGCCACTGCCGCCGCCGTCGCCGCAATTTTACGACCGCTTCGGCGGCTTGAACTAGGGATGCATTCATGTCTGAAGCGAACGACGTACAGCGCTATGCCGAGAAAATGTGGGGCGACGACGCGGCCTCGAAGGCGCTCGGAATCCAGATCGAGGTCCTCGGGCCCGGCAGGGCCGTGGCCAAGCTCAGCGTAACCGAGAACATGCTGAACGGCTTCTTCGTCTGCCACGGGGGATACATCTTCACGCTCGCCGATACCGCGTTCGCGTTCGCCTGCAACACCTACGGCGTGGTGACGCTCGCGGCCGGGGCGAGCGTCGAGTTCCTGAAACCCGCACACCTAGGCGATCGCCTGACCGCGACGGCGATCGAGCGCTACCATGGCGGCCGCATCGGCATTTACGACGTGACGGTCAGCGACCAGGACGGCGTGGACGTGGCGGTGTTCCGCGGGCGCTCGCACGCGACCCGGCGTCGGATGCTCGAGGACGACACGCATATGTGATACAGAATTTGTTGAAAAATTCTGAATTCTGTGACACATTGCGGAAGAAGCTCTGACCAAGCGGGGTCACCCGATGTACACGCAAGGACTGGACCAACACGGCAGCGAAGCCGCTCGCCCCGACGGCAAACGGCGCGACGGCCAACCGCGTGACGGCGAAACGGCCGAGCAGCTGGCCGCATTCCAGGCGCGCATCGACGCCGAGGACAAGATCGAGGCCAAGGATTGGATGCCGGAGGCGTATCGTAGAACCCTGGTGCGGCAGATCTCGCAGCATGCCCACTCCGAAATCATCGGCATGCAGCCCGAAGGCAACTGGCTGACCCGCGCGCCGACGCTGCGCCGCAAGGCGATCCTGCTCGCGAAAGTGCAGGACGAGGCGGGGCACGGACTGTATCTCTATAGTGCCGGCGAGACCCTCGGCGAATCCCGCGAGCGCATGGTCGACGACCTGCTGTCCGGCAAGGCCAAGTACTCGAGCATCTTCAACTATCCGACCCTGACCTGGGCGGATATCGGCGCGATCGGCTGGCTCGTCGACGGCGCGGCCATCATGAATCAGATTCCGCTGTGCCGCTGCTCGTACGGCCCGTACGCGCGCGCGATGGTGCGCATCTGCAAAGAAGAGAGCTTTCACCAGCGCCAAGGCTACGAGATCATGCTGACGCTCTGCCGCGGCAGCGACGAGCAAAAGGCGATGGCGCAGGACGCGCTGAATCGCTGGTGGTGGCCGTCGCTCATGATGTTCGGTCCGAGCGACAAGGAGTCGAAGCATTCGGCGCAGTCGATGGCGTGGAAGATCAAGCGTTTCTCGAACGACGAGCTGCGCCAGAAGTTCGTCGACGTCACCGTGCCGCAGGCGGAGTTCTTGGGTCTCGAAGTGCCGGACGACGAGCTCGAGTACGACGAGGAGAGCGGCCACTATCGCTTCGGCGAAATCGACTGGCAGGAATTTTACGACGTGCTCGCGGGCAACGGTCCGTGTAACCGGCAGCGACTCGGCGTGCGGCAGCGCGCCCACGACGACGGCGCCTGGGTCCGCGAGGCGGCGCGCGCCTACGCGGCGAAACACGCAGCCCGCGAGGCGGCCTGAGCCGCAGACAGCCAAGGAGTCATACCGTGACCGACAGGAACTGGCCGCTCTGGGAAGTCTTCATTCGCTCGAAATCCGGATTGAGTCACCGCCATTGCGGCAGCGTGCACGCGGCCGACGCGCAGATGGCTCTCGACCACGCGCGCGACGTTTACACGCGCCGCAACGAGGGCGTCAGTATCTGGGTCGTCCGCTCCAGCGACCTGGTTGCCAGCGACCCGTCCGACGCGGACGCGTTCTTCGAGCCGGCGGCAGACAAGATCTACCGGCACCCGACCTTCTACGACATCCCGAAGGATGTCGAGAACATCTGAGACCGTGACAATGGACATCGACGACGCGCGACTGAGCTACGTGCTGCGCCTGGGCGACAATGCGCTCGTCCTGGGGCAGCGCCTGATCGAGCTCGTCGCAGACGGTCCCGAACTCGAAGAGGAGCTCGCGAACGCCAACATCGCGCTCGACTACATCGGGCAGGCGCGGCTTTTTTACAGCTACGCCGGGGAGCTCGACGGCCGCGGCCGAAGCGAAGACGACTTCGCGTTTTTGAGAAACGAGTCGGAGTATCGGAATGCGCTCTTGGTCGAGCAGCCGAACGGGCACTTCGGCGACACCATCGTGCGCCAGGTGCTGTTCGACACGTTCTACCGGCTGCAGCTCGACGCGCTGCTCGAGTGCAGCGATCGGCGGCTCGCGGAGATCGCCGCGCGTGCCCAAAAAGAGATCCGCTACCACCTGCGGCACGCCTCGCAGTGGCTGGTGCGGCTCGGTGACGGGACCGAGGAGAGCCATCGCCGCGTGCAGCAGTCGCTCGAAGATCTGTGGCGCTACACGGGTGAGTTGTTTGCGGGCGACGCGGTCGATGACGCGATACGCGACGTGCTGAACGGCCCCGATCTCGATCGGCTGCGGGCGGCGTGGCGGGCTCACCTGCAGAGCCTGTTCGCCGAGGCGCATCTCGAGATGCCCGAAGACGGGTGGATGGCGGAGGGCGGCAGGCAGGGCGTGCACACCGAGCACTTCGGCTATCTGATCGCCGAGATGCAGCACATGCAGCGCGCCTATCCGGGTCTTTCCTGGTAGGAGGATGGCGATGGCCGAGCTCAGCGCGACCGATTCTCGAGCATCCGACGTGTGGACCTGTCTGTCCGAGGTCATGGATCCCGAGATCCCGATCTTGAGCATCGTCGATCTCGGCATCGTGCGTGACGTGACGCTGACGGACGACGGGGTCGCGGTCGACCTCGCGCCGACCTACTCGGGCTGCCCGGCGACCGAGGTGATCGAGGGCCTGGTGCAGTCGGCGCTCGAGGCGCGGAATTT
>JBFGFX010000276.1:0-4138 GCA_041579335.1 Woeseiaceae bacterium | reverse complement strand
TACGTTGACCAAGCTGCTGAGGCGTTGCGAGGAGCTGGAGATGAGCGCCTGCGGCGCGGGCACGCACCCTTTCTGTCGGCGTCTCGCTCTGATCACGCCGATGCCCCGGTTCGTGCGGATCGAGAAGGCCGCGGGATTCCTCGCGCACACGCAGATCACGTTCAGCACCCACGTGCACGTCGGCATGCGCTCGGGCGACGAAGCGATGCGAGCGATGGCCCGCCTGACGCCCGCCCTGCCGGCATTCATCGCGCTGTCGGCCAACTCGCCGTTCTGGCGCGGTCACGAGACCGAGCACGTGGCGTACCGTCACCGAATCCTCGCGGCAGCGCCGAACTACGGCCTGCCAGAGACGTTCCGCGACTGGGCGGACTTCGAGCGCTTCTACTATGCTGCGCTGAAGTCCGACATGATCCGCCACTTCAAGGACATTCACTGGGACATACGCCCGCATCCCGATTTCGGCACGATCGAGATTCGTACCATGGATGCGGCGTCGGACCTCAGAAGCTTGCACGCCCTAGTGGCATTCGCGCGATCGTTGGCGGTCGCGATGGCCCGCGCGTCCGACGATGACGTGCGCAGCGTCCTGCCACTCAAGCTGCCGACCTGGGTTTCTCTAGAGAATTGTTACCGGGCGAGCCATCGCGGCCTCGATGCCGAGTTCATTGCCGACGACCAAGGCAATCACCGATCCCTCCGCGCCCTTATCGACGACCTGCTCGAGTTTTGCGCCCCCGTGGCGGCGGAGATCGGCGAGGCGCATGGTCTCGATCTCGTTCGAGAGCTGCTCGACGGCCAGCTCGGCTACGCGCGGCAGGTGCAGACGTTCATCGAGACCGATTCGACACGCGAGGTCGTTGCTCAGCTCAGACAGCAGCTGTTGAGCGCCTACTAGCGGGCGATCATGCCGCGCGACCGGCGCTCGCGGCTTTGAGCAGTCGCCGCGTCAACGCCAGCGCCGAGCCCACCAGCAAGGTGATGCTCGATCCGAGCACCGGAAACCAGGGCCACGCGATGGCCGTCAAGCCGCGGCCGGCGATTTCCGCGTCCGATACGCCGAAGTCGAGCACCCAGCCCTCTCGCGGGCCGTACCACACGCCGAACACCGTGCCGACCAGCACAGCGATTGTCACCGCGAACGCGACCAGCGCGTCGGCCTGATCCGTCTCGCGGTTGACGATCCCGAGCAGGAAAACGCCAAGCAGCGCACCGTAGGTAAACGATGCGATGCTCAAGCCCAGCTCGACGACCGTGCCCTCCGCGTCCGTCAACAGACTCGCGAAACCGGTCAACGCGATCGCCCAGACGACGGACAAGAGGCGCGGCATGAACAACGAGCTCGACCGTTCGCCCGGCCCGCGGAAGCGCTCGTACAGATCGATCATCGACGACGACGCGAGCGAGTTGACCGATGACGACAGGGTGCTCATCGCGGCAGCGATGATACCGGCGAGCAGCAGACCGGAGACGCCGGGCGGCAGGCCTTCGATGATGAATTTCGGGAATACCTCGTCGCCGCGGGCGACGCCGAGCGCCGCGTAGCCCGCGCCGCCATAGAAGCCCCACAAGAGCAGGCCGACGGCCAAAAACAGCGCGAACTGCACCATCACCAAAACGGCGCTGCCGATCAGCGCCTTCTGGCTGTCGCGCAGCGAACGGCAGGCCAAAAGCCGTTGCACCATGAGCTGATCCGCGCCGTGAGACGCCATCGAGAAGACCGCGCCGCCGACGGTGGCGGTAACGAGCACGTAGGGCTGCGTCAACCAGGCAGACATCGACCGATCTGCGCCGAGGTCGACGACGACGGTCTTGCCGGCGCGCACGGCCTGCTGCCACCAGTCGGCCGGGACCGCGTCGACTAAGACCACCAGAGCGACGACTCCGGCTGCGAGGTAGACCGCGAGCTGTACCGTATCGATCCAGACGACTGCCCGGATGCCGCCGAAGTACGTATAAACGAGCGTGACGCCGACCAGCACGAAAATGATCTCGAGGTAGCCGAACGGCAGCCCCGCCGCGTTCGCGATGACCTTGATCGGAATCGCCGTCGCGAACAGGCGCACCCCGTCGGCGAGCAGGCGCGTGACCAGGAACGTCACCGACGCGGCGGCGCGCATCCCGTCGCCGTAGCGCCGACCGAGATAGCCGTAAGTGGTCTGCACCCCGTCCGCGTAGTATCTCGGCAGCAGATAGATGCTGACGAGGATCCGGCCGATCAGATAACCGATCGTAAGCTGCAGAAACGTGAGCGAGCCGCCGTACGCGACGGCGGGCAGACCGATCACCGTCAACGTGCTGGTCTCGGTCGCTACCACCGAGAAACACACGACCCACCACGGCAGATTGCGCCCGCCGAGGAAGTACTCGACCGTGGTCGTCTGGCGCCCCGCCAGGCGGACACCCAGGACGGCTACGCCAACCAAATAGACGACGATGATGACGTAATCTACCGACGTCAGCATGCGTCAGTTGGCGCTGATCGCATGGCCGAGCGACAGACGATCGGCATGCAGCTCGAAGCGGATGTCGATCTCGTCTTTGACGGTCAGCGCACCGCCTAACACGCTGAACGGCTCGATATCGAACGCCGTCTGGCGGATCGTGAATGCGCCCGCCGCGCCGAGCGATGCCGCATCCACGCGCACGTCGACCGGCACGGATATCAGGCTCGTCACGCCGTTGAGCGTCACAGTGACGTCGATATCGAACCGGCCTCCGCCCGGGATTTCGACGGCGGCCGAGCTCTGCACCTCGAGCGCCACGAACGGATGCTCGGCGGCCCCGACGCTCTTCAGCATGTTGCCGCGTGTGCCCTCGCGATCCGATTCCGACGGTTCCGTCGTGAACTTAGCTTCCTGTCGCAGCGCGGCCTCGTCGACGCTCATCGCGGCGAGCGGCGCATAGAGATCGGCCTCGACGCGTCGCTCGCCGCCTTCGTCCGGGCCGAGCAGCACGAAGCCGGCCACGTCACGGCTCGCGATCACGTGATCGTGCCCGAGGCGGGCCAACGCCCCGCCACGGTACACGTAAATCCGGATCAGCGTGCGCTCCGCGTCGATCTCGAAAACGAGCTCGTCGGCGGCAAGGTCGCGATAGCGCCGCTCGGAATAGTCCGCGGGCGCGCCGGTGGGCACGTCGGGCGGCGGCGGCGGTGCCGCGCAGGCCGCGATCAAGAGCGACAGCATCGCGATACAGCGCGAGGCTACCGATACGACTACGGGCCGGCGCCCGTGCGGCGTGCCGTGGAGCAGCGTCATGGGCCGCGATTCTACCTTGCGGCGAGGCGGTCCGAGCCGGCCGAGTGGTATAGTCGGCCCGCGAGGCTAGAGCGATCAGAACAACAAAAGGGGGGAGCTTTGGAAGAACTGCAGTCGCGTCTGCTCGAGCTCGGCGAGCTCGCGATGAGCTATCTGAGCCAGATGGAACTGGTCTTTCAGGCGGTCATTATCGGCACGTCCTTCCTGTTGGCACTGTTTTTGTCCTGGCGCGTCGAGCCGAAGCTCGAGGAGCGTGCGCGCCAGATCAAAGGGATGCCGGGCCTGCTGCGGATCATCGTCGCGTTCCTGCGCCGCCTCGAGTGGCTGTTTTTCGTCATATTCTTGGCCATCGCCTATGTGGTGACGAGCGCGGTTGCCTGGCCCGAAAGCAACTACATCATCTATTCGGTCATGCTGCTGGCGCTCGCGTGGCTCGTGATCTCGGTCTTCTCGCACACGATCCGCAGCCGCGCGATCGGCAGGCTGTTCTCCGTCGTCGCCTGGATCTACGTCGCCGCCACGATCCTGGGCATCACGGACGACGTCGCACGGCTAATGGATCAGGCCGGCTTCCAATTCGGCGCCTTCCGACTGTCCCTCCTCAACGTGCTGAAGGCGACGCTGCTGCTCGGCGTGCTGCTGTGGCTCGCCGCGAGCGTCGGCAACTTCCTAGACCGCCGCATCGCGAGCTCGGAGGAGCTGACGCCGTCGCTCCGCGTCCTGATTGGCAAGGTGCTGCGGATCGCCCTGATCACCGTGGCGGTGCTACTCGCCATGTCCGGCATCGGCATCGACCTGTCGGCGTTCACGGTCCTGTCCGGCGCGATCGGCGTCGGCATCGGCTTCGGCCTGCAGAAGGTCGTGTCGAACTTCATCTC
>JBFGFX010000275.1:0-4323 GCA_041579335.1 Woeseiaceae bacterium | reverse complement strand
GTGCTGACGCTTGGCGCCGATCAGCGCTAGCGCTTCCTAAGCCCGCGATACGGCGTCGGCCCTAGTGAGTTCGCCCGACGTCATCCGCGCAAGTCGATGAGCGAATGGCCTACATGGACACTTTAGAAGCGGAACCGGACCGGGCGCTGCACGCCTTGGAGGAGAGTCTCGCGGCCGATCCCGGCGGCACGCACCCGCATCGGCAGGCGCTCGCCGCTGCCGATGCAAATCTCGAGCAGCGCTTCCGCGACGGTGAGGCGGTCGGACGGCTGGTTCGAGCTCGAGCGGCGGTCGTCGATCGCCTCCTGCGATCGTTGTGGCGCCGCCACGCGCTCGATCGTGATGCGGCGTGCACGCTCGTCGCCGTCGGCGGCTACGGACGCGGCGAGCTGCATCCGCATTCGGACGTGGACATCATGGTGCTGTTGGAGCACGAACCGGTGGGCGCACCGGCGGAGTCGCTGTCTGAGTTTCTGACCGAGCTTTGGGACTTGGGCCTCGAAATCGGTCACAGCGTTCGCACCGTCGAACAGTGCGGCAGCGAGGCCGAGAACGACCTGACGATCGCAACGACGCTGATGGAGGCACGGCTATTGGCCGGCTCGCCGACCTTGTTCGACGCCATGCGGACCGCGGTATCCCCCACCCGCATCTGGCCGTCGCGAGAGTTCTTTGCCGCAAAGCGTAACGAGCAGATCCAGCGCCACCATCGCTACGACGATACCGCGTACAAGCTCGAGCCCAACGTCAAGGGCAGTCCCGGCGGACTGCGCGACATTCAGCTGGTCGGCTGGGTCGCGAAGCGTCACTTCGACGTAGCGACGCTCGACGATCTGGTCGAGCATCAATTTCTGACGCCGGGACAGTTGAAGCGCCTGCACGACGGACAGGAGTTCCTCTGGCGTGTGCGCTTCGGCCTGCACATTCTGACCGGCCGGCGCGAAGATCGTCTCCTGTTCGATCACCAACGCAAGCTCGCCGCGCTTCTGGGCTACGAAGACGCGACCTACACGCTCGCCGTCGAGCAGCTGATGCAGCGCTACTATCGCACGGTGATGGATCTGAGCCGCTTGAACGAGATGCTGCTGCAGCTCTTCGAGGAGGCGATCCTCATGGATCCGAGCGCGGCGCCGGAGCCCATCAATGAGCGTTTCCAGGTCAAGAACGGCTACCTGCAGACAGCCAATGACCAGGTGTTCGTCAACGATCCGTCGGCGCTCCTCGAGCTGTTTCTGCTGTTGCAGCAGTCAACGGATATCCGCGGCGTCAGCGCATACACCGTCGGTCTGATCAAACGCAATCTACACCTGATCGACGAGGAGTTTCGCCAGAACCCGCGCAATCACCGCCTCTTCCTGAGCATTCTGCGGGCACCCGAGGGCGTCACGCACGAGCTGCGGCGTATGAATCGCTACGGTGTCCTCGGCCTCTACATCCCCGCGTTCGGACGAGTAGTCGGCCGCATGCAGTACGACCTGTTCCACGCGTACACGGTCGACGAGCACACACTGAAAGTCGTCAGCAACCTGCGCCGCTTTGCGCTCAAGCGCTTCGACCACGAGTATCCGCACTGCAGCCGGATCATGCAGGCACTGGAGAAGCCCGAGATCGTGTATCTCGCCGGACTGTTTCACGACATCGCGAAGGGTCGCGGCGGCGACCATTCCGAGCTCGGCGCCGTGGATGCCGAGGCGTTCTGTCTGGAACACGGCATGAGCAAATACGATGCGCGCACGGTCGCGTGGCTGGTGCGGCACCATCTGGTCCTGTCGATGACCGCGCAGAAGAAGGACATCGGGGATCCGGCCGTCATCAACGAATTCGCCGGTCTCGTCGGCGACCAGATCCATCTCGACTATCTGTACCTGCTAACCGTTGCGGACGTGCGCGGCACCAATCCTAGGCTGTGGAATTCCTGGAAAGCGACGCTCTTCTATGATCTGTATGCCTTGACGAGCCGCGCCTTGAGGAGCGGCCTGGAGAATCCCATCGATCGCGATCAGTTGATCCTCGAGACGAAGGACGCGGCGCGCGAGCTGCTCGCGAACGCAGGTGTCGAGGCGGCGCTGGTCGAGGAAACATGGCGGCTCCTCACCGAGGAATACTTCTTGCGCTACCGTCCGGGCGAGATCGCCTGGCATACGGAAGTCCTGGCCGATTCCGATCCGAGCTCCGAGTACGGTTTCGTCGACGTTCGCAAGCAGACCGACGGCGATGGAATCGAAGCGGTGCTGTATACGCCGCGGCAGAAACGCACGTTCGCCCTCGCAACGGCGATACTCGACGAGCTCGGCATGACTATCGTAGACGCGCGCATCGTGCCGATTGCCAACGGCTTCAGTCTCGACACTTATATATTCATGGAAACCGATCACCGCATCGACGTCGATGTATCGAGAATCAACAAGATCCGCCGCATGCTGACGCGCGTCCTGACCGCCACGGACGATCGCTCGATCGAGGTTACGAGGCGCGCACCCCGGCAGGTACGCATGTTTTCAACCCAAACGGACGTCCAGTTCGCTAGAGACGTCGCCAACAATCGTACCGTCATGGAGATCGTCGCAGCCGATCGCCCGGGGTTGCTGAGCACCGTGGGCCGGGTTTTCGTCGAGTTGCACATCAACATCGATACCGCCAAGATCCTGACGATCGGCGAACGCGCCGAGGACGTGTTCTACGTCGTCGACCGCGCGGGAATGCCGTTGGAGGCGCCGGTCTGCGATGCACTCCGCGCCACGCTGATCGAGCGTCTGGACACACGGAGCTGAGGCGGTGCAGCAGCAGATCGACATCATCGAGTCCGGCTACGCCGATCCGTCACGCAGCGATGATCCTTTGCTCCGCGACGCCGTGCTCGACGTGATCGAGCGGCTCGATGACGGCAGCCTGCGTGTCGCCGAGAAGCTCGACGGCCGCTGGCGCGTCAACGAATGGGTCAAGAAGGCCGTACTCTTGAGCTTCCGCCTCGGCGACAACGCGGTCATCGACGGCGGACACAGCCGCTTCTTCGACAAGGTGCCGCTCAAGTACTCAGACTACGAGGCAGAGGACTTCGCGCGCGCCGGCGTACGCGTCGTCCCCGACGCGATCGTGCGCCGCGGCGCGTACGTCGCCCCCGACGTCGTCCTGATGCCGAGCTACGTAAACATCGGCGCAAACGTCGGCAGCGGCACACTCGTCGACACATGGGCGACCGTCGGCAGCTGCGCGCAAATCGGCAAGAACGTGCACATCTCCGGCGGCGTCGGCATCGGCGGTGTGCTCGAGCCGATTCAGGCCAGCCCGACGATTATCGAGGACGATTGCTTCATCGGTGCACGCTCGGAAATCGTCGAAGGGGTCGTCGTCGAGGCCGGCTCGGTCATCTCGATGGGTGTGTTCATCGGACAGAGCACGAAGATCTACGACCGCCGGACGGGCAAGATCGGCTACGGCAGGGTACCGGCCGGGTCGGTCGTCGTTCCCGGCAACTTGCCGTCCGCGGACGGCGCCTACTCGCTGTACTGCGCCGTCATCGTGAAGCAGGTCGACGCCAAGACGCGCGCGAAGACGGGTATCAACGAGCTGCTCAGGCAGCCGGATTAGCGCCGCCCGGGTCATGAGTCTCACGCTGTACGGCTTGAAGAGCTGCGACAGCTGCCGTCGGGCGACCCGCTGGCTGCGGGCGCGAGACGTCGATTTCGACTTTCACGACGTGCGCGACGACGGCGTCGATTCGGCATTGCTCGAGCGCTGGTTAGGGCGAGTGGATTGGCAGACGCTCGTCAACAGGCGGAGCCTGACGTGGCGGAACATCCCTGCGGCCGATAAAGAGAACATGTCCGAAGAGCGCGCCGTCGCCGCGATGCTCGAGCATCCGACCCTGATCAAGCGTCCGGTCTTGGACGGCGACGAATTCACGGCCGTCGGATTCTCGCCGGATCGCTACGAGGCGCTGTTCGCACGCCGTTGACGCCGCGCGGCGGTGATCGTTCAGCCGATGCGGCCGGTTATGTAGTCTTCCGTCAGTTTGTGCTGCGGATTGGTGAAGATCCGGTTGGTCTCGTCGACCTCGACGAGCGTGCCGAGATGGAAGTAGGCGACCCGCTGCGACACCCGCGCGGCCTGCTGCATCGAGTGCGTAACAATCACGATCGCATAGTTCTCCGCCAGCTCGTCGATCAGATCCTCGATGCGGGCCGTCGCGATCGGGTCCAACGCCGAGCACGGCTCGTCCATCAAGATGACCTCGGGATTCACGGCGATCGTGCGCGCAATGCACAGCCGCTGCTGCTGACCGCCGGACAGACTCGTACCCGGCTCGTCCAGGCGGTCGCGGAC
>JBFGFX010000274.1:0-4345 GCA_041579335.1 Woeseiaceae bacterium | reverse complement strand
CGCGTCGCTGGCAAAGGTCACCATGTTCTGACCGGCGGCGTCGCCGGTCGTATAGCGCAGGTCGACGTAGACCTTGTTGCCCTCGATCGTGGGTGTCGCCGCAATCAGCCGGCCGTGCGTCGTGACGGTTGCCACGACGTTGGCCAGCTCGTCCATGCGGCCCCGCACGAAGTCGGCGAATCGGCAGGCCTCGAGCACGCTGCCGAAGGCGAATACCGGCGTGCGGCCGACGCCGCTCGCCACCACGCGTGCACGCGCGCCGCCCGCCGCCGTGACGACCCGC
This sequence comes from Woeseiaceae bacterium, assembly GCA_041579335.1. GTDB lineage: Bacteria > Pseudomonadota > Gammaproteobacteria > Steroidobacterales > Woeseiaceae > JBFGFX01. Next base: position 4,062 of record JBFGFX010000274.1, on the reverse strand, counting down.
GAGCCGCGGCTGTAGGACGCGACGAGCGCCGCTTCGGTCGTCGCCAGCGGCACCCGGTATGCGCGCTCCCCGCCCTCCCCGTTCACCTGGAGCGGCCCGGCGATGCCGAGCGGCACCTGAATCGCGCCGATGTAGCTTTCGATGTTGTTGGCGTAAACCGCCGCGCGCCGCCGGGCACGGGTGTCGAACAATTCCGCTCGCGCCTCGGGCAGCCCGAGCTCCCGCCAACGCCGCGCCGCGGCGAACGCGGCGCTATTCACGGTCGCTCGCGACCTCCTCTGACGAGTCGTTTCCACGCTGGTGAAGTCCATTGTCCGGCCCTCCCGGTGCTGCCATTTCTCCAGGCTCGACTATCGACGGGCCGCCGGCGCGGGTCCTGATCGTCGCGTGATCTTTCGCTGAAGATTGCCTGATGGATCGCTGAGGGGCGCCCATGGTTCGCCGCCCGCTTCGCTGGCAGAATCCGAGTGCGGTGGACATCGGCGAGCGCTACGCACCTTGAATCGGAACGCTTACAGGCTGTACCAGGGCTTCAAATACGCGGTTTACGTGCTGCTGGCGATGAACGTCCTGTGGTTCTTTCTGGACGAATGGGGAGCGGCGACGCATCGATTCGCGGACGGCGTGCGGCTCGAAGACGTCATCGAGGGCTTCGCCGCGTCGATCGACACCGCTGCTTGGGTGATCCTGCTGTTGATGTTCGAGCTCGAGACCTATGTGCTCGAAGACCGGCATTTCAGGAAGCGCGTCACGTTCACGCTGCATTCGCTGCGCGTGATCTGTTACGCGTTCATCGTGTACGCGTTCTACGGCTATCTCAGCAGGCTCGTATTCCTGTATGCCGCGGCGCCGCTGCCCGAGCTCAGCGATCTCTGTTCGCTGGCTGCGGAGCAGTGGAGCTATGCCGTCGAGCTCGATGCTTACGAGACGGTCACGCCCGAGAACTGTGGCACTCTGAGTACCGTCGCAGAGTTCATCAAGTATCGTGGACTGACCGTGGTGGTCGATACCACGGGTTACGTCGAGCTCGTCCGTCTGGCCTGGGTAGACGTCATCAATTCGGCCGTCTGGCTCTTGGTCGTGCTGCTGCTCGAGATCGACGTGCGCCTGCAGGAGAGAAACCGACTCGAGGGAATGGCGCTCCGCATCTCGACCGCGTTGAAGTACGTCTTGTATTCGACGTTGCTTCTCGCCGCCGTGTACTGGGGTATCAAAGGCGAATTCATCGACTTCTGGGACGCGTTCTTGTGGCTCGTCGCATTCGTCTTCATCGAGCTGAACGTCTTCGAATGGCGCAGGGAGAGCCGCGACGAGGCGGCCGCGGCGTCCGGCTAGACGGTGCGGGTCGCGACCGCGGGCGGTACCAGCGTCGCGCGGCGCGCCGGCCCGGCGACGGCAAGCTGCCCGACGAGCCATAGGGCGAGCATCGCGACCGGCACCACGTACCAACGCATCGGCGCTAGATCGAACGCCTCGACCATCCAAATGTTGAGCGCAACCGCGAGTATCGCGCCGCCGCCGACGCCTACGCTGCTGACGAGGAAGTTCTCGAGCATGAAATACCGTAGGATTGCCGGCCGCGATGCACCGAGCGCGCGCCGTGTGCCGATCTGCTTGGTGCGGCGGCTGACGCTGAAGCTCGCGAGTCCGACGATGCCGAGACCGGTGATGATCGTGAGCAGGGTGGTGATGAACGTCAGGATCTTGACCAGCGCCGCGTCGTCGAGATAGCTCATCTTGCGCGTCTCGTTCATCGTGCGCATGTCCATGACAATGCGTTCTTGGCTGCGGGTCGCCAACATCTCCTCGATTTGCGGCATCAGGCGGTTGCGGCTCCCCGGCTCGGTCCTTACGACGTAGCGGTTGTAATCCCATTCGCGCCGCTCGGGCACGAGCATCGACCGTTCGACGCCGTTCCAGCCGCTCCACGGCGCCTGCATGACGTCGATGATCCCGAGGATCTGCACCGGATTGTCCTGATTGATGTAGACCGTCCTGCCGACGACGTCCGCGGGCGCTTCGTCGGGGAACAGCGTCTCCGCCAACGCCCGCGTCAGGATTCCCGCCGGCGGCCAGCGGTTCGATTGCGGGTCGTTCCAGACGACCTCCTCGGGGCGGAAGTTGCGCCCGGCGATCAGGTTCAAGCCGAACGTGTCGATGCCGTGCTCGTCGACGAAGTAGATCGCGGTTCCCGACCCGTCGACTTCCGCGCCGGGCTCCGTCTGCAGCGACATCGACCAGCCGCCGCCCCTAAGCGGCACCGAGTTGGTGCTGATGGCATCGACCACGCCGGGCGTGTTGCGCAGCGCTTCCAAGTCTTCGTCGATCATGACGCGCTGATCGACATCCGGCTGAAACACGAGGCTCGACAAATAAAAGATGTTGTCTTCGTCGATGCCGCTGGGCCGCGCCATCAATCGGGTACGTTCCTGGATGATCGCGATCGCGTTGACCATGATCGCCATCGTGACGGCGATCTGCAGCGCGATGAGAACGTAGCCGGATCTGTTGTGCATCATCGCGCGAAGTACGGGACCGAATTCCATGCGCTCTCCTGCTTCTCGGACGACGCTTTTACAGCGTCTTCAGCTCACTGGCCGGATGGATGCGGACGGCGCGCCAGGTCGGATAAAGTGCGGCGCCGAGCGCAGACGCGATCGCGAGGCAGACGGCCGTAGTCACCATGATCCAGTCCATCTGCACCAGCTTCTTAACGAACTCCATCTCCGCGTAGAGGCCCTTGACGCCGGTCAGCCCGAGCCAGGTCATGCCGACACCGATGATGCCGCCGGCGAGGCCGATCATGCCGGCCTCGACGACGTACTGTGCGAACACCGCTCTTTTCGACGCACCGAGTGCGCGCCGCAGGCTGATGTCTGCGGAACGACGCAGCACCTTGGCGAGCAGCAGCCCAATCGTGTTCAACAGGCAAACGACGAGGAACAGCGCCGCCAACACCAACAGGATCTGCACCGTGTCCTCGACGACGTTCTGCGCCGCGAGATGCTCCTTGACGTTATACAGCCGGTTGTTGACCGGTCGCGGGAAGCGGCCGAGCTCCTTCTGCGATGCGACGTACGCGTTCAGGAAATCCATGTAGGCCTGCCATTCGGTCTCGCCATGCAGCTCGACCCACATCTGCATCCAGACGCACTCGGAGTTGAGAAACGCCTGCCACCCGCCGTCGGGCACCGGCTGCCAGCAGTTGGTGTTGCCCGAACCCGAGAGCTCTTTGTCGATAGCGACGCTGAACGGCACGAAGACCTCTTCGGTGTCGTTGAAGGCACCGGTCGTCTCGTCGTAAAACTTCGGCACCGGATTCCAATCGTCGATCACGCCGGTGACCCGATACGAATCGCCGTTCATCAGGATGCGCCGGCCGACGGAATCCTCTCCGCCGAACACCCGGTTATTGATGCGGCGGCTCAACACCACGACCTGTTCGCCGTTGTCGTCCGAGGCCCGGTCCCAGCCGCCGCCGAAAACGAACGGCACGTCGAACATGGCGAAGAAATCGCCGCTGGTCGCGCGGCCGCTGACCTCGAACGGCCGGGCACCGTCAGCGGGCGGCTGCAGGATGCGACCGACGCGATAGCTGACGACCTGGCGGCGAGCCTCTGCCGCGTCGAGCAGCGCCGTCGCATCCAGGTAGGTCACCTGGTCCGGCGGCTCGTTGGTCTCGTCGTCGTACGGATCGAATGCATCCCAGCTGTCCAGCTGCACGAAAAAGAGCTGCTCCGATTTGTTAGGAATCGGGTCACCGCTCATGATGTAGTGGACCGTAACGACGGTCATGCAGGCGCCGATGCCGATCGCGATCGCGGCGACCATGAGGGCGCTCAATATCGGATTCGTGCGAATGCTCAGGGCGCCGAGCTTCAGGTAGTAACGGAACATCGACGATCCTCGCTCGCTCAGGCGGAGGCTGCGACCGCAAGGTCCGTCTCGTCGTCGATGCCGATGCGGCCGTCGCGGACGAAGATATTGCGCTTGGCGCGGCGCGCCAGCGACGGTTCGTGCGTCACCATGATGATCGTCGTGCCGGCGGCGTTGATCTCTTCG
>JBFGFX010000273.1:0-4383 GCA_041579335.1 Woeseiaceae bacterium | reverse complement strand
GGCAATCGCCATGATGCTGTAGGCCATCAGGGACAGGTAGGCGGCCGGCACGTGCACGTAGATTATGCGGAACGCGTCGCCCTGCTGATAGTCCGGCGGCGCGAAGAACAGGCCCGCAATCACGCCGTAGCCGATCAAGAGCAGCCCGCTCACCGCGAGCCAGGGGATGATATAGGCTGCGATACGATAGAAATGCGGCGGCGAGGCCAGCTTATGAAAAAACGTCCACATAGCATTCAGTCGTTGCTGATTTTCAGCGCGGCGGCCGCGGCGAACGGTGCGAAGCTTAACGCAAGCACGCAGTAGGCGGCCAGGAAGTAGATCCCGGCGGCGACCGCGTCGTCTGCCGCGGCAAGAGATACGGTCCGCGCCCCGAAGATCAACACCGGCATCGCGAGCGGCAGTACCAGGAGGCTCAAGAGCGCGTTGCCGCGATTCAGCCCGACCGTAAGCGCCGCGCCGACCGAGCCCAAGAGGCTCAGGCTGACGGTCCCAAGCGTCAAGGTCACCATCATCACGCCGATCGAGCCGGCCGGCAGCTGATAGGTGACCGCGATCAGCGGCGACACTAACACAAGCGGCAGACCGCTGACTAACCAGTGCGCGGCGGTCTTGCCGAGCGCGAGGAGCGGCAAGGGCTGCGGGCTCAGGATGATCTGATCCAGGCTGCCGTCTTCGAAGTCCCCCAGATAGAGACTGTTCAGCGACAGAAGGGCCGCGAGGAGCGCCGCAACCCACACGACCCCGGGACCGATCGCGGTCAGCTGCTCGGCCGCTGGGCCGATCGCCAGCGGAAACAGCGTGCTCACGATTGCGAAAAAAAACAGCGGGTTGACCACGTCGCCCGGGCGCTTGAACGCCAACAGGAGATCGCGGCGTATGACCGCCATGAAGCCGTCTGAGAGCCGCGGCGCGCCCCTCATTCGAGCTCGATCCTGTCCATGCCCGCGTACAGCTCGACGTCCTGATGAGAGGCGAACGCGCAGACGCCGCCGTCGCGCAGGTGGTCGGTAATCAGCTCGACGACGAGGCTCTGTCCCGCCGTATCGAGATTCGTGAACGGCTCGTCCATGAGCCACAGGGTGGCGGTCGACAACAGCATGCGCGCCAGGCCGACGCGCCGCTGCTGGCCTGCGGACAAGGAGCGAAACGGCAGATCTCGAAGTGCCGAGAGCCCGAGCTTGTTCAGAATGAGCGGCGCCTGGTCCATCGCGCAGTGCCGCAGCCCGGCCTCGAACGCGAGGTTGTCGACGAGCGTCAGGTCGCCCTTGCAGCCCGTTCGGTGCGCGAACCAGGCGAGCTCGGCGTGATACGCTTGGCGCTGCCGGTCGATCGCACCGCCGCGCCAGCGGATCTGACCGTCTTCGAGGTCGAGCAGGCCGGCTAGCGCGCGCAGCAGACTCGTCTTGCCGCTGCCGTTCGGACCCTGGATCAGGAGCGCCTGACCCGCACGGAGCGAAAAACTCAAGTTCCGGAACAAGCAGCGGTCGCCGCGAAACAGGGTCAAGTTTTCCGCGTGGAGTAACTGCTGGGTCACCGAGTGCGCGCTCCTGTCTCCCTTCACCGACAACCGTTTAACAATGATTTCATGATTTTTTATTGTTTATTATCAATAATATGGTGCAAGTTTTTAAGGTCGATTCGCCGAAAAATTCGGGCGCCTTTTCCCACCGATGGGGAATCGTCAAATCGGCGTTTACAAGCGGTCGCCGACAGTCGTACACTGAATCCGTCAGTTACTTCGACACATAAAGAACGTTAAGAAAGTAACTGTAACAAAACAACAAAACGCTACAGGACCGAGTACACAGCTATGGAGTTAGGCGTCGCGGGTCTCGATAGGCAACCCTTTGGCACCGACGGCAAGCCGCTGGTGATGTCGTCCTATGCGGCTCATCGTTCGGCGTTCGACTTCCTCAAAAAAACCTACGAGCATCGCTTCGGACTCGGCCTGCTCGAAGGCCCCACGCTTTCCGGCAAATCGACCATCCTCCAACACTTTGTCGACACCCTGGGCGAGGATGTGTGTACGGCGATCGTCGAGGCGGACGGTATCACCCCGCAGTCGCTCCTGGAAGCGGTTCTCGACCAGTTCGGCTATCAGCTCGAGCTGACGTCGGTGAACGAGCTCCTGAGCATGTTGCGCGTGTTCGCGATGCAGCAGGCGTCGGCCAGACAGCCGCCACTCCTGGTCGTAGAGAACACCCAGGCGTTGAACGCCGACGCGCTCCGGCTGCTCTGCCAGATTGCCGAGTTTCGGGTCAAGCGCCGCGCCGCCATGCGGATCGTGCTGGCGAGCGATCGGCCGATCGACAACATCATCGATGCGCCGGCGATGGAAAAGGTGTCCAAGCGCGTCACCGGCCGGCATCGGCTCGGTCCGATGGCGTCGCTAGAGACCCGCGACTATCTCCACGCCATGCTGAGCGCGGCAGGCTCGATGGATCCGGCGGGCGTGATGCCGGACGAGGTCTGCGTCCATCTGTATTCGGCGTCCGGCGGCTGGCCCGGGGTCGTCGACCGGCTGGCGAAGCTGGCCTTGGCGCGCGCCGAGGAGTGCCCGATCGCGAACGAGCATGTGGAGCGAACGGCGCTCGAGGACCTGGCGGACGAGGCGCCTCCGGCCGAGGTGGTGCCGAGCGAGGGCGCGGCCGACGGGCGACCCCATCTGTACGTGTCGGTGGACGGCAAGCTGCTCGGCGACGTCACGTTGGACAGCCCGCGACTGCTCATCGGGCGCTCCGAGCACAACGACCTGCGCATCAACAGCCACTTCATCAGCCGGCACCATGCCATGTTCGTCCGCCACGGCTCGGCGACGCTGCTGATGGATCTGAACAGCACCAACGGTACGTTCGTGAACTCGCGACGGGTCTCCAACTACGTCATGAGGCACGACGACATCGTGTCGATCGGCAACCACCGCATCAAATTCGTGCACGCGGCCGCAGAGCGCAAGGCCGAGCAGGACGACGAGACGATCGCCGACACGGTCATCATGAAGACGCTCGAAGACATGCGTGAGATGTACAAGAAAGAGAGCACGCAGACCATGCCGCTGAAAACCATCGAGAAGCTGGCATCGAGCGACGCCGAGAAGAGCTGAGGCCGGTCTAACCGATGCCGACGCGCGGGGGCTTAGATTCGGACTCCCTTTCGACCTCCAGCACGTCCTGGAAATACTTCTGCTTGAAGTGCTTGCGGCACATCGAGACGTAGCGATCGTTGCCGCCGATCTCGATCTGTGATCCCTCGGTGACGGCCCTGCCGTCGGCGTCCAGGCGCACGACCATCGTCGCCTTTGAGCCGCAGTGGCAGATCGCTTTCAGCTCCTTGAGATTGTCCGCCCAAGCGAGCAGATACTTGCTGCCCTCGAACGGCTCCCCCTGAAAATCCGTGCGCAGGCCGTAGGCGAGCACCGGGATGTCGAGCCCGTCCGTGACCTGCCCGAGCTGGAACACTTGATCCTTGGTCAGGAACTGCGCCTCGTCGATCAGCACGCAGTGCAGCGGCGCATCGGCGATGCGCCGCGACACGACCGAGAACAGGTCGTCGGCCGCGGCAAAGTGGGTGGCGGCGGCTTCGAGCCCGATCCGCGACGTGACCCGGCCGGCGCCGTAGCGGTCGTCGACCTCGGGCGCCATGATCAGCGTGTTCATGCCGCGCTCGCGGTAGTTGTAGCTCGACTGGAGGAGCGCGGTGGATTTGCCCGCGTTCATCGACGAATAGTAGAAGTACAGCTTGGCCATCTGTAGTAAGGAGTATACCGCCGGCTATGGGCTGTCAAAGAATCCAGTAGCGTAGCCGCTCACGTTCGACTTCGGCTTTGAGGTCCGCGGGCAGGTCCCGGTAGGCGGTATCGACCAGCCTGTGATCGTAGTTTCCGATGCGCCACAGCGAGAGTGGTTCGCGGCTGGCGACCAAGACGTGACTGCCGTCCCTATCGAAGGCATTTGCGAATGAGCTCAGTCCATGCCCTTCCAGCGTTGCCAGCAGCGTGCCCGTGTACGCATCCCACAGACGGGTAACGCTCCCGGATTTCGACAGCAGGCGAGCCCCGTCCGGCGTGAAGATGACGTCCGCAGAGCCGGTGGATTGCTCCGCGAGCACCGTCGACCGGAGACTCCCGCTGGCGGCATCCCATATCCGGATCTGCCCCTCGCTGCCTAAGGTCACGATCGCGCTCCCGTCGGCGCTGTAGCGTGCGCGCAGCACGGCACGCGTGTGGCCCCGCAGGACCTTTTCCGTCGTACCAACCGCCGCATTCCAGATCCGAGCGGTGCCGTCGACCGAGGCCGTGACGACGTGCGCGCCGTCCGGACTGAACGCCGCATCCCGCACCGCACCGTCATGACCGCTCAGCGTCGTGAGCGGCGCCCCGGT
>JBFGFX010000272.1:0-4390 GCA_041579335.1 Woeseiaceae bacterium | reverse complement strand
ATCGGCAGCCGCACGTCGACTCGCGACATCGCGAGGCTCGCAAAGCGAGCCGAACGCGCGCTGGTCCTCGAGCCGTCCCTGGGCGAGGAGGGCGACCTCAAGACCGAGCGCAAGGGCATCGGCCGGTTTACGATCACCGTGTACGGCAAGGCCGCGCATGCCGGCCTCAACCCGGAGGCCGGCGCCAGCGCAATACTCGAGTTGTCGCACGTCATTCAGAAGCTGTTTGCAATGAATGACGCCGAAAAAGGCATCTCGATCAACGTCGGCACGGTCGACGGTGGCATCCAGCCGAACGTGATCGCGGCGCACAGCTCCGCGGTCGCCGACGTGCGCGTGCCGACCGTCGCCGACGGCGACATGATCGAGCGGCAGATACATGCGCTGCGGCCCGAGGTCCCGGGGGTGCGACTGCGCATCGAAGGCGCGATCGGCAGGCCGTCGATGGAGGCGACGCCGCGCAACCAGGCGCTGTGGCGACAGGCCCGGGCCATCGGCGAAACGCTGGGTCTCGACCTCCACCAGGCCCGCGCCGGCGGCGGCTCGGACGGTAACACGACGAGCCAATATACGGCGACGCTCGACGGCCTCGGTCCGGTCGGCCACGGCGCACACGCCAACCACGAATTTCTCTACATCGACAGGACGCTCGAGCGCGCGGCGCTGCTGGCGCTGCTGATCTCGTCTCCGCCGACGGGGTATGCTGCCGAGGAGCGCCGCCCATGACGCGTACCGTCATCGGATCGCTTGCGCGCATCGCGGACTTCGGCGCGGGTCCCTACGAGCTCGAGTCGATCGCCAAAACCCGGTGGCAAACGGGCGACTACGTGATGGCCACGGTGACGGGCCGCGGGACGCCGCTTTATCATATCGAAGACTGCAATGGCGATCTCATCGACGTGGAGGCCGGCGACCGGGTACTCGGCGCACTCGGAGTACGCGCCGCCACCCTCGAAGGCGTCGGCAGCTGGATGGACGTCGAGCAAGGCCACCTGCACGCACTCACGAGCGCGGGCCTGTTCGGAAGGTTTACGTCCCTGTCGCGCTTTCTGCCGCAACCGATGTCGCTGGACTACGTCGGGCACGTGCTGCGCGGCGGCTGCAAGTCGACGATGACCCAGTACGCGCTGCGGTGCGATGCGGCGGACTTCGACGTGCCGACGATTTTTCTTGTTGGTACGTCGATGTCGGCCGGAAAGACCCTGGTCGGGGCGCTGATATGCGAAGTCCTGGCGTCGGCGGGACGGCGCGTGATCGGCGCGAAGCTGACCGGCGCCGGGCGCTACCGGGACATTCTGCGCTTCAGCCGCGCGGGGGCCTGCGAGACGTATGATTTCGTCGATGCCGGGCTGCCGTCGACCGTGGTGCCGGAGGATGAGTTCCGGACGGCGATTCGCCCGTTGCTCGCGCATATCGCGTCGCGCAAACCCGAGTTCCTGGTGGCCGAAGCCGGCGCGTCGCCGATCGAACCCTACAACGGCGCCGCCGCGTTCGCGGAACTCGGCGGCCACGTACGCTGCACCGTGCTGTGTGCCTCCGACCCGTACGCCGTCGTCGGCGTGCAGCAGGCATTCGACCTCAACCCGGACCTCGTCACGGGGCCGGCCACCAACACGTCGGCGGCGATCGATCTCGTCGAGAAACTGAGCGGCGTACCGAGCATGGATATTCACGCCGCGGGCGCCAGGCTGGCGATGCGAGACTTTCTCGTGAAAAAGCTCGGCGTGGAACTGGAATGATCCGCCGATGGACCGGACTTACGGTGTGAGTTCTCCGGAGTCGCCCCGCCGGGTCAGCACGATGACGGCAGGTAGGCGTCGGGAATCGACGCGCCGCCGGAGCAGTTCCAGACCATGCTGCCGCCGCTGGGGACGCCGGTGACCGTTACCGTCTTGCCGTTGATCATCTTGTTCGCGTTGTTGCCGTATTCGATCGAGATCACGGCGCCGCTGACCGAGACTTTCGCGACGGCGTTGCCGGCGTAGTTTTCGGCGGGCTGCACGCCGGCCGCTGCGTTGTCGGCCGGAAACGTGCCGTAGTCGTTGTAGTATTCCATGAGGCCGGTCTGGATCGGCCCGATCAGATTGAATCCCTCGGAGAGTTCGGCGCGCACCTTGTAGCTCTGGTACGCGGGCAGCGCCATCGAGAGTATGATCCCGATGACGGCGACCGTAATCATGAGTTCGATGAGAGTGTAGCCGGCTTCGTGGATTGCCACGGCACGTCCGCGTGCGCTAATGAGCATTTGCCTTCTCCAAATTAGCTGTTTCGGCCGTCGTTTTCTGCGAACGAACAATGATCGGGGAGCGTCCACACATGCGCAATTGTGGAACTGGATCACACTCGCGTCCTTCGACCCGGTCACAACTTTGGAATCCGGGGGCTTCTCGAAAGCGGAACTGTGAGCCGGGTATGAATTTCCCGCACCCGAGCCCGCGTACCCGTAACTCCCGTCGACCGTTTCCGCGCATGATACAGCGAGGGAAAAGCGATTTCCCGGACAGGCGCGCCATGCGCGCTGCGGAGCTTCGACATAATCGCGGTTACGCGACCGCGACGCATTCTCGTGGCTGACGATGCGCGATCCGCGTTTTGCCCCCCACGCGCGGGAACATTGTGAGATTATCGGCAGCGATGATTCGCACCGACAGCTGTCATCGCGCCGATGCAGCGGCATTCGCAAATGCGGTAGAGTTTTTCTGATGGGTCCACTTGCGGGTACAAGAGTCGTCGAGATGAAAGGCATCGGGCCCGGTCCCTATGCCGGCATGCTGCTCGCCGACCTCGGAGCGGAAGTCATCGTCGTCGAGCGATCTTCCGGGTTCGTCGGCACCGGACCCGCTCCCGAGCACGATATTCATTCGCGCGGCAAGCAATCCATTGCTCTCGACATCAAGACCGGCGACGGTCTCGACGCCTTGTTGAAGCTCATCGACACCGCCGATGCGCTGATCGAAGGATATCGTCCGGGCGTCGCGGAGCGCGTCGGCTTCGGGCCGGATGTGTGTCTCGAACGGAATCCGGGGCTCGTGTACGGGCGCGTCACGGGCTGGGGGCAGACGGGGCCGCTCGCGAATGTCGCCGGTCACGACATCAACTACATATCGTTGTCGGGTGCGCTGGCCGCGATCGGCGATGAGACAAGGCCGATGCCGCCACTCAACCTCGTCGGCGACTATGCCGGCGGCAGCCTGTTCCTCGTGCTCGGAGTGCTCGCGGGGCTGCTGCACGTCCGCGGCGGCGGTCAGGGCCAGGTCATCGACGCCGCGATAACGGACGGTTCGGCGAGCCTCATGAGCCTGTTTCACGCCCTGCACGCGTTCGATGCCTGGAAGCCCCGACGAGCCGCGAACCTGCTCGACGGCGGCGCCCATTTCTACGGTGTGTACGCAACCGCCGACGACAAGTTCATCTCGATCGGTGCCATCGAGCCGGCGTTTTACGCAATACTCGTCGACAAGGCCGGCCTTGATCCGAATACCTTCGGCGGAAGGCAGGGCCCCGACGACTGGCCGGGTCTCAAGCACCGCCTCGCGAGCATATTCCGTTCGAAAACGCGGGACGAATGGTGCGAGTTGCTCGAAGGCACGGATGCCTGTTTCGCGCCCGTGCTCGATTTTCTCGAGGCGCCGCAGCATCCGCACAATCGCGGTCGCGAAACGTACGTCGAAATCGACGGTCTCAGTCAACCGGCGCCCGCTCCGCGTTTCAGCCACAGCGTATGCGAGACGCCTCCCGCGCCGCATGCAGCCGGGGCCGACAGCGATCGAATACTCGCCGAGCTCGGATTCGACGAGCGCGCCATTGCGAGGCTTCGCCGCAATGGCGTCGTTCGCTGAAGTAGGGAATTCCGCGCGAGCATGCGTCGTTCCCGCGGCACGCCGGTAAAAAAATGCGACGCCGCGTATCGCCTTGATACGAGAATCCATGTACGCTGCACAGCGCGACGAATGATCACGAGTGACGAGTTTCGATGATTGTCTCTGCCAGCAAGCGCCTCCAGGCGGCGCTCAACGAAGCCACGACTTACGAGGAGTGGAAGGCGGCGGCGATCGCGTACGACAAGAAAACGGGCCTCGATCGCTGGAAAGCGACCGACGAGTCGGAGTTCTTCGACCACGCCTCCATACGCCGTCGCCTGAGACGCTTGCGGAGGCTGCGCGCCAAAGACGATCATGCCGGTCTCCTGTTCGCACTGAACGAGGGCATACACGGCAATATCGACGGCATGGGCCGAAACGAGCTCTACGGCAAGGCGAAATTTGGCACGAAGCGGCTTATTTCCGACTACGTCGATGAGATTACGGCAGCCCTGGAGTTACTCGCAAGCGATGCGGCGAGCGACGTTCCCTTCGACGAACGGCTCGATTTTTTCCGGCGAGCGCGCCGT
>JBFGFX010000271.1:0-4419 GCA_041579335.1 Woeseiaceae bacterium | reverse complement strand
TGCGGACGGTCTCGAGGTCGATGATCTTGGTCTCCTCGACCACCGCTCGGCAGGCATCCAGGAACGTCGGCACGTCCGCGGCCGGCAGCGGCTCGGCGTAGAGAAAGCCCTGCACGGCGTCGCAGCCTTTGTCGCGCAGAAATTCGGCCTGCAGCTCGCACTCGACGCCCTCGGCGATCACGCCGATGCCGAGCTCGCGCGACATCGCGATCATGGCGGCGCAGATCGATTGTTTGTCGCCGGGCTCGCGGACGCCGTCGATGAACGCGCGGTCGATCTTGATCGCTTTGATCGGCAGGCTGGTCAGATGGGCGATCGACGAGTGGCCCTGGCCGAAATCGTCCAGGACGATGCCGACGCCCAATGCACTCAACCTCTTGACGACGGCGTCGGCCTGACGGTTGCGCATCAGCATGCCTTCGGTCAGCTCCAGCTCCAGCAGCTCCGGCGGCAGTCCGCTCTTTTCGATTTCCCGCTGGACGAGGCTCACGATGTCGTCGCGCGAGAATTCCTGCTGCGACAGGTTGACCGACACGGCGGGCAGATCCTCGTGTGTCTCGCGCCAGGCGGCGGCTTGACCGCAGGCCGACTCCAGCACCCACTCGCCGATGCGGAATATAAGACCGGTTGCCTCGGCCAGAGGTATGACTTCGGAAAGCGGCACGCTGCCACGCAGCGGATGCATCCAGCGCAGGAGCGCTTCCAGACCGGCGACGTGGCCGGTATCGAGGTCGATGCGAGGCAGGTAGCGCAGCTCGAGCTGTTCTTTCTCGATCGCCCAGCGAAGCTCGTTCTTGACGTCGAAGCGCTTCAGGGCGCGGAATTTCATCGTGTTCGAGTAGAACTCGCGGCCGTTCGCACTCAACACCTTGGCCTCGTCGAGCGCCACACGGGCGTTCTTGAGCAGATCGTCCGCGTTGCTGCCGTCGAGCGGATACAGCGATATGCCGATGCTCGGCGTGATCTTGAGCTTGTGTCCTTCGATCGTCACCGGCTCCTCGAACGCGTCCTGCACCCGCCCGGCGACCGTGCCGACGTCCTCGCGCGATTCGATGTCGGCTAAGATCAGGACGAATTCGTCGCCGCTGATGCGGGTCAAACTCGAGTTGCCGGAATCGTCGATGCGGGCGAGTTGGTCGGAGCTGCGCAGGCAGCGCTCGATACGTTTCGCGGTGACCTGCAGCACCGCGTCGCCGATCGCGCGGCCCAGCGTGTCGTTGATGCGCGCGAATCGGTCGATGTCGATGCAGAAACAGGCAATACCCCGCTCACGCAGCTTCGCGTCGGCAATCAACGCTTCGAAGTGCGCCATGAACACGTCCCGCGCGGTCAGCCCGGTCAGAGTATCTGCATTGCGGCCGCCGTCTTCGGTCGCGGCCCCGCCGCCGTCGCTGACGTTGCGGATGATCATCAACACCCGGTCGCGTCCCTGCACGAGGAGCCGCATTTCGTACTTGCTCCGGACGTCGTTCCTGTCGAGCTCGAAGTCGAACGCGTGCCCATCGCGCACCCGCAGCACCCGTTTGATGTTCTTCAGGACCAGCGCTGCGACGTCCGGTGGCCAGATGTCCTTCAGGTTGAGGCCTTCGATATCCTCCGGTGTCAGCACCGGATCGTCATTGGCGCCGCCCAGATACTGGCGCAGCAGGCCGTCTTTCCCGGCGATGAAAAATGCATCGGGCATGCTCTGCAAAACGTCCGATTCCGGCGTCCTCAAAGCCCGGATGCCGCTCAGCGTACGGCCCGTGTCGCCCAAGGAATGAACGTGCTTGCGGAAAGCTCCGCCGTCGAGCGGCCTCGTGAAGACCGCCGTCACCTCGGCGTCGTACGCGCGTTTCGACGACCGCGGGTCGCCGTCGGCCGACAGCAGCATGAGCGGAATGTAGTCGCAACCCGGCAGGCGCCGAATTGCGCGGCACAACGTCAGCGTGTCGGCCTTGGTGACGGCCGAGTCGACGAAGATGACCGCAGGCGGCGCGGTGCCGACCGTTGCGAGCAGCTCCTCCGGATCGGCGCACTGGACCGGGGCGTAATCCTCCGCCACGAGCACCTCGCGAACCGTGTTCCAGGTGTCACGGTCGCGCGTAATGACCAGCCCCTGGCTGGTCTGCTGCGGTTCGTCGGGCTGCGACATCGGCGCCGGCTAAGTGGTTGGTACCAGTGAAGTTTGTCGGCCGGCTGGCGCCGAACTTGAGGTTCGGTGGGCCGCGTCGGCGATTTTGCGCCATAATACGAGAGCCATGTCCGACCAGCCGCGATTCGAGCGCTTTTCCGACTTCTATACGTTCTATCTTGCCGAGCACAGCGAACGCCGCTGTCGCGCAATGCACTACGTCGGCAGCTCGCTGGTCCTCCTCGTGCTGGCTTTCGCGCTCATCTCCGGGGAGCTGTGGACCTTGGCGTTGCTGCCGGTCGTCGGCTACGGCTTCGCCTGGATCGGGCATTTCTTCTTCGAGCACAACAAGCCGGCGACCTTCAAGTATCCGCTCTACAGCCTGATCGGCGACTGGGTCATGCTGAAGGACTTCGTGACCGGTCGCCTACGCCGGGTCCATCCGGCGCTCACGGAATCGGATTCACTTGACGAGTAGGCGCACGCCTTTTCGGCAGGTCGTGCTGCGACGATGAGCGGGTCGCTTTGGATTTTCCCGATCCTGGTGCCGTTTCTGTTCTGGGCGGCGTACCACTATTACCACGATCGGCATCGGCCGGAACCGGTCTTCAACCTGCTCCTCTGCGCAGGCTTGGGGGTAGCCGCCTCATACCTGAGCCGCTATCTGTACCTCGGCTTGGAGCTCCTGAATCTGCGCTACGACGCCGTCGAGCTCGCGTTTACCAGCCTGCCGGCGCTGTTCGCGTACGCCGTCCTCGGGATCGGCGTCACCGAAGAGCTGGCAAAGATGCTGCCGTTCCTAATCGTCGTATTGCGCTTCAAAGCGCTCGACGAGCCGCTCGACAGCATCGTTTACGGGTCGTTTTTGGCGCTCGGTTTCTCCCTGATGGAGAATCTGCATTACACGGACTTCTTATCGCGCAACGAAGCGATTGCGCGCGGCTTCGCAGGACCGCTGGTGCACATCGTGTTCACCTCCGTGTGGGCCTACCACATCGGCCTCGCGCGGCTCGAAGGCCGGAGCGTCGTCGCAGCCGCGGTCATCTGGCTGGCCGCCGCTGCCGTGCTGCACGGCATCTACGACTTCGTGGTACTGGGGTTTCCCGCTCCGGCGCTGATCGTTGCCGCCCTCGTCATCGTCGGGGTCTGGCTGTGGCGCCTTGCTCTGATCCGCCGCCTGAATGACGCGCGGCGCGCCGCCGCGGACTAGCGGCGCTACGGCGCGAGCGCGGCGGCGTGGCTAGCGCTCGATGGAATACCGATCGTCTTTCGATTCGCTCGGTGCGTCGTCCTCGAGCGTGAGCTCGGCGAGCTCTCCCTCGCCCTCCATGAGCTCGGCGCAGCGCTTTTGGATCTCGGCCAGCTTGAGCGAGACGTTGGATTGTGACAGTGGCGTGTCCATACAATATCTGCCTGATTTTTCCGCGACTTTTGCAAGACTGTCGCCGTCTGGCGACAGCTATATAGTGTGTCGCAGTATAGAGACAGTCTCGCGCGCGGAGTGTGAACTGCATCACATTCCACTGCATTTTCAGTGACTTATGTCACATTCCTCAAGACGGTTGTGACTGCTGGTCGAGATAGCCTGCCAAGAGGCGAATCGTCGGATAGTCGAACAGATCGTTGACGTCGACCTGGCCCGGCAGTTTTTCGTCGATCGCGAGCATGATCTCGGTCAGGGTCAGCGAGCTGATGCCGACCTCGAACAGATTGTCGTCCGGTCCGATCTTGCGCTCTTTCGAGAACTCGGCCGCGATCGCCATGAGCTCGCCGACGAGCGCCGGCTCGCCGGCAGCGCCTGCGTACCCCTCCGTGGACTCGGCGAGGCGGGCGAGCTCGGCGATGACCGTGTCGTACTCGCCGTCCAGAAAGCCCTCCGCCAGGCTCGCGCGCTGCACCTTGCCGCTGGTCGTCTTGGGGATGCGCGTTATCGGGATGACGTGGTCCACCTCGAGCCCGGCGCGCGTACCGACGACATCGCGAATCCGACCCGCGAGCTCGGCGAAGTCCTCTAGGGCTTTGCGGTGCAGTACGAACACCAGCAGCTGCTCAACGTCGCTCGCCGCCGGCTTTGCACCGGCGACGACGACTTTGCCGAGCTCCAGCTCGTCGATCCTCGCGACGATCTCCTCGATGTCGTGCGGATAATAGTTTTGACCGGCGACGATGATGATGTCCTTGGCGCGGCCGGTGATAACCAGCTCGCCGTCCACCGTGACGCCGCAGTCCCCCGTCCGCAGCCAGCCGTCGCTCGTGAAGATGGCTGCGGTCTGCTGCGGGTCGCGGTAGACGCCGGTCGTGACGTT
>JBFGFX010000270.1:0-4444 GCA_041579335.1 Woeseiaceae bacterium | reverse complement strand
GAGGTCCAATCCCGTCGGCAGCACCCCGCCGCTCGGTCCGGTGTGGCAGCCGATCGTCGCGCAGCTCGGCGTGAACACGGCTGCCTGAATCTGATCGAGCGTCACGACCGGCGTGCTAATCACGAACGTCGCAACGAAATCGCCGCCCGCCATGCCGTTGCCTGACGGGAAGGCGCCTGCAAACTCTCCATCCAAGGCGTTGGCATCGAGGTCCATGATCATAGACACGCCGCCGCCCGACAGCCTTATTTCATAGGTATCGTCTGCGAGCGCGACGCCGCTCAGGTCGAACACGGCGCTGCGCGGATTTCCGACCGGTACCGCAATCGACGCGGCTGCGATCTGCAGCTCGTTGCCGTCGACGAAGGTGCCGTCACCGCCGCTCGCAGTCAGAAGGAACGTGTTGGCGTTGACGGACGTGGCATCGAGGTCACGATCAAAACCGGCGACAATTTGCGTTGGCGCAGCCGTCAGCGTCGCACTGGGCGGTGGCGACAACGAGGTGACCCGAATCGGCGCAGCCGGAGGCGGTGGCGGCGGCGTGTCGTCGAGCGCGCCGTTCGTGATCCATTGGCGGATCGTGTCGATCTCGGGCTGCGGTAGCGCGCCCCCTGGCGGCATACGTCCGCCCGTCGCCGCGGTGCCTTCCAGTTTGTGGATGAGGTAGCTGTTGTCCGGATCCGACTGCACAACCCGCACGATGTTTGCATCCTGACTGCTCGCGATCCCCACCAGCATGGCGTAACTGTTCGCGGCGTCGAGGTTCAAACCCGCGGCCGGAGCGCCGCCGGCATGACAATTCGCCGTCGCGCAGGTCGGCGTGAATACGTTCGCTTGAATCTCCGAGAAGTTCGGTCCGAATCCGCTCGGCGGCGGCGGTGGCGGGGGCGGCGGCGATCCCGGCGGTGGCGGCGGCGGCGCGCCGTTACGGAATCCATCGGCGGCCTCGTCGAACGTCTCGACATCGCAGCCGGCGAGCGAGCCAATGATCATCATGACGGCCAAGACTGCGCGAACAATAGGTGACAGTTTGAGGAGGCTCATCGTTTGTGGGCTCTGTTTACGGATCGATCGCGTTTCGATGGTAGCGGTTTGGCCGGATCAAAACGCGACACCGGTCACATTACCGAGCGACTGCCTATAGACGCCCGAAAATTTTACAGAATTGATCGGCGGCGAAGTCGCAAAAAACTGTCTGCGTTGTGCGACACTTATATATGTATGCGCAGCTCGTGATCGAGCCGCGAGTAAAACTAAGTCCAACGATCCGTCGCATTATGCTTTCCGCCGCACGTTGGCGGGCAGCGGCAATCGTCGCTGGAGATCAGACGCCGATTTCGCTACCTCTGCCGACCCAGTAGAATGAGCACATGAACGTCGCCCTGGCCCTCACAGCACTCGCCGCCACGGCTAGTCCGGACATTCAGTCGGTGCTCGATCGCGTGCGAGTCGCCCAAGAAGTGCCGGGCGTCAGCGCGGTCGTCACGCATCACGACCGCGTCGTCTTCGCCGGCGGAAGCGGCGTCGCCGACATCGAGACCGCTCGAGCGATGACGGCTGAAACCGTCGTGTATGCCGGCTCATTGACGAAGATCCTTACCGCCGTGCTGACGCTTCGACTCGTCGAGGAGGACCGGCTTTCGCTCGATCAGCGCGTCGACGGGATCGCTCGGCACTCGTCCGACGTCAAGGTTGTTCATCTCTTGACGCACGCGTCGGGGCTCGAGCGGGAAGGTAACTTCGAATACTGGTTTAGTGCCGACTTTCCCGACAGAATGAGGCTTGCACGCTACTTGAAAGCTGCAACACTGCGCACGCCGCCTGGGGCCGCGCTGCACTACTCGAATGTCGGTTACGCGGCGCTCGGGCTCGTCATCGAGCGAGCCAGCGGACAGACCTACGCCGAGGCGCTGCGCGCTCGCGTGCTCGCACCTCTCGGCATGACGTCGTCGGGCGCTCGCGGACCGAAGGCGTCCGTCGCGACCGGCTACACTCCGATCAACCGAGTCATTCCGAACGAGACGCGGCCGTTCGCGGGTGTCGGCCGTCGAGTCGGAACGCGACACGTGCGCGAGTATCATGACGCCCGGGCCATGAGCCCGGCCTTCGGTGCCTACACGAGTGCAACGGATCTCGGCCGACTCGCCCGGTTTCTGCTCGGGCATGGTGGGGACGAGGTGTTGTCGCCCGAAATGCGTGCGCGGATGCGCACACGGCAGGACTCGGGCTGGGGCCTCGGTCTCAAGGTCGGCGATTACGCGGGCCGCCCCATAGCACGCCACGAGGGTTGGTTTGCCGCACACCGGTCACATTTGCTGCTCGACACGAGCGACGGCATCGGCGTCGCCGTGCTGACAAACAGCGACAGTGCCCGACCGGCGAAGATCGCCGAGGCGCTTTTCACGGCGGTTCTCGACGCGCCCATCGCATTAGGCTCGAGCCCGGACTAGCAGTCGGCGCTTGGCTGCGATGTCGACTGCGATTCCCCAAGCTCTGCTCGCCTTTGTTGCGCTGACTCTTGCGGCATGCACTGAGAATTTATCGGCCGACCGGCCGTACATCCTGACAACTGCAACCACCGGCGGTACCTACTATCCCGTGGGGGTTGCGCTCGCCACGATCACCAAATCGGAGCTGCACAGGACGAAGGGCATCAGCCTGTCGGCGATCAGCTCGGCTGGATCGATGGAGAACGTCAAACTACTGCGTGACAATCAGGCACAGTTTGCCATGTTGCAGGGCATATTTGCGGCCTGGGCGTGGAATGGCGACGGGCCGTTTCGCAACCGGCAGACCTTCCTCAGAAGCGTTGGCGCGCTTTGGCCGAACGCTGAGCACTTCGTCCTCAAAAAAGAGCTCGCGCGCAGTGGATCGATCCGCGATCTGGATGCGCTCGATGGCCATCGCTTCGTCCTCGGCGCACGCAACTCGGGCGCCGAGAAGAGCGGCGACCACATTCTCGATAGCCTCGGCATCGATTACGAGAACAAGTTCAGCCTCGCCTACATGGGCTACGGCGCGACCGCGAACGCGATCCAGGACGGCACGATCGTCGGCATGAACATCCCAGCCGGGCCGCCCGTTAGCGGCATAACGCGGGCGTTCGCCATGGTCGGTGACGAGATCGTGCTGCTGGAATTCAGCGACGCCGATCTGGCCGCGGTCAACAGGAAGTATCCGCTGTGGAGCCGTTACGTCATCGCGGCTGGTACGTATCCGAATCAGGCCGATGACATTCGCTCGATCGCGCACCCGAACGTGCTGGCCGTGCGCGCCGACGTGCCCGAGGAAGCGGTTTACCAAATCACGAAGAGCATCTGGGAGAATCTCGCGGCACTGCAGGAGATTCACAAAGCGACGCGCGAAATGAGCCTGACGTCCGCCTTGCTCGGGCTCGGCGCACCGCTTCATCCGGGCGCCGCACGCTACTATCGCGAGCGCGCACTCGAGATACCGCAACAATTGACGCCACCATGAAATCGACCTACCTGAAGTGGGCCGCCGTCCTCCTCGCGCTCTTCCATGTCTACAACAATCTCTTCACCGCGGTCTCCGAGCTGTGGTTCGCGGCGATACACTTCGGCGGCTTCGGCGCGCTCTGCGCGCTCACGTCTCGGCAGGGCGAGAAAACTGTCGCGCGATCAGTGACGAGCGCGGTCATCAATGTCACGCTGGCGGCGGCCAGCGTCTCGATCGCTGCCTACCTGATTCTGTTCGAAGACGCACTCTACGCTCGCGAATCCAACTTCATCGTGAGCGACTACGTGTTCGCCGCGGCGTCGGTATTACTCGCGATCGAATTCACGCGCCGCACGACCGGCTGGTTCATGCCGGTGCTGATTACACTGAGCCTCTCTTACATCCTGTTCCTCGGCCGCTACTTACCCGGCGTGTTCGCGTTTCCGGGTCTGAGCTTGGAGACCGTGCTCTACCGCAGCTATTTCAGCGGCGACGGCATGTTCGGTCTCGTGGCGAACATCTCCGCCACGTACGTATTCATGTTCATACTATTCGGATCGTTCCTATTAAAATCGGGCGCCGGCGATTTCATCGTGAGTCTCGCACGGAGCCTGGCCGGCCGTTACCAGGGCGGGGCGGGCTTCGTTGCGGTCGTGGGCTCTGGACTCATGGGATCGGTGTCTGGTTCGGCCGTCGCCACTACCGTCTCCACGGGCGTCATCACGATTCCGATGATGAATCGCTCCGGTTTTACGCCTCGGTTTTCGGCCGGGGTCGAGGCAGCCGCATCCACCGGCGGGCAGCTGATGCCGCCCGTAATGGGCGCCGGCGCGTTCGTCATGTCCAGCTACACGCAGATACCGTATCTGCAGATCATCGCCGTGTCGCTCTTGCCGGCGCTGCTCTATTTCTTAACGGTATCGTACTTCGTGCGTATCGAGGCGCTTCGCCTCGGCCTCGAGGTGGCGCGGAGCGACGAGCCGTC
>JBFGFX010000269.1:0-4486 GCA_041579335.1 Woeseiaceae bacterium | reverse complement strand
GTGCTGATCAAGTTTTTTTTCATGCTGCGGGAAGGCGGGCTGAAGCCGTCTATCACCGAGTTGCTGACGCTGCTCAAAGCTTTGCAACAAGGCGTTGCAAGGACCAGTGTGGACGACTTCTACTACCTCGCGCGCGCGTCGCTGGTGAAGGATGAATCCCTATTCGATCGATTCGATCGCGTGTTCGCAGCGCACTTCGAAGGCGTCGAGGATCTGTTCAACGATATCAGCGGCGATGTGCCCGACGATTGGTTGAGACGCCAGGCGGAGCTGCTGCTCAGCGACGAGGAGCGCGCCGCGATCGAAAGTATGGGTGGGTTCGATGCGCTCATGGAGGCGCTACGCGAGCGGCTCGAGGAGCAGGACGGGCGGCACGAAGGTGGCCGAAAGTGGATCGGCACCGCCGGCACCTCGCCGTTCGGTGTGCACGGTTTCAATCCCGAGGGCGTGCGCATGGGTCAGGGTCAATCCGGGCAGCGGCGCGGCGTAAAAGTCTGGGATCGGCGGGAGTATCGCAACCTCGACGACTCGGTGGAGCTCGGCACGCGCAACATCAAGATCGCCTTGCGCAAGCTGCGGAAATTCGCTCGCGAAGGGGCGGCCGATCAGCTCGATCTGAGAGACACGATCGACAAGACGGCGCGCAACGCGGGACTCTTAGACATTCGCATGGTCCCGGAACGTCACAACGCGGTCAAAGTGCTCCTTTGTCTCGACGTCGGCGGCTCGATGGACGACCACATCAAGATCTGCGAGGAGATGTTCTCGGCGGCCCGCAGCGAGTTCAAGCATCTCGAATACTTCTACTTTCACAACTTCGTTTACGAGACTCTGTGGAAAGACAACCGGCGTCGGCATTCCGAGCGAATCCCGGTCGGCGAGATCACCCACAAATACGGGTCCGATTACAAGCTGGTGTTCGTCGGCGACGCGACGATGAGCCCCTACGAGATCGTGTACGCGGGCGGCAGCGTCGAGCACTGGAACGAGGAGCCCGGTGCCGTGTGGATCAAACGGCTGCTCAAGGCATACCCGAAGGCGATCTGGCTCAATCCGGAGCCGCAGGCGCGATGGGACTATACGCCCTCGGTAAAGCTGACGCGGGAGCTCATGGACGAGCGCATGTTTCCACTAACCCTTTCGGGTCTCGATCAGGGCATCAAGACGCTGCACTAAGACCCCGACGAGCGGGGCCGGCTATTCGATCGGCTTGCCGGTCAGCTCGGACAGGTCGGCGAGCAGCTCCGCAGAATGCGTCTCCGGATCGACCTTGGCATAGTGCTTGGCGATGTGCCCCTCGGGGTCGATCAGGAAGGTCTGACGTTTTGCCACCGGCATGCCCATGAATCGCGTCCTGACCCCATAGGCATCGGCAGTCTTGCCTTCGGTATCGGCGAGCAGCGGAAAGGGTAGGCCGTACTTCTCGGCGAACGCCTTGTGCGACGCTTCGTCGTCGAGGCTGACGCCCAGCACCTGGCAACCCATGCGGCGATACTTGAAGATGTCGTCGCGGAACTCGCAGGCCTCGGTCGTGCAGCCGGGCGTATCGTCTTTCGGGTAGAAGTAAAGCGCTACCCACTCGTCGCGATAGTCCTCCAGCGAATGCATATCGCCGTTCTGGTCGGTCAACTCGAAGCCCGGCGCCGGATCGCCGACCGCTAGTCCCTCGGCAAGCAGCGGGTTGCCGGCCGCGACCAGCAAAGACAGCGCCGCGACTGAATAAAGAACAGGTTTCATGTGAGATTCCTCTGTAGAGGGGGCCTAGCGGCGGTCAAAAACTGTGAGACCGTCGCAATTGGCAGCGGTTCCCCGGTAACTATAATACGACACGACCATGGATATACAGTCGAGCCAGCTCCGGACCGGTCTGGTGCTGCCCGGGGGCGGCGCTCGCGGCGCCTTTCAGGTGGGCGTGCTGCGGGCCATCGCGGACATGCTGCCACATGGCACGACCAATCCGTTCGCCGTGATCAGCGGCACGTCGGCTGGTGCCATCAACTCGGTCGTGCTCGCCAGTCGGGCGCGCCGCTTCCGCGTCGCGGTCGCCGAGCTGAGCCGGGTTTGGGGGCATTTCCACAGCAGCCAGGTGTTCAAGACCGACCACTGGACCATGTTGAAGAGCAGTCTGCACTGGCTCAGCGCCATCGTTAGCGGTGGGTATCTGGTCGGGACGCCGCGTTCGCTATTGGACAACTCGCCGCTGCGCTCGCTGCTGGCCCGGAACATTCGATTCCCACGCATTCAGGACGCGATCGATCACGGCTACCTCGAGGCGGTGGCGGTCACGGCCGCGGGTTATACGTCTGCCCGTTCGACCTCCTTTTTTCAGGCGGCGTCCGACAGTAAGCAGTGGTCGCGTACGCGGCGGGTCGGCATCCGCCGCACGCTGCATCTCGACCATCTGATGGCGAGCATTGCGGTGCCGTTGATCTTCCCACCGGTGCTCATTGAGGGCGAGTTTTTCGGTGACGGCGCGATGCGTCAGGCCACCCCACTGAGCTCGGCGATTCATTTGGGTGCAGACCGCATTCTCGTCATCGGCGTGCGCAACGAGACCGGTAAGGAGGACGATGAGACGCCCGAATCCGGCGATTCGCTGACGCCGCCGTCGTTCGCGCAGATCGCCGGTTACATGCTCGACACCCTGTTCATGGACGGCCTCTATTCGGACCTGGAGCGCATGACGCGCATCAATCAGCTGATCGACTCGGTTGCGCCCGAGCATCGAACCGGCTCGCTGGCGCGAATGCGGCCGATCGACACGATGATCGTCGTACCGAGTCGCGATCTGCGTCAGATCGCGCACGATCACATGGACGAGATGCCGGCAACGGTGCGCGCACTGCTGCGAGGCGTCGGCGGACGGACGAACGGCGGCGCGAATCGCCTGATCAGCTTTCTGCTTTTCGAGCAAGGTTACACACAGGCACTGATCAAGCTCGGCTACGAAGACGCGATGGCCGTCAAGGATCAACTCATCGGTTTCGTTACCGGACGGATCGTCCCGCGGCTGTTCGCGCCGACTTGGGTTCGACGCGATCTCAGCCTGTCGATGAGCTAGCGCCGTCCCCGGCTACAACAGAAAGATCGCGCCGAGCCCGAGGAAGCTCATGTATCCGACCACGTCCGTCACGGTCGTCAGCATCACGCCGCCCGCCAGCGCGGGATCGATACCGATGCGCTTCAGCGTCAACGGTATCGCGAAGCCCGCGCCGGCTGCGACGAGAAGATTGATCGACATCGCGCCCGCGATGACCGCACCCAGCCGCCAGTCGCCGAACCACAGGTAGGCGATCACGGCGACGACGGTCGCCCACAACAAGCCGTTCAACAGTCCGACCAGGATCTCCTTGCGGAATATGCCCCGCGCGTTGGTGCGGTCGATCTGTCCGAGCGCGATGGCGCGCGTCATGATCGTCAACGACTGGGTTCCCGCGATCCCGCCCATGCTCGGCACGACGGGCATCAACACGGCCAACAGCACGATCTTGTCCACGGTCGTCTGGAACAGGTCGACCACCGAGGCGGCGACGAATGCCGTCGCCAGGTTGATACCCAGCCACAGGGCGCGGCGTCTGGCGCTCTGCACGGCAGGTGCGAACATGTCGTCTTCTTCGTCGAGACCCGCCGCACCCATCAGGGAGTGTTCGGCTTCGTCGCGGATCACATCGACGACGTCGTCGATCGTGATTCTGCCGACTACGCGATTATCCGCGTCGGTCACCGGTGCCGAGAGTAGATCATGGTTCTCGAACTCCCAAACGACGTCCTCCGACGCGGTGTCGGCGGGGATCGCCTGAACGTCGGTCAACATGACGTCCGCCACGAGCTCCTCGAGATCGCGGGTCAGCAGTCTCGATAGCAACAGGGCGCCTCGATATACGTTGTTGCGATCGACGACGTAAATCGAATCGGTGCCGTCCGGTATTTCACCCCGCGCGCGCAGGTAGCGCATCACGACTTCGAGCGTCACGTCGGGGCGTACCGTGATGATGTCGACGTTCATCAAGCCGCCGGCGCTGTCCTCGTCATAAGCGAGGACCTGTGCCAGACGCTCGCGCTCTTGTTGATCGAGCGATCGCAGCACTTCCTGAGTCAGTGTTTCAGGCAGATCGGCGACGAGGTCCGCGAGATCGTCGACCTCCATGCCCTCGATCGCGGCAATCAGATCCTCCGTCTGCATGCCCTCGATCAGGCGGTCACGGACTTCCTCCGCGACCTCGACGAGCACGTCGCCGCCAAGCTCGGCGTCCACCATTTCCCAGACAATCGCGCGTTGCTCGAGGGGTAAGGACTCCAGCAGGCGGGCCAGTTCCGAGGGATGCAGGCTGCCGATCAACGAACGAGCGCCGCGCATCTCGCCGCTGTCGAGACGCTTCCGTAGCTCCTTCAGGTTCGACAGCTTGTGCTCGGTCGCTTCCATCGGTCGCCTCATGCAGAAGGGTGTTGGGAGTAGCGCAGGTGGATGCGCCCCCACGGCCGGCGC
>JBFGFX010000268.1:0-4523 GCA_041579335.1 Woeseiaceae bacterium | reverse complement strand
GCCCCCAATGATGCGGCCGCGCAGGCGCTCGAGAGCCACAAGGAACAGATTCTCGAGGAGCTCAACGTCAAGGACATCGAGTTCATCGCGCGGGACGCAGGACTCGTCAGCTACACGATCAAGCCGAACCTGCCGAAGCTCGGCAAAGCCTACGGCAAGCTCGTGCCGCAGATTCGGCAGGCGCTCATGGAAGCCGACGGCGCCGAGATCGCCGGTGCCGCCGCGCGCGGGGAGGGCTTCGACATCGAGGTGGCCGGGCAGACGATATCGCTCGGAGGCGATGACGTGCTGATCGAAACGCACTCGGCAGAGGGCTATTCCTGCGAGGCCGATTCGGGTTTTCTCGCCGCGCTGGACACGACGCTCGACGACGAACTGATCGCCGAGGGTCTTGCGCGCGAAGTCGTGCGTTCGGTCCAGGACGCGCGCAAGCAGGCCGGCCTGGAAGTGTCGGACCGCATCACGCTCGGCGTGTCCGGTTCGGCCGCTGTGGAAGCGGCGCTGGAGAAACACCGCGACTACGTCATGAACGAGACGCTCGCCATCGAATGGCAGGTCGGCCAGCCGGACCCGCGCTACACGGACGAGAAAAGCATGGGCGACGAGCGCTGGAAGATCGAAATCACCCGGTGACCCCGATCAGAAGCTCCTGCGTGATTCGAGCAGGAACTGGACGTCGTCGATCGCCGGATCGCCGTTTAGCGGGAACGCGACATCGATGTGCAAGACGCGATCCGAGACACGCGTCAACGCGAGGCGCAGGCCGAATCCCACGTCCGCCAACCATTCGCGGTGGTCGTCACCCAGCGGGTTGGAGCCCCAGACGCGGCCGACGTCGGCGAACACGGCGCCGCCGATGCGCGCAAAGCGGTACGGGTACCAGTCCGTGTAATAGCGCTGCTCGATGGTCGCGAGAAACTTCGAGTCGCCAGACTGGTAGCGCAAGGGGTAGCCGCGCATCCCCGATTTTCCACCGATCTCTACGGAATTGTCGAGATCCAGCCGCGTGCCCAGGGTGCCGCTCAGGCCGACAAAGAAGGTCCGCTTTTCCGACTGCCGCCGATACATGCGGGCATTGATCGAGACCAGCGCATTGGTCAGGTCGCCCGATTCGATGCGGCCGTTGCCGTTGGCTGACAGCAGCAGCGCCGTTTTCTCCAGAGAGCCGAAGCCGCGGCTCGCACCTGCCGAGATTACTCCCGCATCGCGGTCAGCGCCAAAGTCCCGGTCCGCCCAGCCGAGCGAGGCACGAAACTGCAGGCCCATCTGGAAATCTTCGGTGCGCTCGATCTGGTCGCGATTGTGCGTCGTGACATAGCCATCCTCGACCAGCTCGACGCCGAGGAACGGGTATACGAGCTTGCGATTTGCGGGCACCACCGAGGGCAGGGCGCTCAGGGGGCTGGCCGAAAAACGGTTGTCGTCACGAACGACGCCGGTCGTCCATCGCCATACCCTGCCGCCGCTGATTCCCCGCGACCAGCCGCCGAACACGCGAACATAGTCTCGCTCGTGGCGATATTCCGCAGCTGCTTCGCCGAACTGGTACAGCCTGCTTCGCCTGTCGTCGTCGAAGACCGTGGCGCCGGCGGCCCAGCGCGTGTCGAGGGCATAGAACGGTCGCGTAATGGCCACGAGGCTCGAGTCGCCGTCCGAGTTATCCGCAAACCGTGCCGCCAGTGACACCCAGGTCCTGCCAAGGTTACGGTCGCCGAATTCAACGACGTCCTCGCTGCGGTCGATGTCTTCATCGCGAAGGATGCGCAGCATCTGCCCCCGACCCAGGAGGTTAGTCTCCTCGAGTCCGACGCGGGTCCGTGTCTCTCCGCCGCTGCGCGACACCGAGAGTTCGGGGGTCAGCGACCACACGTCGCGGGTCGAGACAACGAGGTCGACGGTGCCGTCCGCGACGCGCGTCGCCTCGATTCGGGCATCGTACAGGTACTTGTTCTGCCGCAGTATCCGCTCCGACTCCTCGATCACGCGCTTGTCGTAGCTGTCCCCGCTGCGAAAGAGGAGTTGCTCGCGGATGGTTGCAGCCCGCGTATTGATATGCAGGCGATTCGCGGCCCGATACAGCCATCGGTCCTCCTCGGGAATCGACAGATCGAATACGTCTTCCTTGTCGAGGACGACCTTGCCGATGACCAGCCCGTCAGCCGCCGCCGGACCG
Organism: Woeseiaceae bacterium; assembly: GCA_041579335.1. GTDB lineage: Bacteria > Pseudomonadota > Gammaproteobacteria > Steroidobacterales > Woeseiaceae > JBFGFX01. The sequence continues at coordinate 2,350 of JBFGFX010000268.1, read as the reverse complement.
CAACCGGAGGCCGCCAGGGTGAGGGCCAGGACAGCGTCGCGCATCCAGTTTCCGCGTGCCATGGACCCCATTCTAGACTCGAACGCAAGCCACTTGCGCGCTATTTGGAAAACCTGCTATAAAAAGCAAGCGCAAGATTCTGATACGAAAAGGAGTAACGACGGACGCGCGCGGCCCTGCAGGGGGCCGGACTACAGGAGGTAGTCGACTCCAGACCAAATAAGAACAGCGTACATAACAAGTATTTACGAAACGCTGGAGTGGCAATGACCGACCACGTCGATCGCTTTCATGCGGCACTGCTGGTGCTCGCAGGGCACGGGCATGTCAAGCAACGCCTGATCAAGGCCTTCGAAGAGCATCTTGCCGACATTCACGAAGACGAGCTGCCGCTCGCGACGAGACAGTCGTTTGCCGATCTCCGCTGCGAAATGCAACGGGTCGCACCACTCAATGGCGAGGGCCCGATCTGTGCTTCCGTGCGCAAGATGTCGCTCGAGGAGGCCAGCGAGTGCGCCGGTCGAATCGTCAGCCTGTACGGCGAGATTGCACGCGGCAGTGACGACGTGCAGTCCCCGCTGCCGCTCGGCGACGACGACGAAGTCCGCGTTCCACCCTTTCTCGTCAAGACAGTCTGACGCCGTCGCGCTGCCTACCCGGGGCGCACGGGATAATAGATCAGTGTGACCAGCTCCGCTTCCGGGACCTTGCCTGGATCGCTCACGTACGACTCCCAGGGCTCGCCATTGCGCTCGATGCCGAGAGCGGCGAGGTAGGCAGCAATCTTGCGGTGCGTGGCCGACAGGTCCCGGTATGAACCGACGTGCCGGACGCGGATGACGGGCCCGCCGTAGGTCGTGCCGAGCCGGACGCCGTTGCTCTCGCGTGGCGTGCTGTCGGTCATGCCGCGCACCGGGATTGCCGCGTCGAACAGCAACTCCGCGCCGACAAAGGTCTTGGTGATTGACAGCGGTGCGCCAGCATCCTGCAGGCCGTTGGCATCAATGAACTTCAGAATCTCGAAGTAGGCCGCACCCATCGCTTCGGACATGGCAGATGGCTCGGGGCGTGAGTGCGCAGGCAAGTAGGCGATATCGACGGGCTCGACGATGAGGTGCTCGATGTCGATATCGCCGAAGTCCGCATCGGGGAGGCTTTCGGCCAGTTCCTTGAGGCGTGCAAGGCCGGCCTCGTAGTCGCGCGCGACGACGCTGCCGAGCATCGACGCAAAGTAGCGGCCCACGATATTCATGCCGTGATCGGTCTCGAAGCCCCAGTGCACCATGGTCGTCCCGACGCCCGGCGCAAGGCGAAACCAGGACCTCGCCTCGCCGGCTTCGCCGGTGTTGATGGCGATTCCCACGTAGTCGAAGGGACGGCTCTCGACAATCGTCTGTGTGCCGGCCCCCAGAATCGCGCCGTCCCAGGTGACCGTGGCGCCCTGGCCGCGCGTGTTGCCCGAATAAATGAGGCGAGCGTTGGGATCGGTGTCGGCCCACGGCGCCCACGACGTCAGGCGTCGAAAATCGTTGACGAGCGCAAACACGGTTGCCTGCGGCGCGTCGATCTCGGTCGAGACTTCCACGGAGTGCGTGCGCGGCAGCGCGAATCCGATGATGATCAGGACTGCGAAAATCGCGAGGATGCCATAGAGGATCTTTTGCACGGGCCGGATTATTCCACAGTTGGCCCGGGTTCGGCACAATGCGGGTATGACTACTGAGCCTCACAGTGAGCTGCCCATCGGCGTCTTCGATTCCGGCGTCGGCGGACTGACCGTTCTCAAGGCCATCGCGGAGACCCTGCCCGACGAGGACCTCGTGTACCTCGGCGATACTGCCCGCCTGCCTTACGGCACGAAAAGCCCGGCCTCGATCGAGCGCTACGCGACGCAGGCCGCTGCCAAGCTGGGGGAGCAGGGAATCAAGCTGCTCGTCGTCGCCTGCAACACGGCTTCGGCAGTCGCATTGCACGCGCTGCGAGAGCGGCTTGCGCCGCTCCCCGTCATCGGCGTCGTAGAACCCGGCGCCGCGGCGGCGGTTGCAGCGCGGCCGGGCGGCCGACACCTCGTGCTGGCAACCGAGGCCACCGTCCGCCTGGGGGCTTACCGCAAGGCGATCGCCGCGCAGGACGCCGATGCCGAAGTGCGCGAGCAGGCCTGTGAAATGCTCGTGGCGCTCGCCGAGGAAGGTTGGAGCAGCGGCGACATCGCGCGGTCGATTGTGCGTCGTTACCTCGATGAGGCGGATGGCGATGCCGCTGACACGATCATCCTCGGCTGCACGCATTTCCCGCTGCTCCGGGACGTCATCCGGGAGGTCGCACGAGCGGACGTGGCGCTCGTCGATTC
>JBFGFX010000267.1:0-4636 GCA_041579335.1 Woeseiaceae bacterium | reverse complement strand
TTTGCAGTCTTCCCGGCGGTTGCTCAGGAAAACCCCATCGTGGAAACGCCGATCGACGAGCCGCCTGCGATCGAGGAGTCGGCGGCGGACGAGTCGCGCGCCGAGGAGATCGAGGCCCTGGAGCCCGGCGTGCCGTCGCAGGTCCTGATGACCGACGTCAGGCGCCAGGCGACGGGCGACGGCGTCATGGACGAGCTCGACCTGGGGCGCACGGAAGTGACCGGCAACCAGGAGCTGCCTAAGGTGCTGTACATCGTGCCGTGGAAGAAATCGGATCCGGGTGAGCTGATGGGACAGCCGGCGAACACCCTGCTGGATGAGGTGTTGGCGCCCGTCGATCGCGGCGAGTTTGTGAGGCGGGTCGACTACTACAGCGACCTGTTCGATTCGGAGCAAGACGAATGACAACATCATTTGTTGAAAGAGGAGCAAGCAAATGGATACCTTGAGCGCCATCGTGCGTTTTTTTCAACAGGGCGGTGCGTTCATGTACCCGATCCTGATCGTGTTCGGTCTGGGTATTGCCATCGCGATCGAACGTTGGACTTACCTGACGCTGTCGGGGGCGAGCAATCGCATGCTGTGGAAGAAGATCGTGCCTTATCTCAAGGCCGGTAACTTCCAGGAAGCGGCGGCCGTGACAAACAAGTCCAAAGCGGCAATCGCCTCGATCCTCACCTACGGCCTGTACCGAGTGAAGTCGGCGCGCCGCCGCGACGACATCGAAAAGGCGATGGAAGAGAGCCTGATGGAAGTCGTGCCGCGGCTCGAAAAACGCACCCACTACCTCGCCACGCTGGCGAACATCGCGACCCTGATGGGCCTGCTCGGCACCATCATTGGCCTGATCAGCGCGTTCACGGCGGTATCGAACGCCAATCCGGCCGACAAGGCGGATCTGCTGTCGGCCAGTATCTCCGTCGCGATGAACACGACCGCGTTTGGACTCATGGTCGCAATTCCGCTGCTGCTGCTGCACGCGCTGCTGCAGACCAAGACGAATCACATTGTCGACAGCCTGGAAATGGCCAGCGTGAAGTTCTTGAACGCGGTCACGGAGCGGCAACTCAAGCCGGCCGGAGCCTGATGCGATGATTTCAAACCGTCGCTACGGCCGGCGCAACGCCGAGACGGCCGAGCTCAACATCACCGCGTTCATGAACCTGATGGTGATCTTGGTCCCGTTCCTGCTGATCACTGCGGTATTCTCGCGTTTGGCAGTTCTCGAATTGAACCTGCCAGGCTCCTCTACCGAGCCCGTGGATCCGCAGGAACTGGCCCTGCAACTGGAAGTAATCGTGCGCGAGAACCGCATCGAAGTCGGCGATCGCAACGTGGGGGCCCTGGGCGTTTATCCGAAAGGCGACGGAGGTTACGACTACGAGGCGCTCAGCAAGAAGCTCTCGGAGATCAAACGGCGCTATCCGCAGAAGACCGATGCGGCGATTCTGCTGGAGCCCGACATCGCCTACGACACGTTGGTGCAGATCATGGATCGCGTTCGCGTCGAAGAGATCGTCAGAGACGACTCGGTGGACCGCGTCGATCTGTTCCCGGACATTTCGATCGGCGACGCGCCGGTACTCGGAGGAGGCGCATAAGCGATGCGTAAATCGAGACGCGCAATGCGCATGGAGCGGCGCCACAATCGCGGCAAGAAGGGCGGCGGGCTGAATCTCGTTTCACTGATGGATATCTTCACGATCCTCGTGTTCTTCCTGCTGGTGAACTCGTCCGATGTCGAGGTCCTGCCCAACGCCAAAGACATTCAGCTGCCGGAGTCGATAGCGGAGGAGAAAGCGAAGGAAACGGTTGTCGTATTGATCGGCGATGAGCACATCATCGTGCAAGGCACGCCCGTGGCCCGTGTCCGAGAGGTCATGTCGCGCAAAGGCAACGACATTCCCGAGCTGCGCCAAGCGCTCTTGTCGCAGAACGACCGCGTCCTAAGGCGGGAGGCGCAAGAAGATATCGCGGGTCGCGAGGTGACGATCATGGGCGATAAGGACATTCCCTATCGCTTACTCAAGAAAGTGATGGCGACCTGCACGGAATCCGAGTATGGCCAGATCTCGCTCGCCGTGCTTCAGAAAAGCTCGGAAAAGCTCGACAGCCTGAGCGCTGCTCGATAGTAAGGAAGATGAACAGGAATTCATCCTAGGAGTTACGGATTGGACATTCCCTACTACAGAGAATACGAGCTGCCGTGGACCAGTAGCTCCGGCCAAGAGCGAAGATTCCGGCGCATACTCGGCGTGGTCTTCGGGGCGGTTTTGGTGTTGGGCGTCGTCTGGCCGTTTCTACCGTCGCGCGACGTCGATCCGTACGAGGTCGAGGAGATCCCGCCGCGCATCGCCAAGCTGCTTCTCGAGAATAAGCTGCCGCCCCCACCGCCGCCGAAACCGAAAGAACCGGAGCCTGAGCCCGACCCGATCGAGGAACCGGAGCCCGAGCAGGTCGTGGAGGCCGAGCCGGAACCCGAGCCCGAGCCGGAACCGCCGCCGCCCGACACCGAACAGATCGCTCGCGAGAAGGCGCAGGCGGCGCTCCTGCCGTTTACCGAGGAGCTCGCGGCGTTGGCGGATACCGACGTCTTGGAGACCGTGGCCGACAATCGGCCGCTTACCGGCACGGTCGGCGAGGCGGCGCGCAACGAACGATCGATGATCACCTCCCAGGCCGGCACCTCGAGCGGCGGCATCAACACCGCCGCGCTCAGCCGCAATACGGGCGGCACAGGTCTCTCCAACCGCACGACGACCCAGATCGAGAGTCCGGTGCAGTCGGTCGCCGATACCGCCGGCGGCGCGCGCCGCACGGGCACGAGCTCGAAAGCGTCGCGCAGTCGCGAGGAGATCGAGCTCGTCTTCGATCGCAACAAAGGCGCGATATTCGCGCTCTACAATCGCGCGCTGCGCGCCGATCCGACACTCGAGGGCAAACTGGTTCTGCGCTTGACGATCGCGCCCACCGGCGAGGTCACGTTCTGCGAGGTCGTCTCGAGCGAGCTCGACGACGCAGAGTTCGAGCGACGCCTGGTGCAGCGGGTGCGCATGTTCCGTTTCGAAGCCCGCGACGTAGAGCCGGTCACGACGACCAAGCCGATCGACTTCTTCCCCGCCTGACCTTAGGCGCCGCCCGGCCCGTCCGCGCACGCGGGCGCGCTTGCAATCGCTCGGCGATCGTATAACTGTATGCCGATGCGGCGCCGTCGGGCGTCGCTGACCTAACCACTACATCGGCGACGGGGGCAGCGTGAAGATCGTTTCCATCATAATGGCGTGCGTCATCGCCATCATCGCGGCTCCGGGCGCCGGGCGCGCAGCCGAGCTGGTTGCCGGCGCCAACATCGGCAACGTGCCTTGGGAATTCGCCACCGCCGAGGGCGAGTTCGTCGGCTTCGAAATCGACCTGATCCGGGAAATCGGCCAGCGTCTGGGGCGGCAAGTCGAGATCGTCAATATCCCGTTCAACGGGCTGTTCTCGGCGGTGCAGTCCGGCCGCATCGACGTCGCGCTGTCGTCGATCACGATCACCGAGAAACGGCTCAAGTCGGTGTCATTCGCGCAGCCCTACTACGACAGCGCACAGTCGCTGACGGTGTTGAGCACGAGCAGCGCGACAGGACTGGCGGACATGCGCGGTAAAGTCATCGGCGTCGATACCGGCTCGACCGGGGATATGTGGACGACGACGAATCGGGACCGCTACGGTTTCGCCGAGATCCGGCGATTCGAGGGCTTGGCGCCCGCGATGTTGGATCTGCAGTCGCGCCGCATCGACGGCTATATCTCGGATATCCCCTCGCTGCAGTACTTCGTCAAGGACAAGAAGAACTTCAAGGTCATCGAGCGCATCGAGACCGGCGAACGATACTCGATGATGTTCGCGAAGAACGACCCGCTGGCCGCCGAGGTCGACCGGATCATAGCGGAGCTCAAGGAAGAGGGTTTCGTAGCCGCCCTGCACGAGAAGTGGTTCGGTGCGCTGCCGCTTCCGACGAGCTCGACGGTGGTCGTCTCCGGTCGGCCGCGGTGAGACGCGATCGCGCCTCGACGCCGGCAGGATGTGATCGTTGAGCTTTGTCGATACTTTTTTCAATTGGGACGTGCTGGTACGCGCGCTGCCGCTGCTCCTCTCGGGCCTGAAGGTCACGGCTCAGCTGGGTGCCGTCAGCATCGTCGCCGGGCTCCTCTTGGGTCTCGTCGTCGCGCTCACACGGCTCTACACGCCGGGTCCGCTGCGTCTCGTCGCAAAGGTCTACATCGACGTATTTCGCTCCATACCGCTCCTGGTGCTGCTCATCGTCGTGTATTACGCCCTGCCGTTCGTCGGCATTCGGCTGTCGCCGTTTCTCTCTGCGGTCTGCGCGCTGACGGCCGTATCCGGGGCCTACACCGCGGAGATATTTCGTGCCGGCATCGAGGCCATCCCGAAGGGGCAGTTCGAGGCCTCCTACGCTCTCGGGCTCAAGTTTCGCCACACGATGGCGGACGTGGTCCTGCCACAGGCAATCCGCATCGTGATCCCGCCGCTGACCAACAACTCCATCAACGTCATAAAAGACACGGCACTGGCATCGGTCGTCGCGATGCCGGACCTCCTGAAGCAGGCCACGCAGGCTCAGGCTCTCGAG
>JBFGFX010000266.1:0-4686 GCA_041579335.1 Woeseiaceae bacterium | reverse complement strand
GCGGGCAGCGTGGATCACTACAATCGGGCGGTCGGCTCCCTGCAGCACAAGGTGCTGCCCGGCGCACGCAAGTTCGTCGAGCTCGGCGTGCACCCGAAGAAGGACATCGAGCCCCTCGAATCGCTCGAATCGTCGCCGCGCGAGCTCGTAGAAAGCTCGGACGACGGCGACGTGCCGCCGCTGGTCGAGAACCGCGACAAGACGCTGCAATAAAGCATGGGCGTCGATCCCGCGAGCTACGAGTACGCGCCCGATCTTCTCGAAGGGCGCATCATCATGGTCACGGGCGCCAGTGACGGCATCGGTGCCGCGCTGGCTGTACACGCAGCCGAGCTCGGCGCCCAGGTCATCCTGCACGGCCGCAACACGAACAGACTCGAGGCGGTGTACGACGAGATCGTTGCGATCGAGCGCGCGCCGCGGCCGTCCATCGCCGTCTTGGACCTCGCGACCGCCGACGGTGACGCCTATACGTCGCTCGGCGACAGCGTCGAACAGGAGTTCGGGCGCTTGGACGGCCTCGTGCACAACGCGTCGATGCTCGGCAAGCGGTTGCCCATCGAGCAGTACGAGCCCGCCGAGTGGCAGCAGGTCCTGCACGTGAACTTGACGGCGCCGTTCGTCTTGACGCAGCTCATGCTGCCGCTCCTGAAGCGCTCTGAGGACGCATCGATCGTCTTTACGAGCAGCGGCGTGGGCCGCGTCGGCAAAGCCTTCTGGGGCGCCTACGCCGTGTCCAAATTCGGTACCGAAGCGCTGTCGCAGATTCTCGCCGCCGAGCATCCGCACAGAGCCATGCGCTTCAATTGCGTCAATCCCGGGCCGGTGCGAACCAAGATGCGGCTGGCGGCGTATCCGGCCGAAGACCGCGACAAACTCAAAACGCCGCGCGAGATTCTCCTGACGTACATCTATCTGTTGGGGCCGGACAGCCGCGGAGTGACCGGCGCGAGCCTGGATTGTCAGTGATAATCCACCTCAAATAGTATTCATTGCTATTTGTTTTTATTGTGTTTTCTTTTGCCACCTCGCCGTCGTCGTCGGTGGCGGAGCAGCGCGGGCAGCGGCAAGCCGGCCGCCTCGTAAAGCGCCCGCACCAGCCGCGGCTCGAGTTCCTCGAAGCGGCCGCGGCGCAATTTCGGCGGCAATTCGACCGGCCCGTACGCGATGCGGATCAGACGATTAACGTCATAACCGACGGCCTTCCACAGCCGTCGGACCTCGCGATTCCGACCTTCCTTGAGCGATACGTTGAACCACCGATTGGCGCCGTCTCCACCGCCCGGCTCGATGCTGTCGAATCTTGCCGGCCCGTCCTCCAGTTCGACCCCCGCCAACAGCCTCGCGAGCACGTCCTCACTCGGAGCGCCGTGCACGCGGACCGCATAGCGGCGCTTGATCTCCGAGGACGGATGCATCAATGCATGCGCGAGCTCACCGTCGGTCGTGAAAATCATCAGGCCGGTGGTCGTCATGTCGAGCCTGCCGACGGCCACCCAGCGGGCGCGTTTGAGCTTCGGCAACGCATCGAAGACCACGCGCCGGCCCTGCGGATCGGATCGCGTCGTGAGCTCGTCGCCCGGCTTGTGGTAGATCAAGTAACGATGTGCCGCGCTCGTCCGGCTCACGAACAGGCGGCGCCCGTCGAGCGCGAAATGCTCTTTGCCGCTCACGGTGTCGCCGAGCTGCGCCACCCGGCCGTTGATCGTCAGCCGCCGCTCCCGGATCCAGCCCTCGATCTCGCGGCGCGAGCCGTGGCCAGCCGCCGCAAGGACCTTGTGGACCCGTTCGGCCACACGCTCAGGCACCGCCGACCGACGCGTCGGCGTCGTCATCCTCCTGCGGGGCGGCATCGACTTGCGCATCCTTCAAGATAGGATCCGGCCACTCCGTGGCGACAATCTCTTCGAAACCGGCATCGGCGAGTGCCTCCGCCTCTGCGAGCGCTGCCGCATCTGGCTCCGCTTCGACCTCTTCACCCTCGTCGCGCAGCGTGGGCAGCTCCGTTACTTCCGCGACGGCCGGCACGCCCGTATCTTCGTCCACTTCCGGCAGATCGAGCTGCACGCGCAGGGTCTCCCAATCGGCCAGATCGGCGAGCGGCGGCAGATCGTCCAGCTTCTTCAGCCCGAAGTAGTCGAGAAACTGCCGCGTCGTACCGAACATGGCGGGGCGCCCGGGGACGTCGCGATGCCCGACGACGCGGATCCACTCGCGCTCCATCAAAGTGCGGATGATGTTGGTGCTGACGGAAACGCCGCGAATCTCCTCGATCTCGCCGCGGGTCATCGGCTGCCGATAAGCGATCAGCGCCAAGGTTTCGAACAGGGCGCGCGAATAGCGCGGCGAGCGCTCTTCCCATAGCTTTTCCAGCCGCTCGGCCATCGCGCTCTTGATCTGCATGCGATAGCCCGAAGCCACCTCGGCGACGACGATGCCGCGGTTCTCGTAGTCATCCTGAAGCGCATTGATGGCCTTGCGGATTTCGGTTCTATCCGGCGCCGAGCGGCCGTCAAACAGCTCTTGCAGCTGGTCGATACTGAGCGGCCTTCCGGCAGCCAGCATTGCGGCTTCTATGAAGTATTTGATCTCGTCTGTGTCCATTGCGCGCCGTCAGCTTCCACCACCGTCCTCGATGTCGTAGCCCTCTCCCGCGTCGTCGGGCACCAAGCGCACCGAGGAGGCCGCGCGAACGTGGAGCGGCGCAAAGGCCTCTGCCTGCACGACCTCGATCGTCGCTGCCCGCAACAGCTCGAGGATCGCGATGAACGTGACAGCGACTCCCATGCGTCCTTCCGCGGGGTCGAACAAATCGGCGAAGTCCGTAAACGAGCTGCTTTTGACGCGCGTCAGGATCTCGGACATGCGCTGCCGGACCGAGAGCGGCTCTCGCTGCACGTGCAGATTGGAAAACATCTCGGCGCGCTTGAGCACATCGTGGAACGCGAGCAGCAGCTCCTTCATCGTCACGTCGGGCAGCTTGACCGTGACCTTGCGCTCCGGCGCGTCCGCGCTCGCGACGAAGATGTCTCGTTCGAGCCGCGGCAGCGCGCTGAGATCCTCCGCCGCTTTTTTGAAGCGCTCGTATTCCTGCAGCCGCCGAACCAACTCCGCACGCGGATCCTCTTCCTCCTCGTCCTCGGCGACCGGCCTCGGCAGCAACATGCGCGATTTAATTTCGGCGAGCATCGCCGCCATCAACAGGTACTCGCCCGCGAGCTCGAGCTGCATCTCCGTCATGAGCTCGATGTACTGCACGTATTGCCGCGACACTTCCGCAATCGGGATATCGAGAATGTCGATATTCTGCCGGCGAATCAGGTATAGAAGCAGATCGAGCGGTCCCTCGAAGGCTTCGAGGAAAACCTGCAGCGCGTAGGGTGGAATGTAGAGATCCTGCGGCAGCTCGGTGACCGGCTCGCCGTCCACGACGGCGAACGGCATCTCGCGCTGTGCCGGCGCCTTGTCCTCCGGCTCCAGCTTGGGCGCATCCTTGCTCGTCAGCACTGTCAATTCGGGTTTCATGGCGATCCCAGGCGAGGTCGCCGCATTGTAGCGTAATTCATTGATCGGGCGGCAATCGGGGGCGCCGGTGCCGGCCTAGCGCAGGGTGCTGACGTCACCACGGCCGATCCGCAGAATCTCCACCGTCCCAGCCGACAGATCGATGACGCTGGTAGCTTCGATGCCCGCATGGCCGCCGTCGACGATCAGCTCGATCTGGTGCCCGATGCGCCGCTCGATTTCGGCCGCATCGGTCAGCGGCACATCGTCTCCCGGCAGCGTCAGCGTCGAGCTCATGATGGGCTCACCGAGGGCCTCCAGCATCGCGTGCACGATTGCGTGATCCGGCACCCGCAGCCCGATCGTACGGCGCTTCGGATTCTGCAGGCGCTTCGGAACCTCTCGGGTCGCCGGCAGTATGAACGTGTATGGGCCCGGCGTGTGCGCCTTCAGGAGTCTGTACGCCCAGTTGTCGACGCGCGCATACAGGCTGATCTCGGACAGGTCGCTGCATACAAGCGTGAAGTTGTGAGACTTGTCCGTCTTTCGAATCCGATGAATACGGTCCATCGCCCGCTTGTCGCCGATGTGGCAACCGAGCGCGTAACTCGAGTCGGTCGGGTACGCGATCAGACCGCCGGCGCGTATGGCGGCAACCACCTCTGCGACGCGGCGCAGCTGCGGGTGGGTCGGATGGATCTTGACGATACGTGCCATGCGCGGATTGTATAGAACCAGCGGCGGGCCTGATCAAGTGGTTTTGCTGAATTTCGGGGATCGCGGAATTTGGGCTATCATTCGCCACCGTTTCCGGCATCTGGGGCACCCGTCTGCAATGCAGCTCCTGATCGACTACATACCCATCGTCTTTTTCGTCGCCGCCTATTTTTACAAGGACATCTACTTCGCTACGGCCGTGATCATGGCCGTGATGCCGATCGTGTTGTTGCTGCAATGGCTGGTCACGCAAAAAGTCAGCAAAATCTACGCCGCATCGACCGGCCTGGTGTTGGTTTTCGGTGCCGTCACGCTGGTTTATCAGAACCCGACCTTCATGTACTGGAAACCGACGGTGTTGAACTGGGTGTTGGCTGCCGTGTTTCTGGCCAGTCAGTGGATTGGGGAGAAGTCTATCGTCAGGCGCATGCTCGGTAGCGCCGCGGTGCTGACGGACACACAGTG
>JBFGFX010000265.1:0-4715 GCA_041579335.1 Woeseiaceae bacterium | reverse complement strand
GAGCCGTCGGCAAGACGGCCGTCCGCCCGCGCCACTCTGCCGTTCACGATGACGACGTCGAACCCTCGAGCAAGCTCGAGCGGGTCGGGATAGGTGGCGGTCTCGCGCACCCCATTCGGATCGAAGATCACGATGTCGGCTCGCATGCCGACATCGATACGGCCCCGATCCTGGATGCCGAGCACGTCGGCCGCGAACGAGGTCATCTTGCGCACCGCCTCGGGCAACGAGAGCACGCCGTCGCGCTGCACGTAGCGCTCGATGATGCGGGCGAACGTGCCGTGCCCGCGCGGATGAAATCCGGTCGGGCTGCCGTCCGAGCAGACGCCGACGTATGGATCCCTCAGGAGCCGCGCCTGGAGCTCGTCGTTCATCACGAAGTAGGCGCCGGAGGCGCCGTCAGGACCGATCTCGTCGATCAGCACGTCTTCGAACGGCATCTCGCGCTCGTGCGCGAGCTCGGCCAGCGTTTTGCCCGTGAACGGCTCCGTGCCGAGCAGAGTCGCTTCGGGGCCGTTGCGGCGCTCGACGCGATTGCGCAGGTACTCGGCGAGCTCGGCGCGGCGCTCTACCTTCGCCACGGCGAACTGCTCGGGTGTCTTCGCCCACACCGGAAACAGGATCGAGATACCGGTGTAGCTCGCCGAGTACGGGTACACGTCGGCCGTGATCCCGATACCCGATGCCCTCGCGCTGTCGAGGATGGCGAGGATCTCCTCGGCGCGCTCGGCGCCTTTGCCGTAGACCGACTTCAGGTGCGCAATGTGCACGCGGGCGTACCGCCCCTGATCCAGGAGCTCCGCGATCGAGCTCTCGAGACGGTCGTCGTCCTCGCTGCGCAGGTGGCTCATGATGATTCGATCGCGCTCGCCGACGACTTTGGCCAACGCCTCGAGCTCCGGGCGCCGTGCATTCAGTCCGGGGTTGTACTCGAGCCCGGTGCTCATGCCGAACGTGTAGTCCAGGGTCGCGTCGAGCATGGCGAGTAGGCGATCGAGCTCTTCCGGTTCGGGCTCGGGCTTGCGGCCGATGCCGGCGAGCGTGCGCAACGTGCCGTGCCCGACGAACATCGCGAGATTCGGGCCGATGCCGTTTTCCGCGACCTGCGCCAGCCATTCCGACAGATCGTCGACCGCCGGGCTCGAGCCGTCCTGGCCTAACGTGATCGTCGTGACGCCCATCGCCAGGAAGTTCTCCATCGCCGGCGTCTCCAGCGGGTCACCGTGCGAGTGCAGGTCGATGAAACCGGGCGCGACGATGCGGCCGGCGGCGTCGATGCGCCGGGACACGCGCTTCGCGAAGTCGTCGGCGGAGAATCGCGCCTCGCCGACGAACACGATGGCGCCGTCGACGACGACCACGTCCGCGCTCACGGGGTCGTTGCCGAGGCCGTCCAGCACGCGGCCGTTCTCGATCACGATGTCGATCGTCGGATGGTCGCTCAAGAACGGCGCCGGACCGCATGCGCAAAGCACAGCGAACGACAGTACCGACACGCCGACCTTCATGAATTCAGTCATCCCGGCGATCGTTGCTCGACTCGCGATAGCGCGCGAACCAGGCGAGGATGTTGTCGACCTTGGCGTTGAGACGCGACGGCTTGCCGGCGATACCGTGCGACGCGCCTGGTACCCGCACCATGACCGTGTCGACCCGCCGCAGTTTCAGCGCCTGGTAGAACTGCTCCGTCTCGGATATCGGCGTGCGCTGATCCTCTTCGCCGGTGATCAGCATCGTCGGCGTCACGACGTTGCCTACGAGGGACAGCGGTGAGCGTTGCCAGTAATGCTCGGGGTCTTCCCAAGGCATCGCAGGGAACTGATACGGAATCTGATAGATGTAGGAATCCGCGGTCAGCACCTTGCTGACCCAGTTGATGACGGGCTTCTGCACGGCCGCCGCTTTGAACCGATCGGTCAGCCCGATCGCATAGGCGGTTGCGATACCGCCCGCAGAGCCGCCGGTGATGTAAAGCGCATCGGGGTCGGCGATGCCGCGTTCGATCAGCGCATCGATGCCCGCCATGTGATCTGCGAAGTCGTCCTTGCTCGCGTACTTGTACTCGAGCTTGAGCGCGAACTCCTCGCCGTAGCCGGTGCTGCCGCGATGATTGTCGTAGAACACGACGTAGCCGGCGGCGGCGTAGCGCTGAAGCTCGGCCGCGAACTGCGGCCCGTAAGCCAGGTGCGGCCCGCCGTGGATCTCGAGAATGGTCGGATAGCGCAGGCCCTCGACGTACCCGGGCGGCGTGATGTACCAGCCCTGAATCTCGGTACCGTCGAGCGACGACGCGTAGCGGATCTCCTGTACCCGGCCGAGATCCCGGTTGCCCAAGAGGTCCTCGTTGAGCGCGGTCAGTACGCGTGCGCCGCGGCGCCCGGCAACCGCGACGTCCGCGAGCCGGTACGGCGTGCCGCGCGTGAACGCGACGGTTCCGTCCGCTGACACGGTATAGCTCCCGCTGAGATACGGCCGCCCCACCGAGTTGCCGCCGAGCTCGCCGGTCACGACCTCGACGTCGCCGTCCAACGTGACGCGCCCGACTTTGCGCCGACCCTGATCGTCGAACTGAAAATACAGGCTGCGGCCGTTGCCGGCCCATTGCACGTTGGTCACCGACCGATCGAGCTCGGCGGTCAGCGGCCAGCCGTCGTCGCCGCCCAAGTCCCTGACCCGCAGCACCCGGTTGCGATAAGGGACCTTGCGGTCGTCGTCGAAGACATAGGCGAGCCTGAGGCCGTCCGGCGACACCGCGGGCTCGCTCTCGCCCCCTGAGCGTTCGGTGAGGCGCGTCAACTCGCCGTCGATGATCGAGACCGCGTAGATGTCGCGTTCGATCGGCTCGTACTCCCAATCCGGATTGCGGTTGGCGGCGAACAAGACTTGATCGCCGTCCGCGGACCACGACAACGGCCCCTCGTGATTGAAGTCGCCGGACGTGATCTGCCTCGGCGTGCCACCGTCGGCGGGCAGCAGGAAGATGTGCACGTGCGCGGTCTCGACGAAACCGTCGCCGTCGCTCTTGTAGCGCACCGCATCGAAGACCTTGACGGGCTCCGACCACTCCGCGCCTTCGGGCGGCGCCCGCGGTTCGGCGAGCGGCTCCGCCTCGGCTTTGACCGGCAGCGTGAAAGCGAGCCAGCGGCCGTCGGGCGACCAGGACAAAGCGTCTGGAGATTCGAATACCCGCGCGAGCCGCGCCGTCTGGCCATTGTCCATCCAGCGCACCAGGATGTCGGTGCCGGTGTCGGTCGTCTGGAAGTAGGCAATGCGCTCACCGTCGGGCGACCAGCGCGGCGACGTCGCCTGCACGGTGCCCGACACCAGCGGTCGATGGTCGTCGCCGCTCGTCTCGATGATCCACAGATTGGAGCGGGTCGAATCGGTCATGATGTCGTTCGAACGCCGCTCGTAGACGATGCGCTGGCCGTCGGGGGAGATGCGCGGGTCGCCGGCGTATTCCAGCTCGAACACGTCGTCGGGACCGAAAGGTTTCAAATCGTCTCGTGCGGCGGCGGCGCTGCTCACCAACGCGATCGCGATGATGAGCGGTCGAATCGCTCCGATCGTAAGCATGCTCAGGGCTCCTTTTACGATATAGCGCTCAATCGCGGATGCGATACTGCGCGATCTGCACTTCGGGCCCGTAGTCCGCGTAGTCGCCGTCAGTACGCAGCGATCGAAACTCGGACCAGTCGATGGTCCGGTAACGCGCGGGATCGGCCTCGGTAATCACCGAAGGCAGCGGACGGACCCGAGTTTCGGCATTTGGATTGTAGAAGAACGGAATGCTGTAGCGATCGTCCGACTCCATCGCCAGCACGCGATGGATCGCGGCCTGGTACCTGTCGTTCGACCACACCTGCATCATGTCGCCCGTGTTAATCACGAACGCGTTCTCCACCGGCTCGACGTCGTACCAGAAACCGTCTTTGAACACCTGCAGTCCGCCGGTCTCGTCTTGCAGCAGGACCGTCAGTGCGCCGGCATCCGTGTGATGATGCACGCCGAGATCGGCGACGTCCAAGTGCGCGACGTTGTCTCGTCCCGCCATCGGATCCTCGATCGGATAGTAGTTGAGGCGGACGAAGCCCGTGTGCACTGGATCGAAGTGCGCGTTCAGATAGTCGGCCGCCAGACCGAGACCGTAGCTCATCGCCTCAAGCAGCTTCAACGACAGTGCGGCGCAGGCGTCTCGATAGGCCTCCATCACGGTCCGGAAATCGGCATCGAATTCCGGCCAGCGATTCTGCGCGCGATAAATCGGATCGACGCCGTCTGAAGTGAAGTCGAACACCTCTTTCTTGTCGCGCTGATTCTTGGTGAGCTCGTTGTTGTAGTAGCCCCAGGGATTATCGCGGGTGCGCAGCAGCCGCTCTTTCTGTTGCATCGGCAGCGCGAAGAACGCATGAGTCTTCGCCCATACGGCGTCAATGAGATCTAGGCGGATGCCGTGGTTCGTGACCTGGAAAAAGCCCCATTCTCGACAGGCCTCCGCGATCTGACCGATCGATCGCTCGCCCGCCGCTCCGACGCCGCTCGAGAGGTCGCCGATGTCGATGACCGGCACCGAGTCGCGGATCGCGTCGCGGCTCCCGGGCGGCCGCTTGTCGAGATCGCCGTCGTGCTCCATGCGGACAGGTAAGCACAGGTCCTTCACTTAGTCTAGCGGCCGGCGACCGCAATCCTGATGGCGGCCCTTCGGTCCGGGCTTG
>JBFGFX010000264.1:0-4730 GCA_041579335.1 Woeseiaceae bacterium | reverse complement strand
CGCGCGTATTCTACACAAACGATCGCTCCGGCGACCGGCCCTGCCGCGGATCGAATGCTACGGGTTTCCACACTTGTCTGCACTGTCGTCTTCTTGCACACTCGCGCCTCCTGCGGGCGCTGGCCGACTGGCGTTCGCCCACCGTGACCGTTGATGCGGAGAACGCCAGAAAAGTGGAAGGCCGGCGCAATCCTTTCGTTGCCAACGAAGGCATTCCGTACATGCTCGCCTCGGCGGGCGCGATCGTGGCGCTGTGGCATTTCTTCGGCTTGCTCTACGCGTTGCCGCCGCTGGCGCTGTTGCTCTACTTCTACCTGATCTTCCGGGATCCCGAACGGCCGGTGCCGGCCGTGCCGCTGGGAGTCGTGAGCCCGGTCGACGGCGAAGTCGTCGCGCTCGGGCTGACCGACAATAGCGTCCTCGGCGGCGAAGCGCAGAAGATCATGATTCGTGTAAACACGCTGGGCACTTACACGGCGCGCTGTCCGGTCGAGGGCAAGATCATGGATCTGAGCACCGACAGCGATAAAGACAGGATCGCTGTCGGCAGCAGAGGGCTCTGGGTCCGCACCGACGAGAACGACGACGTGATCCTGCAGTTCAGCGGCCATCGCTTCGGCCTCGCGCCGCGCGCATTCCTGCAGTACGGGGAACGCGTCGGTCAGGGGCAGCGCTGCGCCTATCTGCGCCTGACGCGCATGGCGGAAATCGAGCTGCCGCTGGCGGCGCGCATCCTGGTCGAGACCGGGCAGCCCGTCGTGGCGGCTAGCGACGTATTGGCAAAGCTGCCGCACCATTGAGGCGCTCGGGGCGCCGGAGCCCATCTCGATTTGCCGCGCGCGGCCGCCCGGCGCGACGAGTCGGCCTGAACATCGGCGGGCCAGTCGTGGCAGTATTGTGCGGATGACGGGCGCGCGCTCAGACAGCCAGCGACTGGCCTACCTGAATGCCATCGGTATCGAGGTGTGGCAGGAGCGCGGCCGCGAACCGGACCCCCCGGCAGCGCCGGCGGTCGTGGAAGCGGCCCCAGACTGGGACGCGCTGCGATCGGCGGTCGCGGGCTGTACGCGATGCGGCTTGCACAAGACGCGCACGCAGACGGTCTTCGGCGTCGGCAGCACCAGCGCCGACTGGATGTTCATCGGCGAGGCGCCGGGCGCCGAAGAGGATCGCCGCGGCGAGCCGTTCGTCGGCCGCGCCGGGAAGCTGCTCGACGAGATGCTGCGGGCGGTCGGCCTCGACCGGCAGACCGTGTTCATCGCCAATATCTTGAAGTGCCGCCCGCCGAACAACCGTGATCCGTCGGTCGAGGAAGCGGCGCAGTGCCGCGGCTATCTGGAGCGGCAGATCGAGCTGATCGCGCCGAAAATCATCGTGGCCGTCGGCCGCGTCGCGGCGCAGCAGTTGCTCGAGACCGACGCGCCGGTCGGCCGCATGCGCGGGCAGGTGCATCGCGTCGGGCCGGCGGCGATTCCCACGGTAGTGACGTATCACCCCGCCTACCTTCTGCGGAGCCCGGCGCAGAAGCGCAAAGTGTGGCAGGATCTGTGTCTGGCACGACGGGCCATGGCACGCGAAGGACAATGATTTCGCGCATACAGGAGATCCCGGTCAGCGTACGCCCCATGGCGTACGATGATCTCGCGTCGGTCGCGGACATCGAGCGCCGCAGCTACGATTTTCCCTGGAGTCACGGCGTCTTCCGCGACTGCATCCTCGCCGGCTATACCTGCCTCGTGCTGCAGCACGGCGACCAGGTCGTCGGCTACAGCATCCTGTCGATTGCGGCCGGCGAGGCGCACATTCTCAATCTCTGCGTGGATCCCGGCTTCCGCGGCTTGGGCTACGGTGAGCGTCTGCTCGACGAGATCATCGCCCGCGCCCGCGGCACCAAGGTGGCCGCGGTGTTTCTCGAGGTCCGCCCGTCGAACTCGAACGCGCTGTCGCTGTACCGGAAAAAGGGCTTCGCCAAGATCGCCAAGCGGCCCGCGTACTATCAGGCCAAGAGGGGCCGCGAGGACGCCGACGTATTGTCTCTGGTGATCACGCCCGCGGACCGCTGACGCCGCGCGCGACCGGCTCGCGGCCGCTAGCACGAGCGGGTGCATTTGGCTACACTGCGCCGCCGGCCGGCACCTGCGCCCGACGCCCAACCGATTCTTCCATGTCGAACATCGAACACGAGGTCAGCCGACGGCGTACGTTCGCGATCATTTCGCATCCGGACGCCGGCAAGACCACGCTCACCGAGAAGCTCCTGCTCTACGGCGGCGCGATTAAGCTCGCAGGCACCGTGAAGGGGCGTAAAGCGCGCCGGCACGCCACCTCGGACTGGATGCTGCTCGAGCAGCAGCGTGGCATCTCGGTAACGTCGTCGGTCATGCAGTTTCCGTATGACGGCTGCGTTGTCAATCTGCTCGACACGCCCGGTCACGAGGATTTCTCCGAGGATACCTACCGCACGTTGACGGCGGTCGATTCGGCGCTCATGGTCATCGACTGCGCGAAGGGCGTGGAGGCGCGCACGGTCAAGCTGATGGAGGTGTGCCGACTTCGGGACACGCCGATCATGACGTTCATCAACAAGCTCGATCGCGACGGGCGCGAGCCTATTGAGCTCTTGGACGAGATCGAATCGGTACTCGGCATCGAATGCTCACCGGTGACTTGGCCGATCGGCATGGGCCGCACCCTCAGAGGGGTCTACCACCTGCTCGAGGATCGGATCTACCTGTACACGAGCGAGGCGCGCGACAAAGCCGCCACGGTGGACACGATCGACGGCTTGGCCTCTCCGGCCGCCGAGCGCGTGCTCGGCGACGACCTGGGCGCTTTTCGCGACGAGATCGAGCTGGTCAAAGGTGCCTGTCCGGAGCTCGACATCGACGCATACCTCGCCGCGCGACAGACGCCCGTCTTTTTCGGCTCCGCCCTCGCCGATTTCGGCGTCAAGCAGCTCTTGGACGAATTCGTCGAACACGCGCCGCGCCCGGCACCCAGACAGAGCGACGAGCGCACCGTCGAGGCGACCGAGGACAAGCTGACGGGATTCGTCTTCAAGATTCAGGCGAACATGGACCCGGGTCACCGTGATCGCATCGCTTTCATGCGCATATGCTCCGGCGAATTCAAGCCGGGCATGCGGGTCCTGCACGTGCGCTCCGGCAAGGAGATCAAGATTGCCGATGCGATCACCTTCATGGCCGCGGATCGGCAGCACGCCGAGAGCGCGTACGCGGGCGATATCATCGGACTGCACAATCGCGGCACGATCAATATCGGCGACAGTTTTTCGCAGGGCGAGTCGCTCAGGTTTTCCGGTATTCCGAGCTTTGCTCCGGAGATATTCCGCCGCGCGATTCTCAAAGATCCGCTGCGATTGAAAGCGCTCAAGAAAGGGCTCGCGCAGCTCTGCGAAGAGGGCGCGACGCAGCTCTTCCAACCGCTGAGGAGCAACGACCTGATACTCGGTGCGGTGGGGCCGCTGCAGTTCGACGTCGTCGCTCATCGGCTGCGGCACGAGTACAAGGTCGAATGCCAGTTCGAATCGGTCGACGTCGCGACCGCACGCTGGGTGCAATGCGGCGATGAAGACGTGCTCGAAGAGTTCAAGCGCAGGGCGCACGACAACCTCGCGCTGGATCACGGCGGCAGTCTCGTCTACATTGCCCCGAGCAGAGTCAACCTGAATCTGACGATCGAGCGGTGGCCGGACATCGTATTTCGCGAAACGCGGGAGCTCTAGGCGCGGCCATCGGCGCAGGACGCTGACCAACGATGCCGAAGCTCAAGTTCCTCAACAAGCAGAGCGTCGCGTGGGCGCTCTACGACACCGGCAACTCGGCGTTCGCGCTGTCCGCGCTGGCCGTGCTGTTTCCGCTGTTTCTCGGCAGCTATTGGAGCGCCGGCGACGAGGGCGCCGACGTCACCGCGCGGCTGGCCTGGACGACCGCCGCGGCGAGCCTGGTCGTGTTCCTGATCGCGCCGGTCTTCGGCGCGATCGCCGACAGCGGTGGCTATCGAAAGCGTTTCCTTTTCGTGCTTGCGCTCTTGGGCGCCGTTACGACCGCGGGACTCGGCGCCGTCGGCCAGGGCGATTGGCCGGCGGCTCTGACGCTGTTCTTCTTCGGCTCGATCGGCTTCTACAGCGCGAACGTTTTTTACGACTCGCTGATCGTCGATGTCACGGAGCCGCGGTATTACAGTCTCGTGTCCGCGTTGGGCTACGCCCTCGGTTACTTCGGCAGCGCGCTGCTTTTGACCGTGCACGTGTGGATGATGGTCTCGGCGGCCAAGTCAGGTTTCGGCTCGCCCGACGACGTCATCCGCTTCGCGTTCGTCTCGGTCGGTATCTGGTGGCTCATTTTTCTCGTACCGCTAATGATCTTCGTGCGCGAAGCACCGGCGAAGCTGGCCGAGGGCAGCCGCGCAACGGTGGCGGCGTATCGCGCGCTCGTTTCGACGTTCCGCGAGATCCGACGATACCGTCAGGTCGTGATCTTCCTGCTCGCCTACACGCTCTACATCGCCGGCGTCTTCACGGTCATCTTCATGGCCGTCAACTTCGGTCAACGTCTGGGGTTCGAGCAGACCGACCTCGTGATCGCGCTCCTGGTCACCAACTTCGTCGGTTTTCCCGCGACCTTGGCGTACGGCTCGCTCGGACATCGCTTCGGTCCGAAGAAAGCAACCTACCTCGGCCTGGCCGTCTACATCGGCGTCGCCTGCTG
>JBFGFX010000263.1:0-4753 GCA_041579335.1 Woeseiaceae bacterium | reverse complement strand
TCGAGGCGCCGGCGTTTGTTCATCCAGCGCCGGCGATGCGCATCGACGTTTTTCTCTCGATCGAGAATGAGCTCTCGCTGCGCTTCGACCGCCTGATCCAGCCGCGCCAAGAACGTCTGGTAGTCCTGCCAGCGCAGCGCGCTGACGCCGCTCGCGGGCAGCTGCCGGGCGGCGTACTCGCGACGGTACGCCGTGAGCTCGTCGAGCCGATCGATCAACGCACCGAGCTGCCGCTGCGATTCGCCCATCGCGAGAGACTCCCGGCGCTCGTCCGCCGCCGCGAGCGACACGATCTTCTGCATGCGAGCCGAGCGGCGCTTCACGTCATTCGTCCGCATCGTCGCCGGTCGCCGCTACCGGCGCTTCCAATAGCGCACGCAGCCGCTGGTAGCTGGTCTCCGCATCCACGCGCTCGCCGGTCGGCTGGCGCAGAAAATCGAGCATCGACGGCCAGCGAGCGATCGCTTCGTCGACACGGGGATCCGTGCCGTGCCGATAGGCGCCGACGGCGATGAGATCACGATGTTCGCGATAGACGGCGTAGACCTGCCGGAAACGGCTGATCAGCTCCTGCTGCTCCGTACCCACCACCCGCGGCATGGCGCGGCTGACCGACGACTCGATATCCACGGCTGGATAGATTCCGGCGTCCGCCAGCTCGCGGGTCAGCGTGATGTGGCCATCGAGGATGGCGCGAGCCGCGTCGACAATCGGATCGTTCGGGTCATCGCCTTCGACCAACACGTTGTACATCGCCGTGATCGAGCCTGAGCCGTTCGCGCCGTTGCCGGCACGCTCGACGAGCTGCGGCAGCTTGGCGAACACCGAGGGCGGATAGCCCTTGGTGGCCGGCGGCTCGCCGATCGCAAGCGCGATCTCGCGCTGCGCTTGGGCGAAGCGCGTCAGCGAATCCATCAACAGCAACACGTGCATGCCGCGCTCGCGAAAATACTCGGCGATCGCGGCGGACAGCCAGGCACCGTGCATGCGCATGAGCGGCGTCTCGTCGGCCGGCGTCGCGACGACGACCGATTTTTCGAGACCGGCGCCGCCGAGCGCCGTCTCGATGAATTCACGGACCTCGCGGCCGCGCTCACCGACCAGTGCGACGACCACCACGTCGGCATCGGTATTGCGGGTCATCATGCCGAGCAGCATGCTCTTGCCGACGCCCGAGCCGGCGAACAAACCCAGCCGTTGCCCGCGGCCGACCGGTAGCAGCGCGTTGATCGAGCGGATGCCCACGTCGAGCGGCTCCCGTATGGGCCGCCGCTCCAGCGGATTGATCGGCTTGCCGAACAGCGGCGCCCGCTCGCAGCAGTCGAGCGCCGCCCCGCCGTCCAAGGGCTTGCCGCGGCCGTCCAGAATCCGCCCGAGCAGCGCGTCGCCGACCGCCACCTCCGGCACGCCCTCGACCGGAATGACGCGGGCGTTCGGCACCAGTCCGCGCATGTCGCCGACCGGCATCAGAAACAGCCGCTCTCCGGCGAAGCCGACGACCTCGGTCTCGATGCGGCGGCCGTCGTCGGCCACGACGTCGCAGCGGCCGCCGACCGGCGCGTGACAGCCGGAAGCTTCCATAGCGAGCCCGATCGAGCGCCTGAGAACGCCTTCCACGACCAGCTTCGGCGGCCCGTCCAGGGCGCGATCGATGTACGCGCCGAGGCGCAGGGCGCGCTCCAGATTGCGATCCGGGCTGGGACCCGGCAGCGGCTCTCGTTCGTCGACCATTACTGGCGCTCGTCCCCGGTGATCGCGCTGACGATGGCGTTCACACGCGTCTCGGCGCGTGCGTCGACCTGCGAGTCGTCGCTCGTGACCGTGCAGCCGCCGCGGCTGATCAGCGGATCCTCGACGATCGACCAGGCGCGTTCGCCTTCCGCCGGCGACAGCGCCTCGCGTACCAGCTCCGCGTCGTCCGGATGCAGACGCACGAGGACGTTACGGCTGGCCGCCGGCAGCATCTGGATCGCCTCGCGCACGACGCCGACGACGTGCGTCGGCTCCATCTTGATCTCGCGACGAAAGAGCTGCTTGACCACGGTCATCGCCAGCTCGACCAGCTGCTTCTCCACCGACTCGTCGAGCTCGTCGAACGGCCGTGCCAGCGCCGTCAAGAGCTCATCGAATCGCTCCGCACGCCGCGCCACTTCCTTAGCTCCCGCAGCAACGCCCTCCTCGTGGCCGGCGGCAAAGGCCTCGTCGTAGGCCTGCCGCTGCAGCTGCTCGAGGCCGGCCGCGGTCAAAAAGCCTTGATCGGACGTGCCATCGATTGCGGGCGCGGCCCATTTCCGTGCCTCGTTTCTATCGGCTTCGTCAGACATACTCGTCGTCGCCCTTGCCGAGATCGATGTCGCCGGCGTCCGCCAGGCGCTTCACCGTCTCCAATATTTCCTTCTGCGACTCCTCGACCTCGCTCAGGCGGGTCGGGCCGCGCGCCTCCATGTCCTCGCGCAGCAGGGTCGAGGCGCGTCTCGACATGTTGCTGAAGATCTTGTCGCTGATCTGCGGATCGCAGCCTTTGAGTGCCGTGACCAGCAGGTCATTGGAGATCTCGCGCAGGATCGCCTGGATGCCGCGGTCGTCGATCGACAGCAGCACGTCGAAGTCGAACATCTTGTCGCGGATGCGCTCGGACAGCTCTTCGTTCTTCTCCTTGATTTCCTCGAGCAGCGCCTCGCCCGCCTCGGCATCGAGCGCGTTGATGATCTCGGCGGCGACCTTGTCGCCGCCGACCTTCTCGGTGCCGCCGCGGGTCGCGTCCATCGACTTGTGGGCAATCAGGTTCTCGATCTCCGCCAGCGCGCTCTGCTGCACGTCGCTCAGGCGGGCGATGCGCATGACGACGTCGCAGCGGAACTCGGCCGGCAGCATCTCGACGACCTCGGCCGCAACGTCGCTTTCGAGACACGCGATGACGATCGCGATGATCTGCGGATGCTCGCCGTCGACGATACTCGCGACCTCGCGCGAGCTCATCCACTTGAGGGCATCGAGCCCCTTGCCGTCGTCGCCGCTCAAGATGCGGTCAATGAACGCGTTCGCCTTGGCGGCGCCGAACGCGTTGCTCAAGACCTTGCGGACGTACTCCTCGGTACCTACGCCGAACGGAGACTGGTCCTCGACGTCGGTGATGAACGCATCGAGGACCCGGCTCGCGTCTTCGCGGCCGACGCCGCCGAGCGTCGCCATCGCCGCGCCGAGCTTCTGCACCTCTTTTGCGCCCATGTACTTCAGCACCTCGGCCGCTTCGTCTTCGCCGAGCGTCATCAACAGGAGCGCGGCATTTTGAGTGCCGTTTAAGTTGCGCTCGCCGTCACTCATCGACACTCACCCACTTGCGGACGACCTGCGCGACCCGTGCGGGATCGTGGCCCGAGATGTTTTTCGCGGCCGCCACTTTCTCGTCGTAGCTCGGCGCCGGGATCGCGAGATGTCCCCCCGTTCCTGCCATCTGGCCTGCGCCGCCCGGTGACAGCATCGCGCTCGGCCCGCCGCCCAGGTATTCGGCGCTCGGGCCGCTGCTCGCAAGGAGGCTCCTCAACAGCGGCCGCACCAGACCGAACGCGAGCGCCAGCACGAGCCCGACGCCGAGCAGCTGCTTCGCCGCATCCCGTACCGCGGGTTTCTCCCATAGCTTCGGCTCCTCGGCCGCGGGCAGCGCCTCGGCGGCACGAAACGCCGCATTCATGACGACGACGGTATCGCCGCGCGCCTCGTCGAAGCCCACGGCCTCCTTGACCAGCGTCGTGAACCGCTCGATGTCGGCTACCGAGAAGCCGGCCTCGCCGGCGCTCTCGCTGCCGGCCGCGTCGCCTTGCGGACGGTCGTCGATCAGCACGGCTACCGACAGCCGTCGAATCGTGCCGGGTTGCGGCCGGGTGCGGCTGATCGTCCGGTCGAGCTCGAAGTTCCGAGTGCTGCTGCGCGAGGTGCTCAGCGCTTCGGTGGTCGTCTCGGCGGAAGCGGCGTCCGCCGCGCCGCCGCGCGTCGCTTCGGGCGGCTGATTGGAGAGCGCGCCGGGCACGCCTTCCGCAACCAGCCCGTTGCCGCGACGCTCCTCTTCGCTGATCTGCTCGCTGCGCACCACCGCGCCTGCCGGGTCGAAGGACTCGCGCGTCTCCTCGGTCAGCGTGAAGTCGAGCGACGCGACGACCTGCGCCCTGACCCGGCCAGGGCCGACCAGGGGTGTCAGCAGGTCCTCGATACGCCGCCTGTAGGTTTCTTCGAAGCGCTCGGTCTGGCGAAACTGATTTGCGGCCACGGCATCGCTGGTTTGCGCACCGGCCGAGCTCAGCATGCGCCCGTGCTGATCGATGACGGTGACGTTGCTGGCCGTCAGATTGTCGATGCTGCCCGCGACCAGATGCACGATCGCGGCCGCCTGATCCGGCTCCAGGTCGCGGCCGCGGTAGAGCTGCAGCAGGACGGATGCGCTGGTGTCGTTCTTGTCCCGGACGAACGCCGATTGCCGCGACATCGCCAGATGCACGCGCGCATCCTTGACGGCCCCCAGATGGGAAATCGTACGCGCCAGTTCGGCTTCGAGCGCCCGCTGATAGCGTGCATTCTCCATGAACTGGCTGACCCCGAAGCTGGGCTGCTCGTCCAACATGTCCATTCCGGCCCTGCCGCCCTGCGGCAATCCCTGCGAGGCGAGCTCGAGGCGCGCATCGTGGACTCTGGCCTCGGGCACCAGCACGACGCCCGTCTCGGTGTCGAGCTTGTATTGGATATCCGCGGAGCGCAGCGC
>JBFGFX010000262.1:0-4837 GCA_041579335.1 Woeseiaceae bacterium | reverse complement strand
CCTGCCGCCGCGATCCAGCCCGCGTGGCGTCCCATGACCTCGAGAATGAACACCTTGGTCGAGGTCTTTGCCATCGACAGCACGTCGAGTGCCGCTTCCCGCGTCGATACGGCGACGTATTTGGCGACCGAGCCGAATCCCGGGCAGTTGTCGGTCACCGGCAGATCGTTGTCGACCGTCTTCGGAATGCCGAGGCAGGTCACCGGAAAGCCCATCCGCTTGCTGAGCTGCGATACTTTGTGCGCCGTGTCCATCGAGTCGTTGCCGCCGTTGTAGAAGAAGTAACCGATGTCGTGCGCGCGGAACACCTCGATCAGGCGCTCGTATTGGGCCCGGTTCTCCTCGATGCTCTTCAGCTTGTAGCGCGCCGAGCCGAACGCGCCGCCCGGAGTGTGACGCAGCGCGGCGATCGCCGCGGCCGACTCGCGGTTGGTGTCGATCATGTCCTCGGCCAACGCGCCGATGATGCCGTGGCGACCCGCGTAAACGTTCGCGATCCGGTTCCGGTGCTTGCGCGCCGTCTCGATCACGCCGCAGGCGGTGGCATTGATGACGGCGGTCACGCCGCCCGACTGAGCGTAGAAAGCGTTTTTTGCGGGCATCGGTTCGGTTCCAATTGGTCGGAAAACGACGCGAAGCATAGCGGAAAGTGACGCCCGCTTCATGGCGCCCACGCTCGCATTGACCTCTTCTCACATTGCCGGTAGCGTTTCTTACCCGCGCGCCGATCGGCGTCCACAAGCAAAGCGGCAAGCTTAAGAGGATAACGCATGCGAATCGTCCTACTGGGAGCGCCCGGGTCCGGCAAGGGCACCCAGGCCAAGAAACTCATGGCGGAGCGGCAGGTGCCGCATATTTCGACCGGCGACATGTTGCGAGCCGCTGTCGCCGCAGGCACCCGATTCGGCCGCCAGGCCAAGGAGATCATGGAAGCCGGTCAGCTCGTCTCGGATGACGTCATGCTGGGCATCATCAGCGAGCGGCTCTCCGAGAGCGACGCCGCCGAGGGTTTCATACTGGACGGGTTCCCCCGCACGAAGCAGCAGGCCTACGATCTCGAAGAGCTGCTGGACCAGCTCGGCCAGCCGCTCGACGGCGCCATTTTGCTCGACGTCGACTTCGAGGTCTTGATGAAGCGCCTGACCGGGCGACGCACCTGCTCGCGTACGGGCAAGCTATTGAACGTCTATTTCTCGCCGAAGGAGGAGCTCGACGCGGTCGTTGCGGCCGGCGGCGAGCTGATTCAGCGAGAAGACGACAACGAAGACACGATCCGCGAGCGACTCGCCGTCTACCGGGAGCAGACCGAACCCGTCATCGACTTCTACAGAAAGCGCGGCAAGCTGAAGACCGTCCCGGCCGACGGCGGCGTCGACGAGGTGTACGGACGATTGCTGGAAGCGCTCTGAGCAAGAGCGTAACCGCGATCAGTCGAGCAGTTCGAGCAGTCGTTCGCCGATGGCCTCGCGCCGCCAGCCCGTGAATAAGCGACCGTCACGCTCGCCGAGCATCGCTGCGACGAGCGCCTTGCGCGGTGCGATCACCTCCTGCGCGATTCCGAGCTCGTCGGCTACGGCCGCAGCACGGCGCTGCATTTCCTTCAAGGTGCGTTTCTGTCGCTCGTCGGGCCGCGCGGGCGGGACGTAGTCGTCGTCGCCGGCGCTGGCCTCGGCGAGGATCGCGAGCAGCTCGTCGGCTCTGCGCCGCACGGTCGCGGCGGGCATGCCGTCGATTTTCGAAAGCTGGCGCTCGCCGTTCGGGTTCGACTGGGCGATATCGACCAGCACCGAGTCTTTCAAAATCCAGCGGCGCGGCCGGTTACTCGCGAGGGCGCGCCGCTCGCGCCAGCCGGCGAGCAGGACGGCCGCGCGCCGCGCGCGCCCGCGCAGGTTGCGCGCCGCCTTGATTCGCTCGACCGCGGCGGCGGGATCGGCGTCGTAGAGCGACACATCGAGCAGCGCATGCGAGTCCTCGACGGCCCACTCGAAGCGACCGAGTCGCTCGAGCCGTTCACTCAAAACGTCGGCAGCGTCGACCAAGAATTCCACGTCCTCTGCCGCATAGTCGAGCATCGCCGCCGGCAGCGGTCGGCGCGCCCAATCGGCGCGCGTATGGCCCTTCTCGAGCTCGCGCCCGGTAAGCGCCTCGACGAGCGCCGCGTAGCCGAACTGCGGCGGGTAACCGGAAAGCGCCGCGGCTATCTGGGTATCGAAGAGCGATGCCGGCAACCGGGCCGTCGTCTGGTAGATCACTTCGATGTCTTGCCTGCCGGAATGCACGATCCAGGGACAGCGCATCAAGGCGTCCCAGAAGCGCGTCAGATCACCCGCGTCGAGAGGATCCGCGCAGTAGATCTTGGATGGAGTTGCAATCTGTACGAGGCAGAGCTGAGCGAAATAGGTACGCTCGCGCATGAATTCCGTGTCGATGCCGATCCGCTCACGCTGCTCGAGCAAAGCGACCAGCTCCTCGTCATCGGCGGACACGGCGCGTTTCGTCGCAGGGTTTTGCACGAGGGAATCAGTCATCGGTGCGTCAGCCTATCATGCGACGAGCGTTGTGATCATTCGCGCGCATTCACTCATGCCGTCGCCAATGATTCGTGCGATCATTGGCGACTACAGGACAGCTGTTTCCCTATCCGTGCTAGTACTGCTCAAGACCTACCTCGACATGATCGCGCTGCGCGAGGGGCCGGACGCGGTTCCCGCGTCATGGCTGATCCTCTATCTGTCTTTTGCGATGTCGGCGGTCGCCTGGTTTCTCGGCGTTGCGATGATCGACGTCGTTGGCGAACAGCCGCTGTGGCCGGCAATCGCGGGCTACGTGCTGTCGATCCTCTTCTACGGCGCGGTCATCTATGTATTCGGCTTCGCGGAGCGGCTGCTGCAGGCGATCTCCGCCATCATCGCCTGCGGCTCGATCTTGACCATCGCCTTCGTCGCCGAATACTCCATTCTCGCGCCGTTCGTAGGCACTAGAGTCGCCGGAGGCATCGGCACCCTGATTCTGTTCTGGTCGGTGCCGGTGAAGGGCCACATCGTCGCGCTGGCGATCCAGCAGCACTGGTTCGTCGGCATCACGATTGCGATCGCCGCGTTCATCCTGCAGCTCGGCTTCGAATCGGCGTTTAACGTCCGCACCTGAGGATCCACCGCGCATGCACATCCACATCCTCGGTATCTGCGGCACCTTCATGGCCGGCGTGGCGGCGCTCGCCAAGGGTGCCGGCCACGTCGTCAGCGGCAGCGACGCCAACGTCTATCCGCCGATGAGCACGCAGCTCAAGCGCTTGGGGATACAGCTGATCGAAGGCTACGACCCCGCGCAGCTGGATCCGGCGCCCGACGTCGTGGTCGTCGGTAACGCAATGAGCCGCGGCAATCCTGCGGTCGAGGCGATGCTCGACCGCGGGATCCCGTATGAATCGGGGCCGCGATGGTTGGCCGAGCACGTGCTCGGGGGCAGGCACGTCATCGCCGTCGCCGGCACGCACGGCAAGACGACGACCGCCGCGATGCTCGCCTGGATCCTCGAGGACGCCGGTCTGAGGCCGGGTTTCCTGATTGGCGGAGTCCCGGCCAACTTCGACGTCACCGCTCGAGTCGGCGAATCGGCCTTCTTCGTCGTCGAGGCCGACGAGTACGACACGGCGTTCTTCGACAAACGCGCGAAATTCGTGCATTACCGTCCGCGGACGCTGATCCTCAACAACCTCGAATTCGATCATGCCGACATCTACCACGACCTCGACGCGATCCTCTGGCAGATCCACCAGCTCTTGCGGACCGTGCCGAGTGCCGGCCGGATCCTCGTGAACGGCGGCGACGACAATCTCAGAAAAGCCATCGACATGGGATGCTGGACGCCGGTGGAGACGTTCGGCATCGACGGCGCGTTCGACTGGCGGGGCCAGTTCGCGGATGCGGGCCAACGCAGGCTCTTGATCGGCTCGGCCGGCCAGGAGCCGGTGCAAGGTACGTGGAAACTGGCCGGCACCCATAACCTCGAAAACGCGTTGGCGGCGGTTGCGGCGGCGCGTTCTGCCGGCGTCGCCGTCGAGCAGGCGGTTCGGTCGCTGGCGAGCTTCGACGGCGTGAAGCGGCGTCTCGAGCGCACGGCCACGGTCGCGGACATCGCGATCTATGACGACTTCGCCCATCATCCGACCGCGATTCGCCGCACGCTCGACGGCCTGAGAAAACGCAGCCCGGCCCGGCGCATTGTCGCCGCGCTGGAGCCCAGGTCGAATACGATGCGCATGGGCGTGCACAACGAGACGCTCGCGTCGGCCCTCGAGCCCGCGGATTTCGTCGTCGTGTATAGGCCGGACGACGTCGGCACCGAGCTCGATCGGGCGCTGGCGCCGCTCGGCGACGGCGTGCGGGTCGTTTCAGGCTACGAGGAGCTGGTCGCAGCGCTGCTCGACGAGGTGAAATCCGGCGACCAGGTCGTTTTCATGAGCAACGGCGGCTTCGGCGACACGCGCCAGACTCTCACGCTCAGGCTCCAAGCCGTCGTGGACTCGTGAGCGAAACTTTTTCGCCACACGGCGGATCTACAATTAGGATGGCGCAACCGACTTTGTGCCGCAGCGAGAGAATTCGTTGAAGGTTCCCCTATTTCCATTGCAGACGGTGCTCTATCCGGGCGGGCCGCTGCCGCTCCGGATATTCGAGCCGCGCTATCTGGACATGGTCAGCGCCTGCCTGAAATCAGACACGCCGTTCGGCGTCGTGCTCATTCGCGAGGGGCACGAGACGGGGCCGGCGACGACCTACGACGTCGGTACGCTGGCGCGCATAAGCGACTGGTATCAGGGCAGCGACGGGCTGCT
>JBFGFX010000261.1:0-4844 GCA_041579335.1 Woeseiaceae bacterium | reverse complement strand
GATTCTCGTGGCCAGCGCGCTCGTCAAAGGCCACGTCGACATCGCGCACATAGGCGATGGGTCATTTGCGATGAGCTGGGTGCAGCACGGCAACGACGTCGACGACATCCGCGTGCGCAGCATCACGTCGCAGGGACAACTCGGATCGATCAAGACCGTCGGTCGCTCTGCAGCATTGCGCAACGTGCCGCAGATGGTGTTCTCGGACGGCGACCTGATTCTTGCGTGGACCGACTTGCTCGGCGAAGCAACCCGCATCCTAAGCGTCCGCGTCGAGATCGCCTACGCCTACTGAGCCGAATCCGCCGGCACAATGCCAGCGCCTTCGAGGATCTGGCGCATCGGCGCAAGCTGCGTCTCGTAGCGGCGCCAGCGGCCGATCGAGCGACGGTGAGGTGCTTCGCGGACCTGCGCAGCGCTCTGCGTGGCGACCGCGGCGTCGCGATATGCGAATTCCAGACACTCCGGATGCCATGACAGCCCGACGTGCTCGAGCACCGTGCGCAGCGTGCCCTCGGAATCTGATACGAGCGCCTCGTACGCCACGTCGATGAAGCGCCCCGGGAAGCGCGTCCGCATCGTATCCATTAGGCGGTGATAGCGAACAAAGTGCCGCGCCATCTCCTGCTGGTCATACGAGTGCAGGTAGGCGCCGGCGAACGACTGCTTGAAGACGGCGAAGCACGTATCCATCGGCTCGCGCGTCACGTGGATGACGCTGGCATTCGGCAGCGAGGCGAGGATCAGCGGCAGGTAGTAGAAATTCGACGGCAGCTTGTCGACGATGTGTGCCGCGTCGCCGCGCAGCCCGGCCGTGCTGGCAATGTACGCCTCGCCGATCGCCGTCACGTCGGCGTCGGCCGCGCGGCACAGCAGCTCTGCGGAGAACTGCCGCAGTTCGTGACAACCCGTCGCACGCCGCACGGCGAAGCCGAAGTGCCGCAGCTCCCCGGCTGAATGAACGACAGGATGTGCATCGAGCATGCGGTCGAGCAGCGTCGTGCCCGTGCGCGGCTGTCCGATGATGAAGATCGGCGCGTTCGCATAGCAGTCGCTCTGCCGCGCCTCGAGCCAGTCCCGCGTGAACAGCGAGTCGATGGCCTCGAACAGCTCGATCTCGGCCTGCTCGTCGTAGTCGACCAGCGTCCGTCGCGCCGCATTCGCGGCATTGTATGCGACGTAAGCGTCGTCCCAGCGCTGCAGGTCTTCGCACTCCTTGCCAATGGCAAACTGCAGATGCGCGCGCGCGCGTACGTCGCCGACGCGCGCCAGAGCGCCCGTCATCGCCTCGATATGGGCGCTCGACGTCGCGGTTTGCGCGCGCGACAGCAGCCAGTGCGCGAGCGCATTGTCCGGCTCCGTCTCAAGAACGGTCTCGACGTGCCGCCTGGCCTCGCCCGTGTCGCCTGTGTACAGGCACGCGTTGGCGAGATTGAGTCGAAACGGCGCGTGCTTCGGTGCGGCGGCGACGGTGCGTTCGTGCCATTGCAGCGACGCCGCCAGATTGCCGGCGAGGCGAAAGCAGGTGCCGATCAGGTCGCAGGTATTCGCGTTGCGGCCGACGGTCGCGACCGCATTCTCGAGACAGCCTTCGGCTTTGACGAACTCGCCTGAGCGAAGGTAGATCCGCGCGAGCTGCGCCCAGGCGCCGGCGTGTCGCTCATTGAGCTGCACCGTCGTGGCGAAGGCCTGCTCGGCCATCTGTGGGTCGTCGCCGTGCAGGGAGATCAGGCCGGCGAGATAATGGCCGCGCGGAAGCCGCGAATTCCCGGCCAGCACCTCCCGGCAGCGCTCGATCGCGCCGGCACGATCTCCGGCATCCAGGGCCCGAATGCCGTCGTCGACGAGCTGGTGAAACGCCTTGTCGCGGTTCGCCGGTATCGGTATCAGTCGAACTGGTAGCCGAAGCGGACGCCATACGTGCGCGGACGGTTCGGGCCGAAGAAGAACGCCGGCGTAATGGCGCCGTTGTTCGCCGCGCCGTCGTACGTCAGCTCGTCAGTCAGGTTCTCGACGTAGCCCACGATGCTCCAGTTGTCGTTCGACTCGTAGCCGGCTCTCACGGCCCATTCCTGAAAGGCGTCGATCTCGGAATCGATGATGTCCTCGTATCCGCGGCCGCGCTCGGACTCCCAGAACGTCTCGATATTGCCGACCCAGCTGCCATTGCCTGCCGGGAAAGTCGCCTGGAGCACCGCGGAACCCGAAAAGTCGGGTGCCCAGAACAGCTTTCTGCCCTCGCAGGCATCCGGGTCACCGTCGAGAATCCCGTTTGCGTCCGGGGCGCCGCCGCACAGGAACTGGATGCCGCGCGCTTCGGTATCGAGCCAACCGGCTGAAATGACGAAGTCCCAGTTGTCGTTGAACGCAACCTGCAGCGTCGTCTCGACGCCCTTGCCTTCGACGTCACCGGCGTTGCCGACCTTGGCGCCCTGGTCGAAGAAGTTGACCTGCAGATCCGTGTAGTCGTACATGAAGCCGGTGACGTTCCACGAGACTTTTCCGTCGGCGAGGAGCCCCTTGTAGCCAACCTCGTAGGACTGCACGTCCTCTGGCCGGAACTGCGCCGGACGGAAGCCATCGGCCTGCGTGACCGGATCGTCCGGTCCGTCGCCGAACCACTGGAACAGCGCGGGATCGAGTGAGAACGTGCCGAAGCCGCCGGACTTGTAGCCTTCCGTGTAGCTCGCGAAGAGCATAGTGTCCTCATTTGGACGGAAGCGCACGATCACACGCGGCGTCGTGCCGTCCCAGTCGGCCGTGTCCGTCAGACCGTCCGTCATGTAGCCCGGCAGGAAGTAGGACTGCAGCAAGCTCTCGGGCCGCGGCACGCGCGTCGAGAATCGCTTCTTGTCGTAGGTGTGGCGGACGCCGACCGAGACGTCCCACTGATCGTTGATCTGATAGGTCAGATCGACGTACGCCGCCCAGCCGGAGAACTTGCCGTCGATGAAGGTGTCTTCGACCATCTGTCCGTTCGAGCTGGGCACGAACGGGCCCACGGTGATGTAGCCCGGGTAGTAGTACGCGTCGTAATAGTCCTGCCAGTACTGGAAGTAGTCGGCACAGTTGTAAACGCCGTAGTAGTAGCCGTAGTACGCACACACGGCTTCCTCTGCCAGGATGCTGGTTACGTGGTAGTCGATGTTCTCTTCGTAAAGCGACGCACCGACGTACCAGGACAGGGGTCCATCGGTGTTGGACGTCAGCCGAATCTCCGACTGAATGTAGTCGCCGGACTGCTGCTGGCGGTAGACGCCGACATTGACCGGCGTGCCATCGTAGTCCTCGATGTACAGGTAGTCGTGGTCCTTGTAGCCGGTCGACCACGTCAGCGTCATGTCGTCGAAGTCGTAATCGACGTGGACGCCGAGCGTCAGGATATCGGCGTCGTCGTCGGTACCCGCAAACTGATCCGAGTTGAAGTCACGGCCATCGCTCGGCATGTTGACCGGCCCGAGGATCGCCTCCCAGTCCGCCAGTCGCGGCGACAGCTCCGACGCGCGATATACCGAGCCGTCGCGATCCATTTCCTCATACTCGGCGGTCGCGAATACCTCGAGCTTGTCCCGGGCATACACGGCCGAGATCCGGGCCGACGTTTTCTCGTGCCCGATCTGGTCGGTGTTGTTGAATACGTTGGTCGCGTAGCCGTCCTCCGTCGAGTAGTAGCCCGCAAACCGGAACGCAAGTGCCTCGGATGCCGCGGCGTTGAATCCACCCTGCACGTTGACGATGCCTCGCTCGCCGGCGTCGACTTCGACGTAGCCGTCACGCGCCCCGTCGAGCGTCGGCCGCTTCGTGTGCACGCTGAACGCGCCACCGATAGCGTTGCGGCCGAACAGAAAGCCCTGCGGACCGCGCAGCACCTCGGCGCGCTCGAGATCGTAAAGGCTCGTTACGACGGCACCGTTGCGGCCCTCGTACAGGTTGTTCTTGAAAAACGCCGCGGACGGATCGCCGCCGGTGCCGAAATCCTGGGTGCGCACGCCGCGGATGCTGATTGCGTCGATGAAGGCGTCTTTACTGTTGCCGGTGACGCCCGGCGAAAAGGTGACGAGATCCTTGACGTCGTCGAGATTGACCTCCTTGACGAAGTCGCCGGTGAACGCCGTTATCGCCAGCGGCACGTCGCGGATGTTCTCCTCGCGCTTGGTCGCCGTAACGATGACCTCTTCGACATCCTGCGCCGCGCCGGTTCCTGCGACCGACGCGAGCACGGCGGCGGATACGGACTGCGCGAGTAGGCTCTTGCGAAAGACGACCGCCTGCTGCGGCTGCGCTGATTGCGACATAGGACTGACTCCCCCGGCGGATTTGCCCTCAAATTAGACAAAAAGGGGGCCTAACGCAACGGATTTTCGAGGCGCCCGCGGACCGGTTCAGGGCGTCCAGGCGTAGCCGATTTTGAGGAACCAGGTACGGTCGGTAGTCGTCAGTCCGCTCAGATCGTCGTCATCGAGCAGCGCATCCGAGTAGCCCAAAAAGAACACCGTCTGCGGGTTCAGCTTGTACGAGTACAGAAGCTGCCGACCGACGTTCCGGGAGCGGGCATCGACACTGTCCGTGTAGACAGCCGGATTGCGGTCGATGTCCTGATACTGCGTCGTCAGCCGCAGGAAACTGCGTACGCTGAACTGCCAGGTCAGGCGCAGGTCGTGCACCGCGGCATCGAAGACCTGGTCGCCCGCTCTGGTGTCGAGCTGCACGAACGTGCCCTGGTAGCGCAGCAGCAGGTTGCGGTTGACGTTCCAGATCGCAAACGGCTCGACCCGCAGCTGATCACCAAGGCGTGAATTTGCGAAATCGACCTGATCGCCCCAGCGGCTCCACATGCCTACCTC
>JBFGFX010000260.1:0-4855 GCA_041579335.1 Woeseiaceae bacterium | reverse complement strand
GGCAGCGGCTCGTCGATGCCGCCGTCCCAGGGCAGGCAGGTTGCGCCCTTGCGGCCGGAGTGGCCGATCTGGGCGCAGACCTTTGCCCGGCTGTTCGAGCGCACGAAGTCGACGATGCGCGCCCATTTACGCGTTTGCACCTCGGACCATAAACCTGCGCAGCCGTGCGTGATGCGCCCCTCCGGCGAGACGCACAGCATCTCGGAGTTGACGAGCCCGACCCCGCCGATCGCACGCTGACCGTAGTGCACGAGATGCCAGTCCGTCGGATCGCCGTCCTCGGCGCAGTACTGGCACATCGCCGAGAGCTGGAAACGGTTCTCGACCCGCATCCCGCCGATCTTGAACGGCTGGAACGCCGGCACCACCGGGTCCTCGACGTCGATGTCGTCGAAGCCCGTCGTCGCCCGCGCGTGGCCCGCAAACCACCGGTCGATGTGGGCGACGAAATCGGGATCGCGCAGCCTCAAGTTTTCGTAGGTCACCCGCTTCGCGCGGCACAGCATGTTGAACGTGAACTGCTCCGCTTCCTGCACGGCCGCATAGCGGTCGATGTGCTCGAACCAGCTCAGCGACACGACCGCGGTGCGTTGCAAGCGGTCCGCTTCGTCCTTGCGAATGCTCTGGTACATCTCGAGAGCCCGGTCGACGTCGTCGCCGACCTCGGCGAAGTAGCCGGCTAGCGCGATCGCGTCCTCCATCGCGAGCTTGGTGCCGGAGCCGATGCTGAAGTGTGCGGAGCGGACCGCGTCGCCCATGAGCACGATGTTGCGGTGGTACAGCCGCTCGTTCCTGACGACCGGAAAGGTGCGCCAGATCGAGCGGTTCGTGATGATCGGGTGACCGTCGAGCTCGTCCGCGAACAGGGCTTCGACGTAGGCGCGCGTATCCTCTTCGGTCGCCGTATCCATGCCGGCCGCCTGCCAGGTGGATTCGCTCGTCTCGACGATCCAGGTCGTCATGCCCTCCTCGTAGCGGTACGCGTGCACCCACCACCAGCCGTGCTCGTTGTGCTTGAAGATGAACTCGAAGTCGTCGAGCGGCTTCGAGGTCGCGAGCCAGCAGAACTTGTTGGCGCGCCAGTCCATCGTCGTGCCGAACTCGTCTTTATAGGTGTCGCGCAACAGCGACGTGATGCCGTCGCCGGCGACGACGAGATCTTGCTTCTCCGGTTCGAGCTGCTCCACCGAGGTGATGTCGGTATTGAACTGGAGCGCGACGCCGAGCTCTTCGCAGCGGTCGTGGAAGATGTTGAGCAGCTTGAGCCGCGACATGCCGCAAAAACCGTGGCCCTGCGAATTGATGGTCTTGCCGTGGATCGTCGTGTCGATGCCGCCCCAGTACGCGAACTGCTCGACGATGCGCTTGTAGGTCGGCGCGTCGGCTTCCATCAGGCCTTTCAGAGTCTCGTCCGAGAACACCACGCCGAAACCCCAGGTCGAGTCGCGGTCGCCGCGCTCGATCACGGTGATGTCGTGGGCCGGATTCGCTTTCTTCATCAGGATCGAGAAGTACAGCGATGCCGGACCGCCGCCGAGGCAGACGATTTTCAGTCCCGCCGCCATTCAGGTCACCATCACAGCGACAGCGAGCCTAAGCTCGCGCCGCCGCAGACGAACAGGCATTGCCCCGTCACGAAGCCGTTGTCCGGGGACAGCAGGAACATGACGGCGCGCGCGACGTCGCCGGGACGGCCGAGGCGCTTCACGGGCAGCGACTGCGCAATCTTCTCGGCCTTGTCGCTGTCCTCGGGCACGACCTCCGTGAACATGTCGGTGACGATCGGCCCCGGCGCGACGGCGTTGACCGTGATGCCGTGCTGTCCGAGCTCCATCGCCCAGGTCCGCACGAGCCCGACCTGCCCGGCCTTGGTCGCCGCGTACGCGGTGCGCGTCTCGAGCCCGAGCATCGCGCGCGAGCCGACGATGACGATACGGCCGAAAGCCGCCTTTTTCATCGCGGGCAGGACCGCCTGCGTCAGCAGGATGCTCGCCTTTAAGTGCAGATTGGTCAGATAGTCGACGTCCTCGAGCTCGACGTCCTCGAGCAGGTTCGGCCGGATGACGCCGGCGTTGTGCACGAGCCGCGTGATCTCGTAGCGGCCGGCGACGTCGCCGATCGCGTCGCGGGTCGCGTCGACGTCGGCCAAGTCCACCGCCACGTCGATCAAGTGCTCGTGCCGTCGGCCGGCCTCGCGGCGCGACAGGTTGAGGACGCGATAGCCGTCGTCCAGCAGGTGCTCGCAGATGCTCGCGCCGATCCCCGCGCTGCCGCCCGTGACCAGCGCAACCGGCCTGGCCGCGCTCATGCCGCCGCGCTCCGGTCCACGAGCGCCAGGACCCGCAACGGGCTGCCGGAGCCGTTCTTGATCTTGAGCGGCGGGCACACGAGGATCGCTCCGGTCGCCGGCAGCCGATCCAGATTGGCGAGGCACTGCAGTCCGTAGCGGTTCGATCCGTGCAGCAGATAGTGCGCCGGATAGGGCGGTGAAAGGTGCGTCGCCTGACCGGCGTCCGTGCCGACCGTTTCCGTGCCGAAGCCCGTAATGTCGCGCTCCTCGACTAAGAA
Source organism: Woeseiaceae bacterium (assembly GCA_041579335.1). Lineage (GTDB taxonomy): Bacteria > Pseudomonadota > Gammaproteobacteria > Steroidobacterales > Woeseiaceae > JBFGFX01. The sequence goes on along the minus strand of JBFGFX010000260.1, from coordinate 2,287 downwards.
GCGAACGGCATCGCCGGTCGGTCCGGGCGTGTGCGCACCGTCCTCGCGCATGTTGAGGTATTCGGCCCCCGTGCGCTTCGACCAATCGGTGCGCATCAGCACCCAGCTCTTAGCCGGGATGCGGCCGTGCTTTTTCTCCCAGGCCATGATGAACTCGGGCGTCAGCAGGAAATCCTCGTCCGCTGCCGCTTCCTTGGAGCAATCGATGACGCAGACCGGACGCACGAACGCCGCCGGCGGAATGCTGTCGACCGAGGAATCCGGCAGGTCCTTGCCCGAGATCCAGTGCACCGGAGCGTCGAAGTGCGTGCCGGTGTGTTCGCTGCAGGTGAAGTTCCGCCAATACCACGCCGGCCCGCGTTCGTCGTAGCGCGACACTTCCTCGACGCGAAAGCGCGCGCATTGGCCGAATTCGGGCGGCAGCACGATCACGGGGAAGTCGGGGTCGAGCGTGTGGGTCAGATCGACGGTCTCTATGGAACCGGCGGCCAGCGCGCCGGCAAGCGCGTGGAGCGCGTTACTGGTCTTCTTGGTCATGGTCGCAAGCCCTGTTGCAGTTGCGTGAGCTCCCGCTCGAGCACGAACGGATCTTCCTTGTAGCGCCGCACGACGTCGTCGGCGACGGGCCCCAAGGTGACGGTCTCGATGCCTTCTTTGAGCGCATGGACGACGGTGTCGGCGAGCCGCGCGGGCGTGACCTTCGGCGGCGGCAGCGGCTGGCGCCAACTTTCCTCGAGCGGCCCGAACAGCACGTTGACGACCTTGACGCCGCTGCCGGCGAATTCGCCGCGCAGGCACTGGCTGAGCGACAGCGCCGCTGCCTGGCTGGCCGACGTCGTGCCGTACACCGGCCAGTTGGACAGCGCATACACCGACATCAGATTGACCCAGGCGCAGGCGCTGTTGTCGCCGTCGGCGCCGCGCGCGCGCATGCCGGGTCCGAACGCCTGAATCAGGCGCATGAGCCCGAAGTAATTGACCTCCATCTCGTCGCGGGCGAGGGTGACGCCGTGGCGCTCCATGGTCGAGCCGGGGCGCACGTATTCGGCCGTATTGATCAGGATGTCCGCTTTGTCGCCCATCTCGGCCGCCAGCTCGTTGACGGAGATCGTATTCGTGACGTCGAGAGGCATGATTTCCACGCCGGGCACGGCCGCGAGCTCGTCGCTGCCCGGGTACGGGCGCCATTCCTCGGCGATACCGACGAAAATCCGGGTCGCGCCGGCGTCGGCGAGCGCCTGCGCCATGCATTGGCCGAGCTCGGTGCGGCCGTCGGTGACGAGCGCTCGGCGGTATTTGGGGTCGCAGGTCAGGGTCCTCAGTTGTCGGTCGTCCGCCATGTTCGGTGTCTCCTCGTCGGGCAGCGCCATCAGGACGCCCTGCCCGGATTTATCGGTGCGCGCGATCATGCGCACGCGGCCATGCTCCGGCACGTCGCCGTGCAGGTGCGCGAGCACCGTCGGCCCGGCGTCGAGCTTGATCGTGCCGATACGCCACGGCATGCGCTCGCGAAAATACGTGTTCACGCTCGTTCTCAGCAGGGTTTCGGTCAACAGCTGGCCGCCATCGGCGACGTCCCGCCAATCGAGCTCCATCGACCAGCATTTGGGGCAGATCTCGCGGGGCGGATAGGTTACGTGCCCGCAGCCCGCACAGACCTGCAACGCGAGACGGCCCTCAGCAGCGGCCGCCGTGAACGCGATCGCCTTGCGGCTGCGTGCGAACGGCGGCAGGGTCGGCACGAGCGTGCGCTTTTGCGGATCCTTCTTCGGCGGTCGTTTCAGCGGATCGGTCACGTCCGAACGCCCTCCAACGCCGCCGCACCGGAACAGAGCCCGCGGTCGAAGTTGATGATGCCGAAGCCCGACACGACGGCGTAGCGTGCGTCGGGCACGGCGTTGTCGCCGGCCTCACCGACCAGTTGGCGAATCGCTTCGACTATCCCTAGGAAGCCGCCGGCCGCGCCCGCCTGGCCGACCGACAGCTGTCCGCCGGACGTATTGTGCGGGAACGTACCATCGTAGGTGAACGTGTTCGCCCGGATGAAGTCGCGCGCCGCACCCTTGTCGCAGAATCCGAGGTCCTCCATCTGCATCACTGAGATCACGGGATAGTCGTCGTAGGTCTGCAGCAGATCGACCTCATCGGGTGTGATCCCCGAAAGGCCCCAGAACTCGTCTTTGTCCAGCGCCCAGCCGCCGCGAAACTGCACCGGGTCGTCGGGAAATCCATTGTGCCGCTCAATGGTCGACAGGATCCGCGCGTACGGAAGCTTGCGCGAGCTGGC
>JBFGFX010000259.1:0-4908 GCA_041579335.1 Woeseiaceae bacterium | reverse complement strand
TCCAGCCGCAGCGACGTCATGGTGCGGATCTTCAACGCGGCGGGAGATCCGGTAACGACCGCTCTGGCCGTCAGTACGCCGGTGGGCGCCGAATCGTATCTACTGCCCGCGGCCCTGTACGTGCCCGCCGGCTCGGACGGGAGCGAGTACGGCGGCGTGGAGGTGATCCCCTCATCTCGCTACCTATCGCGCACGGCGGGGCTGTTCATGCAGCTCGCGTGGTACTTTTGAGGGATCAAATGTCCCATAAGCATATGATTATTAATTGTTTTATACGCGAATACTGTATATAATCACAGGTCTGTTTCCCCGGCAAGGAGGCCGTCATGAGACCTGCCACCGACCTCATTTCGATCGACGATCTCGATAGGAATATTCTGAATCTCTGCACCCGTATCAACGCGGCCACCTACGAGCTGCTCGTCATGATTCGCGAGTTCGACGAGCGCGCCGGCTGGTTCAAGTGGGGCTTGTCGAGCTGCGCCGAGTGGCTCGCCTGGCGCTGCGATCTCTGCATGACGACGGCCTTGGAGAAAGTCCGCGTGGCGCACGCGTTGAAGAGCCTGCCGGCGATCGCAGCGGCGTTCGCCCAGGGCGAGCTGTCCTACACCAAGGTGCGTGAGCTTTCCCGGGTGGCCGATCGCGCGAACGAAGACGAGCTGCTCGTTATGATCCGCGAGTTCGACGAGCGCGCCGGCTGGCTTCAGTGGGGCCTCAGTAACTGCGCCGAGTGGCTCGCCTGGCGCTGCGATCTCAGCATGACGACGGCCTTGGAGAAAGTCCGCGTGGCCCACGCGCTGAAGACGCTGCCGGCGATCGCAGCGGCGTTCGCCCAAGGCGAGCTGTCCTACACCAAGGTGCGGGAGCTTTCGCGAATAGCCGATCGTGCCAACGAAGGCGAGCTGCTCGCCTTTGCCCTGCGCGCGACCGCTAGCCACGTCGCCGAGCGCTGCCGGGAGCTCCGCATGGGCAGTGATGCCTCGCTCGATGAGGCCGCCCGAGCGTACGCGAACCGCTCGCTACGCGTGCGCCGCGATCGCGAGCGCGGCCTGATGACGATCACCGTCGATCTGCCCCTAGATCGCGGTGAGCTGTTGGACAAAGCCCTCGACAAAGCCCGCGACGACGAATTACACGAGCGGCCGGATCTCGCGGACACCTCTTGGTCGGCGCGGCAGGCGGATGCGTTCATGAACATGGTCTTGGGTTACCTGGGCGGGGACAAAGACGGCGAAAGCGCGAACGACCATCATCTGGTCACGATCCACGTGGAGCAGTCGGCGTTGGCCGGCAACGGCGGGCGCTCGGCGCTGCCGATCGAGACGGTCAAGCGCCTGTGCTGCGACAGTCAGGCGGTCGTCCTCATCGAAGACGACGACGGTGTGCCCCTCAGCATCGGCCGCAAGTCGCGCATCGTGCCCAAGGCCATCGCCAGGGCCGTCCGCGCCCGGGACCACGACCGCTGCACCTTCCCCGGCTGCCGTAACAAACGCTTCTTGGATTGCCACCACGTCGAGCACTGGTCGGCCGGGGGTGAGACGTCGCTCGACAACCTGATGCTCTTGTGCACCAAACACCACACGCTCGTGCACGAAGGCCGTTTCCGCATCGAGAAGGATTTCCGAGATCGCTGGTGCTTCGTCCGGCCCGACGGCATCGCCGTGCCCGACTGCGGTTATCACTCGCGCGACGTCATCGACGTGGATGCCGATCCTCCCGCGGGAGGATTTTTGACCGTCGGGAAAAATCAGGTGTCCGAGCCGCCGGCGCCGATGTATCTGCATTAGCGCCGGCGTTCCGGCGCGTCAAATTCGCTTCTTCATGGCGTCCGCGGATCCGCGGAAAGCTGCCCCTGCATGCAACTCTCGTGCACAGGCAAATTCTGATCCAAAGCGGACAACCAAGTTTCAGTTTCCTCCGCGAAGTTGTTGTCCTGAAAGCCGCTCTGCTCGCGTGTTTGCCATTAGGAAATCGCGCGCGTACTCGTGATTCGCAAACCAGAACACGTGATCGGCGACCGAGGTGTCGCCTTTGTCGCCGATCACAGGTACTGAGAGGCTCTCGTACTCGACGGGCCGGCCGAGCCCGGCGCAATTCCGACCCTTTTTCCGCTGCGCATCAACGAGCCGGGACGACTTCCACATCCAAACGACGACCATTAGGACTGCTAGCAATGCGATTGCCGACGGATGAACGACCATCCACACTTTTCTTGGAGCCATGCCGAGGAGATCAGCTAGCTCTCCCCGCTTGGCTATCATCAGCCAGATGTCGAGGACGATGACCCCGATCACCGCGAGCGCAAACCCTGTGGAACCCCAGCTCTGCGTACGGTGAAAGGCCTGCTGGTGGCCAAAGCAAGAACTGCAAATTGGCACCGATGCGCTAGCGGTGTGCGTAATCGTCGAAGAGTAGACTGCCCCACCCGTTGGGCCAGATGCTTTGCTGGTTGCCTCGATCGTGACATGACGCTCGGGCCCGACGGTCACGCAGCAGGCACAACGGCGATCGGGCCAAGCGGCTCCAGAGCCATTAACGTGAATCCGAACGCCTTTGCCCGCAGGCCTCATGGTCAGCCTCCGATCGCTCGATGCAATTGTAAGCAACCAAACTCAAGGCCGCTATTGCTCACCAAATCATTGCCCGTCCGTTTCTGGCCGTTTTGCGTGGGTGACCGTGGCACAAGTCACGCAGCAGGATCGAGCGACGACTAGTTGACCACGTCTCGGCTTCCTACCGGTTGCCCGGACACTCGAGCCCCTGCCGATCGACAATCTCGCCGGGCAGTTCGGCGGTCAGCGCGCCGTCCTCGATCGCCGGCTCGCCGTTGACGAACGCGTGCACGACGCCCGTCGCTAGCGCCGCGGGGTTCTCGAAATCGGCCACCGGCCGGTAGTCGTCGAGGTCGATGACGACGATGTCGGCCTTACGGCCTTCCTCGAGATAGCCGCGGTCGCAGAGCCGCAGCGTGTCGGCCACCAACCCCGAGCTGCGGTGGACGAAGCGCTGCACGGAGAACAGGCCCGCCTCGACGACCATGTCCCGATACACGGTCGGATAGGTTCCGTACTTGCGCGGATGCCCTGCCGAGCCGTCGGAGCCCGTCATCACCCAGTCCTGCAGCGCGATCGCGTGGACGTCGTCCAAGTTCATGTTGAACGACGCGATCGACGGGTCGCCGGAGCGCACGACCTCGATCGCCGCGTCGAGCGGGTCGGCGTCGAGGCTCGCGGCGATCTCTTCGAGCGTCTTGCCGCGCCATTCGCTGTCGGCCGCGGTTACGAGCAGCGTGTCGGCGCCGCCGCGCCGCTCGAGATTCGCCGCCATCTCCTCGCGGATGCGATCCGCGAGATCCGGATTCGCGAGACGCTCGAACATCGCGTCGTCGGAGTCCGCGCGCACCCAGGTGGGGATCAGCGCCGAGCGGAAGCTGGTGCCCGACGCGCGGTAGGGATACTGATCCGCGGTGATGCCCAGCCCGCGCTCGCGGGCCGCCTCGATCCGCGCGATCACGTCGCCGCTCTTGCCCCAGACGTCGCGGCCGAGCGCTTTGAAGTGCGCGATGTGCGCGGGAATGCCGGCCTCTTCGGCGATCGTGATGGCCTCCTCGACCGCGCCTGAGAGCCCGATCGAATAGGAGCTCTCGTCGCGCAGATGCGAGTCGTAGATGCCGCCGAAGCGCGCCGCTACTTTGGCCAGCTCCACGACCTCGTCGGTGTCGGCGAAACTGCCCGGCGTGTAATACAAGCCCGTGGACAGGCCGAGCGCGCCGGCGCGCATCTGCTCCTCGACCAGCGCGCGCATGCGGTCGAGCTCATCGTCGGTCGGCGCGCGATTCTCGAGGCCCATCACGCGGTCCCGCACCTCGCCGTGCCCGACGAAGAACGCCACGTTCGTGCCGATGCCCTGAGTTCGCATTGTCGAGAGCGACTGCTCGAGGTCGGGAACACCGCCGCCGTCGTTGCCGACGATGACCGTGGTGACACCCTGCGTGAGGTAATTCGCGTTTGCTTTCGTCGCGTCGTTCAGGAGATCGTCCAGCGCGTGCGTGTGCGGGTCGATGAAGCCGGGCGCGACGATGAAGCCGGTTGCATCGATGCGGCGTGCTGCCCGTGCGTCCGGAGCGGCGTCGATCGTAGCGATGCGGTCAGCGATGACCGCGATGTTGCGCTGCCGCGGCGGGTTGTCCGAGCCGTCGTACACGGTGCCGCCCACAATCAGCAGGTCATACTCGTCCGCGCCGCGGTCGGGCGCGCCGCAGCCCTGACACACGATCAGACTCAGAGCAACGGTAATCGCGCTTTCGGTCAGCTTCCTCATGCGCACCTCGTCAGCCGTAGTCGGTGTCGACGGCGTTGGCGACATCCTGCCCGGTCGCGCACGCCAAGGTCCAGCCCAAGACGCCGTGCCCCGTGTTCAGATAGAGACCGCGGATCCGGGTCGGCCCGACGTAAGGCCGGCTGGTCGGCGTGACGGGCCGGAATCCGCCCCAGGGCTCGGCCTTTGCCGCGCGATAGTCGGCGGCCGCCGGCGCAATGCGCTCGGCGATCTCGAGCATGCGCGCGCGACGCTCGTCATCGCGGCTCGTGTCGTACCCCAAGAAGTCGGCAAAGCCGGCGATGCGCACCCGCCCCCCTAGCAGGCTGAAGACGATGCGGCTCGCGAGGTTCGTCACGCTGACGACGGGCGTATGATCGCCGCGCGGCAGGGTCACGCTGTAGCCGCGCACCGGATAGATGTGCGCATCGATGCCGAGCGGTTTCAGAACCTGCGCGCTCCACGGCCCGAGGCAGACGATTGCGGCATCCGCGGCGAGCTGGTTCTTATCGGTCTCGATTGCGCGCAGCCGCCCGTTCCTGATATCCATTCGCCGGACGTTCTCATTGAGCCGCACGGTCACCGGGCGGT
>JBFGFX010000258.1:0-4926 GCA_041579335.1 Woeseiaceae bacterium | reverse complement strand
GATGACCTTCAAATCCTGCAGCACCGAAAACGTGGTGCTGCTCGCGCCGATGTCGACGATCGCGACCGACTGGCCGACGCCGTTGTCGGGAATCTGGTGACTCAAGAGCCGGCACGCGTTCTCGAGCGCGAACGCTTCGACGTCGACGATCTGTGCCTGCAGCCCGGCGGCCTCTACCGCGGCTTCGCGTTGCTCGACGTTGTCGGTGCGGGTGGCCACGAGCAGCACGTCGATGAGCTCGGGGTCCTTGTCGTTCGGCCCGATGATTTCCCAGTCGAAACTGACCTCTTCCATCGGGAACGGGATGTACTGATCGGCCTGGATCTCGACCTGCCCTTCCAGATCGCGCTCGGACAGCGACGAGGGCATCTGGATGACCTTCGTGATGGCCGCGTCGCCCGAGATCGCAACCGCCACGTCGGTCGACCTGGCACCGGAGCGCTTGACCGCGCGGCGAATGGCTTCGCCGACCGCCTTCGCGTCCACGATGGCCTTTTCATTCACCGACGAAGGCGGCGTCGGTTCCGCCGCGTAGGACTCGACTCGGTACCGTTTTCCGCTCTGTGAGAGCTCGATTAGCTTCACCGAGGAGGTCGTGATATCCAGACCCACCAACGGCTGTTTCTTCTTGCCAAATAACACGTAATTTTTCCTTTCAAGTCGGTAAGTTGCGCGTTAATTTTAGTGGCGCCGTGAGCAAGTCGATTTAACTATATATCAATAAAAAGTTAAATAAAACGTGACTTTGTTCACGATCCGGCGGACCCGTATGGTACGTCCGCCCCGAGCACCAATTCCGTGAACTGGTCGACGCCATTAGGCGGGAATTGCGCCTCTCTCGACTGCGGGCCCTCTCACCCCGACTGTTTCTTGTACATTTTATACGAGGCCGGGTCTCGAATCCGGGCGCAAACGCGTTGCAGCGCATCACGATTGCTGGCTATCATCGGCCGACACGGCCGCGCCTTTTGGGCGGCGTGGCGCCGATTCGAGGCTCGTCCTCAAGGTAATTATAGCCGGAGATCCTTGCTCTAAATCCCTAAATATCCGCGGGATTTGCCGAGTAACGCTGGACGATGCAGCACCCATCAAGACACCGCTCAGACCCCCGTCACCGCTCGCGCCGGCGGCGGCTGCGCTGGCTGATTCCGCTCGGCGGATTGGGCCTCGCCGTTACCACGGCGGTGGTGGCCGCCGTCATCGGCGCCTATTACTACGTGGCCCCCGGGCTACCCGCGGCCGAGACGATCCGCGAGATCCCGCTGCAGATTCCGCTAAGGATCTACAGTCGGGACGGACGCCTGATCGAGGAGGTCGGCGAGCGCCGCCGCATTTTGGTCACCTACGACGAGCTTCCGCTCGAGGTCGTCAACGCCTTCATCGCGGCCGAGGATCGGCGCTTCTTCGAGCACCCGGGGATCGACTACCAGGGCATCCTCCGCGCCGCGTTACGGCTCGCGATCACCGGCGAGATCTCGGGCGGCGGCAGCACGCTCACCCAGCAGCTCGCGCGCGACTATTTCTTGAGCCGCGAGCAGGTGTTCACCCGCAAGCTCCGCGAGGCGTTTCTCGCCTACAAGATCGAACAGGAGTTCAGCAAGGAAGAAATCCTCGCGCTGTTCGTCAACAAAATGTTCTTCGGCCAGCGGGCGTACGGCGTCGCCGCTGCCGCACAGGTCTATTTCGGCAAGGAGCTCGACGACGTCAACGTCGCCGAGGCCGCGACGTTGGCCGGGGTACTGCCGGCCCCGTCGCAATACAATCCGGTGCGCAGCCCGACGAACGCCATGATGCGCCGCAGCTACGTGCTGGATCGAATGCGCGATCTCGACTTCATCGACCGCGCCGAGTTCGACGCGGCGATGGAGTATCCCCTCATGTCCAAGCTGCACGGCACCGCCAACGAGCTGTCGGCGCCATACGTCGCCGAGATGGTGCGGCGCGAGATGGTGCGGCGCTACGGCGAGGAGGATTACGACTCCGCCGGCTTCAGCGTTTTCACGACCATCGATTCGCGCCTGCAAAGAAGCGCCAACTACGCCGTTCGCAACGGCCTCCTCGAGTTCACACGGAGGCGCGGCTACAGGGGCCCGATCGCCGAGCTCGATTTCGACGTCGCACCGCTGCGGGAGATTCCTTACGTCGACTGGCCGGAAGACGTGCGCGTGTCGCTGGAAAACTACGCCAATCCCGGCGGGCTGTTGGTCGCCTTGGTGACCGGCGTCAACGACCAGGACAACTCCGCTGACATCGTGCTGCAATACGGCGAGCGGGCGGTGCTGCCCTGGCACGGCATCTCGTGGGCCAAGCCGTTCATCGACAGGGAGACCACGGGTCCGGCGCCCGAGACCGTCAGCGACGTGCTCTCACCCGGACACATCGTTTACGTCATGCCGATAACGATCGGCGGCTACGCCCTCGCACAGCATCCGGAAGCGCAGGCTGCGATCGTGTCGCTCGATCCCGAGGACGGCGCCATCACGAGCTTGGTCGGCGGCTTCGATTTCTCGATCAGCAAATACAACCGCGCGACCCAGGCGGCACGCCAGCCCGGCTCGTCGTTCAAGCCGTTCATCTACTCGGCCGCCTTGGAGCAGGGCAACACGCCGGCGACGATCGTCCTCGACGCGCCGGTAGTCATCAATTCGTCCGAGCTCGAGCGGCTCTGGCGTCCGACGAATTACAGCGGCCGGGTATACGGCGAACAGCGCATGCGCGAAGCGCTGGTAAGGTCGATGAACCTGGCCTCGGTGCGACTGCTGCTCGAGAAGACCGGCATCGGCAATGCGGTTCGCCACATCGCGCCGTTCGGTTTCGGGGCGGCCGCGCTGCCGCGGAACGGATCCCTGGCCTTGGGTGGCGGCAACGCCTCCCCGTTGGACATGGTGCAGGCCTACGCGACCTTTGCCAACGGCGGCTACGCGGTCAAGCCGTACGTCATCGATACCATCAGCGGCGCCGACGGCGAGATCCTGTATCGCGCGCAACCTCTGGTGGTCTGCCGCCGCTGTGAGCCGGACCATGGGCCCGGGTACGAGCGCCCCGACCTCGAGCCGCTCAGCGATCCGGCCGGAGCCGCCGCTGCCGTCGATCGCATCGTCGCCGGCATCCGGTATTTGCCGGACGGCGAGGAACCCGGGTATTTCGAACGCCTGGCGGCGAACAATCCGATGTCGCTCGAGCAGATGGCCGAGGTCGGCGTCTCGTACCAACCCGATGCGAAAGCGATGCCGCAGCTTTATGCCGACGTCAGCCTTGCGCCGCGCATCATTTCGGAGCAGAACGCGTTCCTGATCCAGGACATGATGCGCGACGTCATACGCCGCGGCACCGGCCGACGCGCGCTCAAGCTCGGCCGCGGCGACCTGTCCGGCAAGACCGGCACCTCGAACGACCGTCGCGACGCCTGGTTTGCCGGCTTCAACAGCGACCTGTCCGTCGTCGTCTGGGTGGGCTACGACGACGACCTGCCGCTCGGTCCCGGGGAGGAGGGGTCGCGCACGGCGCTGCCGATCTGGATCGACTTCGCCCGGACGGCGTTCAAAGGGCTGCCGGAAAACAAGATGCCGATGCCCGAGGGCATCGTCACGGTCAGGATCTCGCGTTCGACCGGCTGTCCCGCGGACTCGACGACCGATTTCTCCGACGTCATGTTCGAGGTCTTTCGTGAGGGCCGCACGCCGGAGTGCGAGTCCGGCGACGGGCTGCCCGATATCTTCAATATCGACGACGAGGTCGAGTTCGCTGAGGACCGGGGCACGCCGCCGCAAGAAGAAGAGGAAACGCTGTTCTAGACGGTCAGAGGCAATGGGCAAAAGAGCTATCAACGGCAACGATCGGGCGCGGCGGATGCTGGCGCAGGAAGCGGCGCGCATCATCGTCGAGCAGGGAATCGAGGATTACCGGATCGCGAAGATGAAGGCCGCCGAACGCCTCGGCATGGCCGAGCGTGGCTCGCTGCCCGGCAACGGCGAGATCGAGCAGGCGGTCGCCGAGCACCTGAAGCTGTTTCGCCACGATACCCACTCGACGATACTGCAGACGATGCGCGCCGCGGCGCTCTCGGCCATGGAGCTGCTCGCGCCGTTCACGCCGCGGCTCGTCGGCCCGGTCTTGGCCGGCACCGCGGGTGAGCACACCCCGGTCAATCTGCACGTCTTCTCCGACAGCGTCGAGCAGGTCGCGTTTCGCCTGCAAGAGGGCGGCGTCGTCTACAAGCCGTTCGAGCGCCGTTACAAGAGCCGCCGCGGCCGCACCGAAACCTACGCCGCATTCTCGTTCATGCACAGCGATTCGACGATCGAGGCCACGGTGTTCCCGTTCGACGGCATCCGCCAGGCGCCGATCAGCCCGGTGAACGGCAAGCCGATGCGGCGCGCCGACGCCCGCGCCGTGCAGGAGATGCTCCAGAATCCGTAGGCGCCCGCCCCGGCGGGCGACCTTTCGTATCAGTGGTAGGAGCCCGTCCTGACGGGCGACCCGTCGTATCAGTCTTAGGCGCCGCCCTTACCGGGCGACGCGGATCGCTGCTCGCGCAATCGCGCTCGGCATCTATATATCTATAAGTTTCTAGAAGGTGTCTTCCGCTTCATTCTCGGGCACGACCCCACGCGCGTAGTCGATCAGCGCCTGGCCCTGCGGCAGCACGGGCCAGATGCGGGCCTCGTGATCGTCAGTTAACGTCAAAACTTGTCGCCCGTCGGGGCTGAACACCGCAGAGTCTACGAGCCGATCATCATGGTCGAGCACCGCGAGGAGATGCCCGGTGCGGGCATCCCACAGCCGCGCCGTGCCGTCCCCGAAGGAGGCGGTCGCGACGCGCCGACCGTCGGGGCCGAACGCGGCGAAGGTTACACCTTCGGTGTGACCCTGGAGCACCGCCAGTTCCGTGCCGCTGCGAGCATCCCAGAGCCGTGCCGTCTCGTC
>JBFGFX010000257.1:0-4946 GCA_041579335.1 Woeseiaceae bacterium | reverse complement strand
GCTCCTGATCGGCGGCATTGCGGCGACGACGTTCGTCGTCTACATGGAGCGCGCACAGCGGCGCATCGCCGTCAACTACGCGCGGCGCCAGCAGGGGCGCCGCATGTATGCGGCCCAGAGCACGCATCTGCCGTTCAAGATCAATATGTCGGGCGTGATCCCGCCGATCTTCGCCTCGAGCATTCTGCTGTTTCCGGCAACGATCGCGCAGTTCTTCGGCCAGTCGACGGATCCGAACGCGGTGCAGACGGCGCTGCAGACGATCGGGGCGAACTTGGGGCCGGGGCAGCCGGTCTACGTGCTGCTGTACGCCGTGATGATCATATTCTTCTGCTTCTTCTACACGGCGTTGGTATTCAACTCCAAGGAGACGGCAGACAATCTGAAGAAATCGGGCGCCTTCGTGCCGGGCATACGACCCGGCGCGCATACCGCGGAGTACATCGACAAGGTGCTGACTCGGCTCACGTTTTGGGGTGCGATCTACATCGCTGGCGTCTGTCTGCTGCCCGAGATCTTCCGCATGTTCTACCCGAGCGTGCCGTTCAATTTCGGCGGCACGTCGCTGTTGATTCTCGTCGTCGTGACGATGGACTTCATGGCGCAGATGCAGGCGCATGCGATGAGCCATCAGTACGAAGGCATGATGAAGAAAGCCAACTTGCGTCACTACGGGCGCAGTGGCCAGCTACGCTGAAAAGCGCCGCAAGAGGAGGCTGCTCATGAAAGTCAGAGCATCAGTCAAGAAAATGTGTCGGAATTGCAAGATCATTCGCCGCAACGGAGTCGTGCGCGTGATCTGCACCGACGCTCGCCATAAACAGCGTCAGGGCTAAGCAAAGGTAACGAACGTGGCTCGTATAGCAGGCATCAACATTCCGTTGAACAAGCACATCGTGATCGCATTGACCTCGATCTACGGCATCGGTCGCTCGCGCGCCCAGCAAATCTGCGATGCGGCAGGCGTCTCGATGGAGACCCAGGTGAAGGATCTCGCCGAGCCGGAGGTCGCGAAGCTTCGCAGCGCAGTCGCGAATTTCGTCGTCGAAGGCGATCTTCGTCGTGAGACTTCGATGAACATCAAGCGCCTGATGGATCTAGGCTGCTATCGCGGTATCCGCCACCGGCGTGGGCTGCCGCTGCGCGGGCAGCGGACGCGGACAAATGCGCGCACGCGGAAAGGGCCGCGAAGGCCGATCAAGCGGTAGGAGATCGCCCGTCAGGACGGGCTCCTACGGGAGCGCCGCGACGGATCGAGAGATTGTAGGAGCCCGCCCTGGCGGGCGAACAGAGCGATAGGCACAAAGAGGAACACGAGAGCATCGTAGGAGCGACTCTAGCCCCGAATGGGCTTACGACAGTTGCTCAAACGATGCCACACGAGCACAAGAGCAGAGGAACCGATCTTGGCAGAACCCAAACGCAAGAAGGTCAAGAAGCACGTGGTCGACGCGATCGCGCACATTCACGCGTCCTTCAACAATACGATCATCACGATCACCGATCGGCAGGGCAATGCGCTTTCCTGGGCGACCGCCGGCGGCTGCGGATTTCGCGGCTCGCGTAAATCGACGCCGTTTGCGGCGCAGGTTGCCTCGGATAAGGCTGGCCGCGCCGCGCAGGAATTCGGCGTCAAGAACGTGGACGTCCGCGTGCGTGGGCCGGGTCCGGGACGGGAATCCGCGGTCCGCGCGCTGCACGCGCTCGGTTTTCGCATTCAGAACATCGAAGACGTAACGCCGATTCCACACAACGGTTGCCGGCCCCCGAAGAAACGCCGGGTGTAGAGGGTACAGAATGGCAAGGTATCTAGGACCAAAATGTAAGCTGTCTCGCCGCGAAGGCACGGACCTGTTCTTGAAGAGCGGCGTGCGGCCGCTCGAGTCGAAGTGCAAGCTGGAAGTGCCGCCGGGCGGCGCTCCCCAGCGGCGTCCGCGCCTGTCCGACTATGGATTGCAGCTGCGCGAGAAGCAGAAGCTACGCCGCATGTACGGCGTGCTGGAGCGCCAGTTCCGCAACTACTACAAGAAGGCTGCACAGCTCAAAGGCTCGACCGGCGAGAATCTGCTGCGCCTGCTGGAAGGCCGTCTGGACAACGTCGTCTATCGCATGGGTTTCGCCAGCACGCGCGGCGAAGCGCGCCAACTCGTGAGCCACAAGGGTATCGAGGTGAACGGTAAAGTCGTCAACATACCGTCCGCGCAGCTCAAAGCCGGCGATGCCATCAGCATACGTGAGAAAGCAAAGAAACAACATCGCATCCAGAACGCGATCGACATCGCGGGCCAGGTCGGCCTGCCGGAATGGGTCGACGTGGATGCGAAAAAGATGACGGGCGTGTTGAAGTCGTTGCCTGATCGTGAAGACATACTTCCCGATATCAACGAAAACCTCGTCGTCGAGTTGTACTCGAAATAGTCAGGAGGGTATTTACCCATGCAGGAATCTGTTAGTGAGTTTCTGAAGCCGCGCGTCGTCAAAGTGGCGCCGGTCAATGATTTGCATGCCAAGGTCACGATCGAGCCGTTCGAACGTGGCTACGGACATACCCTCGGCAACGCGCTGCGGCGTATCCTGCTGTCGTCGATGCCCGGCGCAGCTATCGTCGAGGCCGAGATCGACGGCGTATTGCACGAGTACACGAGCATCGAAGGCGTGCAGGAGGACGTTGTCGACATCCTGCTGAACCTGAAGCAGGTTGCGGTCCGAATGCACACGCGGGACACAGCGGAGCTGCGGGTGTCCAAGCAGGGTCCCGGCCAGGTGACCGGCGCCGACATTCAGCTCGATCACGACGTCGAGATCATGAATCCCGAGATCGTCATCGCCAACCTGACGAAGGACGGTCAGCTGAACATGCTGCTCAAAGTCGAGCGCGGACGCGGCTATCGACCGGCGACGCAACGGCCGACGTTCGAGGAGCAGTCCGGCCCGATCGGACGGCTGCAGCTCGATGCATCGTTCAGTCCGGTGCATCGTGTCACCTACGACGTCGAAGCCGCGCGTGTCGAGCAACGCACCGACCTCGACAAGCTCATTATCGACATCGAGACCAACGGCACGATCGATCCCGAAGAGGCGATCCGCCGCGCCGGCAGCATTCTCAAGGATCAGCTGTCGGTGTTCGTCGATCTCCAGGGTCAGGACGAGGCCGCGGGCGCGGCGGCCGAGAATCAGGTCGATCCGATCCTGCTACGGCCGGTCGACGAGTTGGAGTTGACCGTGCGCTCTGCGAATTGCTTGAAGGCCGAGAACATCATGTACATCGGTGATCTCGTGCAGCGCACCGAGGTCGAGCTGCTGCGCACGCCGAACCTTGGCAAAAAGTCACTTACGGAAATCAAGGAAGTGCTCGAGGGCCACGGTCTAGGTTTGGGCATGCGCCTGGAGAATTGGCCACCGCCCAGCCTGCGTCCCGAGCAGGAGCTCGTATAACGGATCGAGATGAAGGGGCCGGGCAGTGCGCCCGGCGCCCGACTACAAGGCAAAAATCATGCGTCACAGAAAATCCGGCCGCCGACTGGGCCGTAACAGCTCACACCGTAAAGCCATGTTCCGTAACATGGCCGCTTCGCTCGTGCGCCACGAGACGATCAGGACGACGCTGCCGAAAGCCAAAGAGCTGCGCCGCGTCGTCGAGCCGCTGATCACGCTCGCCAAGGAGGATGGTGTCGCGAACCGGCGCCTGGCGTTCGATCGCCTGCGCGATAAGGAGGCGGTCGGCAAGCTCTTTACCGATGTCGGGCCGCGTTTCAAGGAGCGTCCCGGCGGCTATCTTCGGATCTTGAAGACCGGCCCGCGGCCGGGTGATGCGGCACCGATGGCCATCGTCCAACTCGTCGATGCAAACCCCGCCGAAGACGCCGACGCCACCGCCGCCGATTGAATATCGGGGACCTCGCTCCGGACCGCAGATTTACGGGTCACTGATGTCGAAGGCTGCTTGACATAAGTATCGGCGGCGGACGCGGCGCCAAATTTGCGTGCTTCTCCGCACCTTAAGTCACTGAATCAAAGGGCATTATTGACATCGTCCTGGTGTTGTGAGGCGGCTCACAGCACGCTCTTGTGCCGCCCTCTAAAGTGGATCTCACGGGAGGGCAGAATCATCAGCAACGACACCACATTCAGCGAGTGCCTCGTGCTCGACAAGGAAGCGTTCGACCCGGACGCTGTCTTCCTTGACGATATCGTCGACGACGAGGTGTTGCCGCGGCTGAGTCTTGCCGTCGACGGGCTGACCGATACCGACAGGAAAGCCCGCGAAGAGCTCGAGCTGCGGCCCGAGGATGCGGCCAACGATCGTATGCGCGCGTCCACCGATTTGCCCGATACGTCGCTCGATCCCGAGCACCTCGAGGTCTACGGGTGGGAGTCGTCCCTCTGGCGCAAGATCCGCGGCTACTTGGGCTTCTAGACAAACACCTCGCCCGGGAAGGGCAACCCTCTTCTGCTCGACTTGCTCCGTTGCTAGACTCCGGCAATGGACGCCAACTTCGACGACAAGACCGTCATCATCACCGGCGGCTCCGCAGGTGTCGGCGAGGCGACCGCGCGGCGCTTCGCGGCCGCCGGCGCGAATCTGGTGCTCGTCGCACGGGGCCGAAAAAAGCTCGAGCAAATCGCGGAGGAGCTTCGCGGCGAGGCGCGTATCGTCACCGTCGCCATGGACGAGTCCGACATCGACGCGTGTGTGAATCTGTTCAAGAAAGCCCGGTTCGAATTCGACGGCGTGCACGCTCTGATCAACAACGCAGGGATGCACGTTCGCGGACCCGTGGCCAGTCTGGAGCCCGAAGACCTGGGCCGGATGATAGACGTCAACCTCCGCGCGCCGATCGTGCTCAGTCGGCTCGCGATACCTTTTATAGAGCAATCGGGCGGCGGCGCCATCATCAACGTCGCTTCACTGGCCGGCAGGACGCCGGTGCCGGGCGCGGCGACGT
>JBFGFX010000256.1:0-4961 GCA_041579335.1 Woeseiaceae bacterium | reverse complement strand
CGTTCTGAGCGACGAGGCGATCAACAACATCAGCGATCGGGGCCAAGAGAGCCGCGGCGCCGACATTCAGCTGTCCTTCACGAACGACCTATTCGGTAAGAACAACCAGCTTATTCTGGGAGTTGCGTATTTCGACGGCGATTCCCGCTTCGATTCGGTGACCGAGTTGGCGGGCTTGGATCCGATCACCCGCAGCACCGAGGGCCTGGGCACCGGCACGTTCGTCGACGAGCTCGCGACCAGCATCGATACCGAAACAAAGACCGCGAGCGTCTATTTCCTGAATGCCATCAGTCTCACGGATCAGCTGACGTTCACGCTCTCGGGCCGCTACAACGATACCGACGTGGAACTCGCGGACCGCTCGGGCGAACGGCCGGAGCTCAACGGCAAACACAATTTCTCCCGCTTCAATCCCGCTGCCGGACTGACATACCAGGTCGCCGAGCACGCCAATGTCTACGGCAGCTACAGCGAATCGAGCCGCGCCCCGACGCCGATCGAGCTCGCCTGCAACGACAGCGTCTTCGAGCTGGCCGTCGCGGCGGCGATCGCCGACGGCGAGGATCCCGACGACGTCGAGTTCGAATGCCGGCTGCCGAACGCGTTTCTGGCGGATCCGCCGCTGGACGACGTCGTCACGAAGGGCTTCGAGATCGGCATTCGCGGTCAGCTTGGCAGCGCCGATTACCACCTCGGCCTGTTTCGCCTGACGAACGAAGACGACATCATCTTCCAGACCACCGGCCGCGCCACCGGGCTGTTTGCGAACGTCGATGAAACGCGCCGCGCGGGCGTCGAGGCGATGTTGACTGGAGCGACGGATCGCATCGACTGGTTTGCTGCTTACACCTATCTGGAGGCGACCTTCGAAGACGAGTTCCGAGTGCTGAGCCCCAACCATCCGTTCGCCGACGACGACGGAGAGATCAGCGTCAGTCCCGGTGACAGGATCCCGGGCCTGCCCGAGCATTCATTCAAGCTCGGCGGCGACCTCTCGTTCGGCAAGGCGAGCATCGGCTCGAGCGTTCTGTACAACTCCGATCAGGTGCTTCGCGGCGACGAGTCGAATCAGATCGATACGCTGGACGGTTACGTGGTCGTCGATCTCCGCGGCCGCTATCGCGTGAGCGACAACGTCGAGCTGTTCGCGCGGGTGGCGAACCTGTTCGACGAGGAATATGAGACTTTCGGCCTGCTAGGCGAGGAGCCCAGCGAGGTTGGAGTGCCGTTGTTCGAAGACTTCGAAGTCCCGCGCTTTGTCGGTCCCGGAGCGGAGCGAGGCGTATTCGTCGGCGTCGACCTGAGACTGGAATGACGTTGCGCCCCGGCCGTCCCGCGTTCGGCCGAGATCGCTATCTGGGGATCGGCCCCATCGCTATGCCCCAGGGCGTTTCTCCGACAGGGATCCGGGCGACGACCTGCATCGTTTCGGTATCGATGACGGTCACGTCGTCAGACGGCCCGTTGGCCGTGTACAGGTAACGCTCGTCCGCCGTCATGCCGATGCCCCACGGCCTCGGTCCCACCTCGACCGTGCCGACGACTTCCAGCGTCTCCAGATCCACGGCAGACACCGTCTTGCCGCGGCCGTTGGCAACGTAGAGGCGCCGGCTGTCGGCCGTCACCGCCATCCCCACGGGCTTGGCCAGGGGGTCGAGGTCGATCGTGCCGACGACCTCGTGAGAGGCCACGTCAACGACCGCGATCGAATGCGCCAGCTCGGCCGAGACGAACGCGCGCTTGCCGTCAGGGGCGAATACCGCGTCTCTCGGGCGCAGCCCGACGCCGATGGTGGCGACCACCTCGCCGGTGTCTGCATCGAGCACCGTCACGTCGTGATCGGTTTCGCCCGTCACGTAGACCAGCGCGCCATCGCGGCTGACGCGCACGCCCTCGGGCTCGCGGGCCACGGCAATGGTCTTGAGGACTTCGCCGCTGGTGACGTCGACGATCGTCGCCTGATCCGAGTCTTCGTTCGACACGAAGATACGCCGCCCGTCCGCGCTGAGGTCGAATTGCTCGGGATCGGATCCGCCCGGGAGCACCCGTTCCACCGTCGCCGTCAGCACGTCGACGACGGCAATGCCGTCCTGGGACTTGTCCACCGCTTTCTTCTCGCATTCCTCATCCGGCATCGTGGGCGGACACTTTGGCGAGCCCGATAGCGCGACCAACACCTTTTCCCCATCGTGGCTGACGCGGATGCCGCGCGGCCGCCGACCGACGTCGAAGGTCGTAAGCACCTCGTTGGTAGCGGTCGCGATGATCGATATGTCGCCGGAATCCTCGTTGCTGACGTAGACCAACTCGCCTTCGGTCGGCCAACGCATCTCTTCCTGCACGACCCGGCTCGGTTCGGCTGCCGACGGTGCTTCCGCGGCGGCATCGTCCTCGGGCGCCTGATTGCACGCGCCCAATACTGCAAAGCCTAGATAAAACGGCAGCAGCGATACTTGCTTGTAGTCAGGTCGAGCTCTAGCCATGTTTCCTCCTCGGAATGCCAATCAACCATTGCCCACGCGCGCCGTTCCCGGCTGCGCACCGCGGGGCGCGATCAATTCTCGAGTGCGATCGGCCTAAGCCGACTCAGCCGTGTGCGCGGCAATCGCGTCCATCAGGGGCGCCGACAGGCAGTCGTTGGGCTCCAGGCCCAGTCGCCGCAGCCTCGAGGATTTTAGCGCATACCGCTCGTATCCGCCCGCTAACAGATCCGCGCGGATACAGCGACGCGTCCTGTCGTGGCGGCGACCAGAACCGAGCGGACTCAGGCGTCGGACAAATGAGCAGCGGGTGCTACGGTGAGGCGGGCCAGCTTTCTACCGGCTTTGCGACTGCTTTTCCGGGCGCCCGACCGCCAGAGCCCCGTCGGCTCTGGCGCGCAGGTAGGCATAGATATCGAGCACGTGAGGCTTGACGTTCGCGTCTTGTTCCCACGCGGGCATCAGGACATCGCCACGCTCGCGCTCGAGCACTTGCTCGAGAAACGCCTCACGCAGCCCCGATCGGTCGTCGCCGGCCGCCGTATCGGCGCTCATGGTTATGCGATATCGCGTCAGCACCTTGATGCTGAACTCGCGCGACGACAGCGTATTGACGCGCTCCAAAAGACTGGGCGCAACGCTCGTACCGGTTGCATCGACGCCGTGACAACCGTGGCAGGTCGAGTGAAAGACCCGCCAGCCGAGGTAGGTCGATTCATCGACCTTGCCATCTTCGATGGTATACGGCGGGTCCTCGCTGCCCGATGCCGGGGACGACGAGAAGCCGACGATGCCGCCGACGAGCAGCAGGCCCGTCGACAAAAGTGATGCTCGTGCCCCGTGTACGCTCATGCCAGCCATTGAACAACACTAGTGTGCCCGGGGATAGGCCTCCATCCGTATTAGTACTTAAACGCCGACCATGGAGGGCCGGCCCAGGCTCGGGCCGGTCATCGGCGTTCCGACTAGGGCCGGATCACGCTACTCGGACTCGCTGCTATTCACGGTCCATTTGCCGCCGCCGCTCAAGCACTGTTTTCGGGCACGGTCCATCACCTCGGCCGATCGGTCGTAGATGAAGATCTTGACCGGCGCGACCATCCTCGGGTTCATCACCAGGCGATCGCAGTAGCCGCTGTACGAGGCCGGGCAGGACGGCACGAAGCGGGTCGTCGTCTGCACATCCGCTGCGGACTGAGACTCGCTCTCCCATCGGCAAACACCGGATTCGAAGGACGTCCGCTCGAGTGCGATATTCTCGAAGCAGGTCGTCGTCGTCTCTTTCGGCACGCCGTCTTTTTCGTGGATTACGACGCAGCTCGCAGCAGCCTCTACCGCGTCCGCGGCGAGCGCCGCCCCCGACATCATGATCGTCACACAGAGCACTAGATATCTCACCATCGACCTCTCCGCCCAATTCGCCGAATTCTCGTCGTTTCCGATCGCCGTGGTCGACGCCGCTGCTACTGGATGACGACAAGCGCGTATAATACACGGCGAGGCACACGAGAGTGACGACGCCAAACGGAAAAACATCGATTTCGCCATTCCTCAGAAGCGTGGGGATCCTGCTCTGCTTCGGAGCCGTCGCGACCGCCGCGCCCGACCCGCGAGCCCTGAACTTGAGCCTACTCGCAGCCGCCAAGCAGGGCAGAGCGGAGCTCGTCGCCGCCACCCTGCAGGACGGGGCATCGGTGCACACCCGCGACCGTTTCGGCAATACCGCCCTCATCTACGCGGCGCGGGGCCTACACACAGAAACCGTCCGAACGCTGATCGCGGCCGGCGCCGATGCGAATCAGGGCAACCTGAACGGCAACACGCCGTTGTTCGAGGCTGCGGGCAGCGGCGATATCGAACTGGCCCGGATCCTCATAGGCGAGGGCGCCGATCCCAATCTCGCCACGATCAAAGGGGTGACGCCCCTCTCCAACGCCGTATTCAACGGCCATTCGGACGTCGTCGAGGTCTTGCTCGAGCATGGCGCACGGGCCGATGCCGTCGATCGCACAGGCAAAAGCAGCGCCGTCTACGCGGCGGCGAACGGCGATGCCTTCATTCTCGAGCGCCTTCTGGATTCGGGCAACGGACCGGGCATCGCCGTGGATGCGCGCTATTCGCACGCGCTCACGCTGTTGATGTGGGCAGCGGGTTACGGGCATGTCGACGTCGTCGAGTTGCTCTTGGCACGCGGCGCGCGCGTAGACTTGGCGGACGATCGCGGCAAGACCGCGTTAATGATGGCGGCCGAGGAGGGCCACGCCGATATCGTGAGGCGCTTGCTGGAGCTGAGCGGCGACATCACACAGAGGGACAACGACGGCCGCTCGGCGCGCGATCTCGCCCTGGCCGCCGGACACGTCGAGATCGCAGGCATGCTGTAGTAGCATGCGGGCCGAGCCGGGACTTAGAGGCTGCTCAAATCGCGCGCCACGTCCACTATTTCCTGATCGCCGAATGGCGCCATGAGCGAGCCCT
>JBFGFX010000255.1:0-4978 GCA_041579335.1 Woeseiaceae bacterium | reverse complement strand
GCGGCACATTATCGTTCGGCCCCTCGAATCGATCGCCGATTACATTATCCGCATGCGCAAGAGCGGTGATCTGACCGAGCCGATGCAGACAACCCGTAATGACGAAATCGGACTCGTTGCACGCGAGCTCGACAAGTTGACAGCGGAAGTGCATGAGGCCCGCGAGCTCCTGCTGGAAAGGTCGTTCAAGGCCGGCAAGGCCGATACGGCTGCAGAGGTGCTGCACAACATCCGCAACGCGATGACGCCACTGATCAATGGAATCGAGCGACTGAGTATCCAATTTCGCGCGGCGGACAGACTACGCGTGCACGAAGCAATGGACCAACTTCAAGACGACCGGTGTCCGGAGGAGCGTCGCCAGAAACTGATTCAGTACGTCGATTCCGCGTTCAGTCACGTCGAGGCGGTCGGCGAAGAAGCGCTGGACGGCATGACCGTCGTGTCGAAGCAAGCGCGGCAGATCGAGGCGATTCTCGCCGATCAGGAGCGGCATGCGAACGTGGCGCCAGTGTTCGAAATATTGAGCCTGAACGACCTTGTCGACGAGGCGGCGCTCGTGCTGCCGAGCAATATCGACGGCGCGATCGTGCTCGACGTCGGCGATGAGGTGCGGAGCAACAGCGTCTATGCGCACCGTGTCGGCCTCCTGCAGGTGCTCGGCAATCTTATTCTAAACGCCTACGAGTCGATCGTGCGCCGTGGCGGCGAGGGTCGAATCCGGGTGTCGGCCACTCCGGAGACCGTCGACGATCGCGACATGGTGCGCGTCACGGTCAGCGACGACGGCAGCGGTTTCGATGAGAGTACCGGGAGGAAGATTTTCCAGCGCGGCTTCTCCTCCAAGCAGGGCCATCTGAGCGGCCTCGGGCTCCACTGGTGTGCCAATGCGCTTGGCCGGATGGGCGGCCGCATCGTCGCCGAGAGCGGCGGGCCTGACCAAGGCGCGGACTTTCACGTTTTGCTGCCGGCAGCACGGAGGTTGAGCAATGAACGTACAGCTAGCTGACCAGACGATCCGCGTGCTGGTCGCCGATGACGACGACCACATACTGGATTGCTACCGCGAAGCCTTCGGCATATCCGAGCCGACGGACTACGTCAAAGCGCTCGATTCCCTCGAGGCGGAGCTGTTCGATACGGACTCGATCGACGAGCAACTTCCGGAGTTCGAAGTCGTGTCCTGCTCCCAGGGAAAAGAAGCGATCGAACTTGCACGCGAGGCCGCCGACGAGGGCCATCCGTTCGACGTCGTTATCCTCGATGTCCGCATGCCGCCGGGAATAGACGGCGTCGAAGCGGGCAGCCGAATACGTGCCCTGGATCCGGACGTCGAGATCGTGTTCGTGACCGGATACTCGGATGTTCCGCTGAAAGAGTTGCAGCGTCGCGTGCCGCCTCCCATCAAGCTGCACTGTTTCAAGAAACCGCTGTCTTTTTCGCAACTCGCCGAGGACGTGGCGGCGATGGCCGGCAGGCGCTAGGGGAGGCGGGATGAAAATCGAACAACCGACATCGAATCGAGTGCTCGTGGTCGATGACGACGTGTTGCTGATTCGAGAATACCTCCGGTGCCTGGGGGAAGACTTCGAGCCGGACGCGGCGACCCAGACTCTCGGCGATCTTGAGAAGGTGCTTTTCGGCGACGAGACCGATGAGAAAGGCACGGTGAAGTTCGAAGTGCACACGCGCAATCAGGGAGACGCAGCGATCAAAGCCGTGGAAGACGCGGTCAGCGCCGGGCAACCGTTCGCGATCGCGTTCATCGACATCCGCATGCCGCCCGGTATCGACGGCATCGAGGCGGCGAAGCGCATCCGCGCCATCGACGAGCACGTCAACATCGTCATCGTCACCGGCTCTCTGAGCCTCGAGCCCGAGAACCTCGCCAGCGAAATCCCGCCTGCCGACAAGGTGTTCTTCTTCAAGAAACCGTTTCATGCGGTCGAATGCCGGCAGTTGACGGCTGCGCTTTGCGGCAAATGGCACGCGGATCTCGCGCTGCGTAAGGCCAACGAGGCGCTCGAGCAGCGAGTTAGGGATCGCACCGCCGAGCTGCATCGGCTGGCATACTACGACCCGGTAACGGAATTACCGAACCGGCTCAAGCTGATCGACGAGCTGCAGGTGCTCATCGACCGTGCGACAGATCCCGACGAAGACACGGCGGTCATTCTGTTCGACATCGACAGGTTCAGCTTCCTAAACGAGACGATAGGCTACGACAGCGGCACCGACCTGTTGCGTAGCGTCGCCGCCCGACTCGAGGAAGGCGTCGCCAATCTCGACTGCCATCATTCCGCTCTCGCCGGACGCTTCGGCGCTGACGAGTTCGCGTGCCTTGTCCCGGGACTCTCCGGTAGCGAGCAGATCGGAGAGATCGTGGAGGAAGTCAGGTCGTGGATCGAAGCGCCGTTCCTCATCAACGAGCGTGAGATCTATCTCAAGCTGAGCATCGGCGTCGCCTGGCATCCGAGTCACGGCCGAGACGCGCCGTCTGTGTTTCGCAGCGCGGAAGCGGCGTTACACCGCTCCATGCGCCGCCCGGAGCGCGGCGTCACCTTCTATTCCAGTGAGATGCAGTACAGGGCGAAGCACCGCTTCAACATGGAATCCGAGCTTCGCCAGGCGATCGAGAACGGGGAGGTTGTCACCCATTTTCAGCCGCAGCTGAGCCTCAAGACCGGGGGGCTGGCCGGTATCGAGGCGTTGGCGAGATGGCACCGACCGGATGGCCGCGTTGTCGCACCGGCGGAGTTCATCCCCCTCTGCGAAGAGATGGGCATCTCGGACAGCTTGTTCGAATCGATCATGCACTACGTCTGCGACGTCGTGTCCGATTGGCGCCAAACGCGCAGTTGGGACGTACCGGTGAGCGTCAACCTGTCCGCCCAACAGCTGCGGAACGAGAATCTGGTCGGCATCATAAAGAGGATTCTGCAAAGCAAGAATCTCGATCAGAACCAAATCAACCTGGAGCTCACGGAAACGGTCCTGCTCGAGGACCTGACCCTCGCCCGCCCGGCGTTACACGACCTGTCCACGTACGGCGTCGGCATACACATCGACGACTTTGGCACCGGGTACTCGTCGCTGAGCTATCTGGCAGAACTGCCGGTTCAGGCACTAAAAATCGATCGATCCTTCGTCGAGCGGCTGCTGGAATCGCCCACGAACGCGCGCGTCGTGCAAGCGATCATCGGGCTCGGCAAGGCGATGAACCTCGGCGTCGTCGCCGAGGGCGTCGAGACCCAGCAACAGCTGATGTTCCTCGATCGATTCGGCTGTGACTTGGTGCAGGGTTTCTTCATTGCCAGGCCGATGCCGGCTGCCGATTTCTGCAAGTGGGCCGATACGCTGGCGGAGGAAACCGGCCGCCTGAGAACATTGTCCGACGACCTACCGCGCAAGACCGCCGGCTGAGCCCGCCCACTCGCGGCGGGCGGGTTGTCTTTTGGTCGCCACGTGCGACACTTGGGCCCGTGGCGATCGGATCCATTTGCCGCGCAGTCGGCAATGACGTCGCCGCGGCGCTGATTCCGAAGCGATATCCTCAAATTGCAACAGTGGCGCGACATCGCTGCCGGTGAGACTCGACTTGGGCTATAAGAAAGCAAGCTTCGCGATCCTGGCGTTGTCGATCTTCGTGCTGCGCACACCACCAGCGCATGCGCAGGCCGCAACGGAGCCTATCGAGGAGATACAGGTCACGGCAACGCGCCGCCCGGCGCAGTCGAGCGACGTGTCGGCCGCGGTAACCGTTATCGCCGAAGCCGAGATACAGACGCTCAAGCTGACCACCGACGCGCTCGCGGCGCGCCCCGGGGTGTTCCTGCAGCAGACGACGCCGGGGCAGGGCGCCGCGATCATAAGGGGCCTGAAAGGCTCCGAGGTGCTGCACCTCGTCGACGGCTTCCGCTTGAACAACGCGATCTTCCGCAATGCGCCGACGCAATATCTCGCTTTGGTCTCCCCGGGGACCGTCGAGCGCATCGAGGTGCTGCGAGGCTCGCCCGCATCGCTCTACGGTAGTGATGCCGTCGGGGGTGTGCTGCAGGTCATCACACGGATACCGGAGTTCGACGGCGGCGAGCTCGCGTTCCGCCGCGAAATCAGCGTCGGTCTCGACTTAGCAGAGCTCGAACGGTCGCTGCACGCTTCGGTCGACCTGGGGACCGAGCGGCTCGCCGGGCTTATGAGCATCGGCTATCTGGAAACCGGCGACCGGAAGACCGGCGGCGGTGATCGCATCGGCCCGAGCGGCTACACGGCCGAAAGCGCGCGGGCGGCACTGTCCTTTACGCCCGATGAGTCGTCGAGCTGGCTTATCGACCTGCAGTACGGACGCCAGCCCGAGACGCCGCGCGTCGACGAGCTGGTGCCCGGATTCGGCGAGACCGAGCCCGCTTCAGAGGAGTTCCTGTTCGCGCCCAACGAGCGCGCCTTCGCGCATCTGCGCCACGATCGCAACGGCGCCTGGCTCGGCGCCGACTGGGTCATCGATTTCGGCTGGCAGCGGATCATCGACGATCGCGCCACGCGAAACTTCGGCGCGGACGTCCGTCGCCTGGAGGCCAACGAGAGCGACCTCTTCGGCCTGTCGATAACGGCCAGTCGGGAGACCGCCGCCGGCTCCTGGGTCGCGGGCGCCGAGTACTATCACGACACCGTCTCGAGCCGCCGCACCGAATGGGATCTCGCCACCGATCTCAGGCAGCTCGTGCAGCCGCGCTTCCCCGACGGCTCGACGGTCGACCAGGCGGCGATATTCGCGCATCTCGGCCGCGCGTTGGGTCAGCGCCAGATGCTGAGCGGCGGCATCCGCTTCAGCGCCGTCGAGGTCGAGCTCGAGGGCAGCGTGTTCTCGCCGCCGGCCGACGTGGATCTCGAGGACGTCAGCGCCGATCTCGGCTGGAGCTTCAGCCTGACTGACACGATCCAGCTCGTCGCCAATCTCGGCTACGGATTCCGCGCGCCG
>JBFGFX010000254.1:0-5055 GCA_041579335.1 Woeseiaceae bacterium | reverse complement strand
GGAGCCCGTCCCGACGGGCGACCTTGTTGGCGTTGCTGTCGCCCGACAGGGCGGGCTCCTACACCAGCCGCCCTTCGCGGTCGATCACGCCGGTCACGAGCGGATACGCGTTGGTGTTCGCGTAGCCGGCAACCTCCTCAACCGGCAAGCCATCGCCCCACAGGACCACCGGATCGCCGATCGCGTCGCTCGCGTCCGGTCCGAGGTCCACCGCCAGTAGATCCATCGAGACTGCACCGGCGAGCGGCACACGCCGTCCGTTGACCAGGACCGGCGTGCCGGACGGCAGAAAGCGCGGATAGCCGTCGCCGTAACCCGCCGCCGCGATGCCGAGGATGCTGTCTCGGCCGGCTTGCCAGGTGCCGCCGTAGCCGACGCGTTCGCCCTTCTCGATCGGCTTGACCGCAATCAAAGTGGTTTCGAACTGCATGACCGGCCGCAAGCCGAGCGCGTGCGCCGGCGTATCGATCAGCGGAGAGATCCCGTACAGCGCGATTCCCGGCCGAATCCAAAGATCGCCGCGATTGCCCCATCGCGTCCTATCGGCGACATGGTTCACCCAGCCCAAGAGCGCTGCCGAGTTGGCGACGCTGATGTCGCCGTCGAAACCGTTTGCCAATCGCGCGAAGCGCTCTAGCTGCACCTTCGTGGTCGCGTCGTGTACGTCATCCGCGTTTGCGAGATGCGTCATCAGCCCCAAATCGCCGACGCTGTTGCAGTCGCGCAGTCGGTCGATCAGCACAGGCGCTTCTCTCGGGCGCACGCCGAGGCGATTCATGCCAGTGTCGATCTTGAGCCAGACGCGCAGCGGCGAGACGCTGGCGCCTTCGAGCAACGCGACCTGCGCCTCGGTGTGCGCGATCAAATCGCAGCGCTCGGCCGCCGCGACCTCGAGCTCCGCACGGTCCGCGACGCCGCCCATCAACACAATGCCGTTGTCGATCCCCGCCGCCCTGAGCTTGAGCGCCTCTGACAACCGCGCGACGGCGAACGCGTCCGAATCGGGCAGCGCGCGCGACACGGTCACGATACCGTGTCCGTAGGCGTTGGCCTTGACCGCGGCGATGACCCTGCTGTGCGGAACGGTCCGTCGAAGCGTTTCGAAATTAGCGGTGAGCGCGTCGAGCCTGATGACGGCTCGAGCTCCGAAACTCACGGATATCCCTCATCCGCGTAAGACTCCGGTACCCAGTTCTCGAACTTCGTAAAGCGGCCGACGAAGGTGAGCGGGAAATCGCCGATCGGTCCGTTCCGCTGCTTGGCGATGCTGATGTCGGCGATTCCCTTGCGCGGCGTGTCCTGGTTGTACACCTCTTCGCGGTAGATGAAGACGATCACATCCGCGTCCTGCTCGATCGCTCCCGACTCGCGCAGGTCCGACATGACGGGCCGCTTATCGGTGCGTTGCTCGACGCTGCGATTGAGCTGCGACAGCGCGATGATCGGCACGGACAGCTCCTTCGCGAGCGCTTTCAAGGAACGCGAAATCTCCGATATTTCGGTGGCCCGATTCTCTGTGGTGCCGTGTACCTGCATGAGCTGCAGATAGTCGAGGACAATCAGCCCGAGCTTGTGCTCGCGCTTCAGGCGACGGGCCCGCGCCCGCACCTCGGTCGGCGACAGCGCCGGCGTGTCGTCGATGAAAATCGGCGCATCGGACATTAGCTGCACCGCGGTGTTGATGCGCGACCAATCCTCATCGGGGAACCGGCCCGTGCGCAGGTGCGTCTGATCGACCCGGCCGAGCGAAGAGATCATACGAAACGCAAGCTGCTCCGAGGGCATCTCCATCGAGAAGATCGCGGTCGGCACTTTCGCACCAATCGCCGCGTTCTCGGCGATGTTGATCGCGAGGGTCGTCTTGTCCATCGACGGCCGACCCGCAATCACCACGAGGTCGCCTCCCTGCAAACCGGCGGTCAGCTTGTCGAACTCGCTGTAGCCCGTCGGTATCCCGGTGATATCGCCGCCCGATTGATGCAGCAAATCGATGCGGTCCACCGTTGCCGGGAGGATCTTCTTGAGCGGCCGGAAACCGACCTGCCCGCGCGAGCCGGCCTCGGCGATCTCGAAAACCAGACGCTCCGCCTCGTCGACGAGGTCGGTCGCGGAGCGGCCCTCTGTCGAATAGGCACTGCCGCTGATCTCGTTGCCGACCTTGATCAGGGACCGCAGTATGGAACGCTCACGCAGGATCTTCGCGTAAGCCCTGGCATTCGCCGCGCCCGGCGTCTCGTTGGCGAGCGTCGCCAGATACTCGAGCCCGCCGGCCGACTCGAGCTCGCTGCGGTTGTCGAGGTACTCGGACACCGTAATCACGTCGCAGGGGTGGCTGTCCTCCGCGAGTGCCGAGATAGCCGCGAAGATCAGACGATGATCCTTGCGATAGAAGTCGGTATCGACCAGCAGGTCGGCGATCTTGTCCCAGGCGGCGTTGTCGAGCATCAAACCGCCGAGCAAAGACTGCTCGGCTTCGACGGAACTCGGCGGCATCTTGATCCGCGCCTCGGCGGAATCGACGCCTACACCGTCATCCAACGCTCGAACCATGAATCGCGACCCGTCTCCGTGCTGTGCGCCGCCCCCGGGGGATCAGCCGCGGCTCGACTGCCGCCGCATCCGGCGCCTTCCTCTAAAGGTACCACAGGTCCGGATTTATTCCTCCGGGACTACTTTGAGCGTGAAATCGACGTCGATATCGGTGTGCAGGTGCACGCCGATCGTGAACTCGCCGATCTCGTGCACCGGACCTTCCGGCATACGAATCTCGGAGCGCGCGACCTCGACGCCCACTTTTTCGAACGCGTCTGCGATATCGATCGGGCCGATCGAACCAAACAGCTTGCCTTCCGCGCCGACGTTGGCCGGGATCACGAGCTCCATGCCGTCGATGAGCTCGGCGCGGGCCTTGGCGGCGGCCAGCTCCTCGGCGGCGCGCGCCTCGAGCTCGGCGCGCCGCGACTCGAACTCCGCGATGTTCTCCTTGGTGGCGAGCGCCGCCTTCCCGGAGGGAATCAGGTAGTTGCGGCCGTAACCGGGCTTGACGCTGACGAGGTCGCCGATATCGCCCAGGTTCTCTATTTTGTCTAGCAGTATTACGTTCATGGACCAAACCCTAGTGATGTCATGCCTTTGCAGTGCCGCCCACTCAGGTGGCGCCGCCGCCTTTCATTCGTGACCGATAGTCGAACCACGCGTCCGTGTAGCCCAGCACCGCCATTCCCATGACGAGCAGCGCGTTCAGGACCGGCAACATCGCGTACACGACGATCAACACCGCCACCGGCAGCGGACCGTCCGTATGCAGCCAGTGCAGGAGCGCGATGCCCTGTATCCAGAAGATCGCGAACGCTACGAACGCGAAATTCTGCAGCCAGTCGGCGCCGATCAGCAGAGCCAAAAGCGACGCTACGGCCATAATCAATGCCAAAACCCGGCCAAAGTTCAAGTCACAAAAGCGACCGAATCGACCCCGATTCTGCTCCAGCGCCTGGTAAAAACCGTAACCGAGCGCCAGTACCAACGCGACCAATGACCAGGTCGTCAGGACGAACAACACCGTCATTTGCGGTGCGATGAGGTCCTGCTGCGCCACGAGTACGTCCGACTGCTGTTCAAACCCCATTTCGCGCAACGCTGCGGCAACCTCGGTCAAGGTCTGGCGCCAAAATTCGACCGGGTCGGCCAGCACCAGATGCACGGCAAGCGTTGCAGCTAGCGCCACGATTGCCGTGACCTGGAACGTCAGCGTCAGCGACCGGGTCTGCTTCAAGAGCAGCGCAATCAGTGACGCCGGTAGCCAGAACACCAGCGCATTCCACAAGATCGTGACGACCGGCGCCTGGGCCACGGCGGCCATCATGCCGACCAGTCCCGCTGCGATCAGGCCTTGTAACATCGACAGCCGCCATCCTTGATGGAGAACGACCATCGTCATCACCGCGCCCGTGAAAATCTGAGCAAACGGCAACAGCAAGGTGAGCGCGAGCCCCAGAACCGCATGCAGTGGCCGAGCAACCAGCCACGCTGCGATCGGCTGCGCGATCCGCACTAATCAGTGCCGGTCCGTATACGGCAGCAGGGCCAGGTAGCGCGCCCGCTTGACCGCAGTCGACAGCTGGCGCTGATAATGCGCTTTGGTGCCCGTAATGCGGCTCGGCACGATCTTTCCGGTTTCCGTAACGTAGCCTTTGAGGAGATTCAAATCCTTGTAGTCGATCTCCTTGATGCCCTCTGCGGTGAATCGGCAGTACTTCCGTCGGCGTGAATAGCGGCTCATCGTTGCAACTCTCCCTTAGGCGCTCTTCGCTTCGGCGGCGTCATCAGCGGTGTCGTCCTCGCCGCCAGCGCTTTTCGCGGGCGTTCCCGTCTCGGCCTCGACCTTTGCGGGCGTTTCCGTCTCGGCCTCAGCCTTCGCGGGCGCGTCCGTCTCGGCCTCGGCCTTTGCGGGCGCCGATTTGGCGCCTTCCTCGTCGGCCGCCGGCGCGGATTTCGCCGTCATTGCCGCTTCGGCGGCGGCCTTGGCGTCGCGTCGGCGCTGCGCTTCGCGCTCTTTGGCCTTTTCTTCCTCGACCGCTATCGCCATCGGCGACGCCTCGGTGATGGCCTCTTTGCGCTTGATCACGAGATGGCGCAACACCGCGTCGTTGAAGCGGAAGCCGGTGGTAATCTCATTCACCACATCGTGCGTGCACTCGATGTTCATGAGCACGTAGTGGGCTTTGTGCACCTTGTGGATGGGATGGGCGAGCTGGCGGCGGCCCCAGTCTTCGCTGCGATGGACCTGACCGCCTCCGGCGGTCACCATGCCCTGGTAGCGCTCTACCATGGCGGATACCTGCTCGCTCTGATCCGGGTGGACCAGGAATACGATCTCGTAGTGTCTCACTTGTCTCCCCTTGCGGATTACAGCCTCCCGGATCCAAAGCCGGTGAGGCAAGAGGTACGGCCCCGGTCTGGGGGCGCCCGCTTTCACGGCGGGACGCGGATGCTACCGGAATACGCGCCCAGTGACAATGCAGAAGCCGGGGTCGAACCGCGATTTTCGGAGAGACT
>JBFGFX010000253.1:0-5092 GCA_041579335.1 Woeseiaceae bacterium | reverse complement strand
TGGTCGTAGGTGACCGCGACGTACATCATCGGGCGCGCGACGATCTCGCCGCCCTTCACGACCGGGCGCTCCTGGATCGCGTGCAGGCCGAGGATGCCGCTCTGGGGCGGGTTGACGATCGGCGTCGAGAGCAGCGAGCCGTACACGCCGCCGTTCGAGATCGTGAACGTCCCGCCGGTCAGCTCGTCCATGCTGATCGTGCCTTCACGGGCTTTGCGGCCCAACTCCGCGATCGCGAGCTCCACCTCGGCGAAGCTCATCTTGTCCACGTCGCGCAGAACCGGCACCATCAGCCCGCGTTCCGACGAGACCGCGATGCCGACGTCGTAGTAGTCGTGGTAAACGATGTCGTTGCCTTCCACCGACGCGTTGATGACGGGGAATTTCTTCAGCGCCTCGACGGTCGCCTTGCTGAAGAACGACATGAAGCCGAGCTTCGTGCCGTGCTCCTTCTCGAACGCCTCCTTGTAGCGTTTCCGCAGCTCCATCACCTCTGTGAGGTCGATCTCGTTGAACGTGGTCAGCATCGCCGCGGTATGCTGAGCTTCGACCATGCGCTCCGCGATCTTCGCGCGAAGCCGGGTCATCGGCACCCGCTGCTCGGTACGCTCCGCTGCGGGCGCGGCGGCCGCCAGCGCCGGTTCGGCATCGCCCGGCGAGACGTCCTCGACGGTGTGGCTCTTCAGGTAGGACATGACGTCGGCTTTGGTGATCCTGCCATCTTTGCCGCTGCCCGCGATGATCGTCGCGTCCAGATCGTGCTCGTCGAGGAGTCGCCTGACGGCCGGGCTGAGCTTGTGGGCGGCAGCGCCCCGCTCACCGCCGCCGTCGGCCGATGCCGGCTCCGCTTCGGCCTCGGCCGGCGCTTCGGCCACTTTTTCGGGCGCGGCGCTGTCGTCCTGCGCGCTGCCCTCGGCCAGTATCGCGAGCACCTGACCGGCCGTTACGGTGGCGCCGTCGTCGATCTTGATCTCTTCGAGGGTCCCCGAGCTCGGCGCTGGCACTTCCAGCACCACCTTGTCCGTCTCCAGATCGACCAGGTTCTCATCGCGGGATACGTTTTCACCGACCTTCTTGTGCCACGCGACGAGCGTGGCGTCACTCACCGACTCCGGCAGCGGCGGAACTTTGATTTCGATGCTCATGGTTCAATGCTCATTGTTCTATGCTCGTTGTTCTCTTCACCGAATCGTTACGCGGCTAGGTCGGCGGCGGCTTCGATTCGCTCGCCGTCACTTTGAAGTCCAGCGCGGCCTCGACCAGCGCCTGCTGCTGGATCAGATGCAGCTTGAAAATCCCCGACGCCGGCGCTGCGGCGCTCGGCCGGCCCGCGTAGTACAGCGTTTTGCCGTCGCCAAGCGGTTCCTGCAGGCGATGCCGGATCTGATACCAGGCGCCTTGATTCTGCGGCTCTTCCTGGCACCAGACGACGGCGGTGGCGTTCGGATACGTCTCGATCGCCCGCGCGTAGTCCTCGATGGGGAATGGATACAGCTGCTCGATGCGAACGATGGCAACGTTCGACAGCTCGTGCAGCTGCCGCGCCTCGAGCAGGTCGTAATAGACCTTGCCGCTGCAGAACACGACGCGCGTCACTTTGGCAGGGTCGAGCGCTTCGATCTCGGGCACGACGAGCTGAAACTGGCCGCTCGACAGCTCCTCGAGCGGTGACACCGACATCTTGTGCCGCAGCAGGCTCTTCGGCGTCAAGACGATGAGCGGTTTACGGTAGTGCCTCAGCATCTGCCGGCGGATCATGTGGAACATCTGCGCCGGGGTCGACGGCACGCAAACCTGAATGTTGTGCTCCGCGCAGAGCTGCAGGAAGCGTTCCAGACGAGCGGACGAGTGCTCGGGTCCCTGCCCTTCGTAGCCGTGCGGCAGAAACAGCGCCAGACCGCAGAGCCTGCCCCATTTCGCCTCGCCGGAGCTGATGAACTGGTCGATGACGACCTGAGCGCCATTGGCGAAGTCGCCGAACTGCGCCTCCCAGATAACGAGCGTCTTGGGATCGGTCGTCGCATAGCAGTATTCGAAGCCGAGCACCGCTTCTTCGGACAGCAGTGAATCGATGATGCGGAACGACGACGGCTTGTCGTTGATCGTCTGCAGCGGAATGTACTCGTCGCGGTTCGCCTGGTTGTGCAGTACCGCATGGCGGTGAAAAAACGTGCCGCGGCCGCTGTCTTGGCCGACGACGCGGCATTCGTAGCCCTCGGTGATCAGTCCGGCGTACGCCATCGTTTCCGCGAAGCCCCAGTCCATCTCGATCTCCGCGGCGGCCATGCGCCGTCGTTCGTCCATGATGCGCTGGACGCGGCCGTGCAATACCAGTCCCGGCGGGATCTTGGTGATCTTTTCCGACAGCTCTGCAACTCGGGCCGGACTCAAAGTCGTGTCGACCGGCTCGTCCCAGTCCGCGGCCAGGTACGGCGACCAGTCGACCGTAAACTCGTTGCCGATCATGCCAAGCGACGATTTCGGCACCGGCTCGCCGCGATCCAGCCGATCGCGGTACTCGTCCTGCAACTTGGTCGCTTCGGCGGCCTCCACCACGCCCGCGGCGACCAGCTTCTCGGCGTACAGCGTCCGGGTGCTCTTGTGATCGCGTATCCGCGAATACATGACCGGCTGGGTGGCGCTCGGCTCGTCGGCCTCGTTGTGACCGTGGCGCCGATAGCAGACCAAATCGATGACGACGTCCTTCTTGAATCGCTGCCGGTATTCGAGCGCCAGGCGGGTGACGAAGATCGCCGCCTCGGGATCGTCGCCGTTGACGTGAAACACCGGCGCCTCGATCATCTTGGCCACGTCGCTGCAGTAAGGCGTCGAACGCGCGTCCGACGGGCGGCTGGTGGTGAAGCCGATCTGATTGTTGACCACGATGTGGATCGTGCCGCCGGTGCGAAAGCCGTTGGTCTGCGACATCTGGAAGGTCTCGGTGACCACGCCCTGCCCCGAGAAGGCCGCATCCCCGTGCACGAGCACCGGTATCACCTCCTGCCGCTCCGTATCGCCGCGGCGCTGCTGCCGCGCCCGCACCGAGCCTTCGACCACGGGATTCACGATCTCCAGATGCGACGGGTTGAAGGCAAGCGCGATGTGCACGTTGCTGCCTTCGGTCTTCATGTCGGCCGAGAAGCCTTTGTGGTATTTGACGTCGCCGGAGCCTTTCATCTCCGCTGGATCGACGTTGCCTTCGAACTCCTCGAACAGCTCTTCCGGCGACTTGCCCAACACGTTGACGAGGACGTTGATGCGGCCGCGGTGTGCCATGCCGATGACGAACTCGTTGACGCCCGACTTGCCGCCCTCTTGAATCAGCTCGTCGAGCATCGGGATCAGACTTTCGCCCCCCTCCAGCGAGAAACGCTTCTGGCCGACGTAGCGCGTGTGCAGGTAGCGTTCGATGCCCTCGGCAGCGGTCAGCTGTTCCAGGAGCCAGCGCCGTTTGTCGTTACCGTAGGTGTTCGACACGATCCCCTGCTCGACCCGCTTGCGCAGCCACAATCGCTCACGCGCCTTGGAGATGTGCGCCACCTCGGTGCCGATCTTGCCGCAATAGATGCGCTTCAGCAGCGCCAGGATATCGCGCAGCTTCATGCGACGATTGCCGGTGCCGGCCAGCCCGCCGGTGAAGAACTCGGTCTCCATGTCGGCCTCGTCGAGTCCGAGGTAGTCGAGCTTCAGGACTCCGGGCATCGGCCGCGTCATCAAACCGAGCGGGTCGAGGTCTGCGATCTGATGTCCGCGCAGGCTGTACACCTGTATCAGACGCGACACCGCCGCCTGTTTCTGGGTGGCCGCGGCGACCGAGGTCGCGGTGGCGGCTACCGCGGTGCGGCCGTTGCCCGTCTGCCTTCGTGCCAAAAGGCGCTGGCGTATCGGACCGTGTGCGATCTCGGTGGGTCCGTCGCCGAAAGATCGGAAATACTCGCGCCAGCCGTCCGGCACTTTGTCCGGCTCTTCGAGGTAGCGCTCGTACATGGCCTCGACGGCTGCGGCGTTCGAGCCGAATAGCGGCGTCGTCGCGTACTGCTCTTTCAGGGTAGTGCTCATGACTCGGGTTCGCCCCTTGACGAGTTGCCGCCGGCGGTCGGAGGTGTCTGTCCAGCCGGCGAAAAGGGCCGCTAGTGTAGCGTATGGCTACCGCCGGGGGAATGCTAAGGCCCTGTAAATGCAGGGCTAAAATCGCGCTACATCTGGCTGATCAAAAGCACGAACTCGTAACACACCAGGCAGCAGTAGAAGCTGAAGACCACCGTCAGCGCGATCCCGGTTCTGAGCCGGTTGAAGAGTCGCGACCGGGACAGAAACACCAGGACGAGAATTCCGAGACCGGTGAGGAGCATCTTGCTGACGGCGAAGGCGAGAGTGCCCTCGCCCATGACGGCCGCCATGAACGGATTGATTTCGCTCGCGCCTCGATCCAGGAGCCGCAGCGTGAAAAAAGCGTCGATGCTGCTCAACAGCATGATGCCGGTGGCCAGGAAGAACAGCCACGGATGGTGCCAATCGGTAAATAAGGGCTCGTCGTCGGCGAGCCGGCGGTGCGCGCGCCGGCGCGAGCGCAGGAAACCGAACAAGACGGTGCGCCAGCTGAATCGGCGGCGATCGTCGATTTCGCGGCTGTCGCTCGTGCTGATGGTGGACGTACTCTCTGCCACCGCGGCTCGCCTCCTAGTTTTGTTACGTTGTCGTTTGTCGGAGCTGTCGCTCGATTGTTGCCGCCGCGGCCGTGGCTTGCAAGCTCTAAGCCGCTAGCGGATCGGCTCGTCCGCAGTCTGAATCAGGAGGCTCGCGATCAGGGCGGCGCGATCGTCGGGCTTTCGAATGCCCGCAATCGCCATCGACGTGCCGCGTAGAAAGTCGGTCGGTTCGGCCAGCCAAGCGCAGAGCGCGCGCGGCGTGCACACGAACTCGGCGCTCGCCATTGCGCGCGAGTATGCGAAACCGGCGGCCTTGCACGCGACGCGACCGAAGACTCCGTCAAGGTTGGGTCCGATCATGTGCATCCCGTCTCGTTCGAACGTATGACACGCTCGGCACTGCATGCTCAAGCGATGACCGTATTCGACGCCGGCTTCGGCAT
>JBFGFX010000252.1:0-5096 GCA_041579335.1 Woeseiaceae bacterium | reverse complement strand
GCAGATACCGCACAGCTCGTGCTCGCTCAGCATGCGACAACGCCGACAATGGCCGACGCCGACGACAGCCTCCGCGAGCGCCCTGGACAGCTCCTCGGCGCCGCCTCGGTCGCGCTCCAACAGATGGAAGGCAATTCGCTGAGCCGACTTGCGGCCGACGCCGGGCATGCAGCGCAGCGCGTCGATCAGACGGACGAGGAGCGGCGAGAACGACACGGTGCAAGCGTTAGAACGGCAGCTTCAACCCGGCCGGTAGGTTGAGACCCGCGGCCATGCCGGAAAACTTCTCCTGCACGGTCTGTTCGACGCGTCTGAGCGCGTCGTTGAAGGCGGCGACGATCAGGTCTTCGAGCATCTCTTTGTCGTCACCGTAGGCGGCGTCGTCGATGGTGAGCGAGCGGATTTCGTGTTTACAGGTCATCGTGACCTTGACCATACCGCCACCGGACTCGCCGGTGACCGTCAGGCTCGCCATTTCTTCCTGCGCCTTCTGCATGTCCGCCTGCATCTGCTGTGCCTGCTTCATCAACTGGCCGATGCCACCTTTCATCGCTCACTCCTGATTGGCTGATGAGGGTTTGTCGACGATTCGAATCGAATCGGTGTTCAGGGTCGCGCCGAACAGGTCCTTGAAGCCTTGCACGTTCGGATCCGCCTCGAGCGACGCTCGGGCCGCTTGCAGCGCCTCGTCGTCGAGACGCGCCTGTTGCTGCATCGGCGTCTCGCGTTTGGCCCCGCCCGGGGTGATGTCGACTTTGAGGGACTCGCCGAAGTATTCGGACAGCGCTCGCTGCAACGCCTGCCGGCGCGATTGCGTCAAGTACGACTCGGCGTTGTTGTCGAGGCCTAGGCGTACCGTATTGCCGTCGCGGCCGAGCAGCGCGCAGTTGCTCGCCAGGAGCTTGACCGCCCCTTTCAAGCCCAGTGCCGGCACCAGGTCCGACCAGACCGGGTCGTCCCATCGGCTTGCACGACGCTTAGGCTCGGGCCCGACCGCGGCCGCGGCCGACCGCGCCGGTGCGGCCGCCTTCTCGACCGGGCGACCGTTCCGCGACGGCCTTTCGCCGCCGGCCGCGGGTTGGAACGCGAGCATGCGCAGCAGAGTCATTTCGACGCCGCTCCGCGGGTCCGGTGCAAGATGCAGATCGCGCCGCCCGATGACGGCGATCTGATAGAAAAGCTGCAGATCCTCGGCGGAGATTCGCTCGGCGAGGGGCGCCAGCGTGTCGTCGGTGAGATCGTCGTCGTGCGCGTTGCTGCCGACGACGCGGTAAATGGCGATGCGCTGCAGAGCCCGCGCAAGGTCGTCCAGCAACTGCTCGTAGTCCGGAAACTGCTGATCGATGTCGTCCACGACCGCCATCAGGCCGGGCGCATCGCCATCGGCCAGCAGGCTCAGGATCTGCGTCAGATGCTGGCGATCGATGCTACCGAGCATCTCGCTGACGGCGTCCTCGCGCACCTGACCGGCGCCGTGGGCGATCGCCTGATCCAGAAGACTGAGGGCATCTCGCACGCTGCCGTCGGCGGCGCGCGCCAGCATCGTCAGCGCGGCCGGGTCGGCGGACACGTCTTCCTGAGCGCAAATGAAGTCGAGGCGATCGCGAATCAGTTTCGGCGTGAGTCGCTTCAGGTTGAACTGGAGGCAGCGGGACAGCACGGTCACCGGAAGTTTTTGCGGATCCGTGGTGGCGAGCAGGAACTTGACGTGCGGCGGCGGCTCCTCCAGCGTCTTCAGCAACGCGTTGAAGGAGTGCTTCGACAGCATGTGGACCTCGTCGATCAAGTAGACCTTGTAGCGTCCCACGGCCGGAGCGAACTGCACGTTGTCGAGCAAGTCGCGCGTGTCGTCGACTTTGGTCTTCGAGGCCGCATCGACTTCGATCAGGTCGACGAAGCGGCCCTCGTCGATCTCGCGGCAGGCGCTGCACTCCCCGCAGGGCTGCGCGGTAACGCCCTCGGCACAGTTCAGCGCTTTGGCGAGGATCCGTGCGATCGTCGTCTTACCGACGCCGCGGGTGCCGGCGAACAGGTACGCGTGGTGCAGGCGCTCGCTCTCGAGCGCGTTAGAGAGCGCCTGCCGCACATGCTCCTGGCCGACGACCTCGGAGAACTTCCTGGGTCGCCATTTACGGGCGAGAACGAGGTAACTCATTGAAAATTCAAGTTTCAGATCGTTGCCGACCGCCGCCTCTCGCGGCGGCCGGTGGCCGCCGAGCCGAGCTCGGCGACGTCTAGTCGATTCGTCGCGACAGTGTAACGGAAGACGCATCCGGAACAAGCGCCGCGTCTCTAAGAGCAGTGGCCCGCGCCAGCCCCTCCCCGGCACCCGGCGTCACCGCTACCGCTGCTCCCTCCCGGGCCTGACGGGGTTCACGGCTGACCGTCGCGGGGAAACCGACGCGAGCCGGCGTGGATTATCGCTGCCGGCCGCCAAAACCTCAATCCGCGGTGCGCGCCGGCATGGTCCGAAAATCGGCAGGTTGCTATGCTTCCGCTTTCGACTCGAGCCAGGTGAAGGAGAAGGCGTATGGCCAGCGTGCCAGGATTCGCGACAGTCGATCCGTTCGACGGCATGACCGCGAGCGAGCCCGGACGCGTGCGTAATTTGTGTGCCGGAAACTGGAGCGACGGCGGTACCGCCGGCGGTCACGTTCCCGATCCGATGAACGGGGAGCCCTTCCTGCTCATGCCCGGTACCGCGGAACATGCCCCCTTCATTGCCGGTCTGGCCGGCTGTCCGAAGCACGGACGGCACAATCCGCTCAAGAATCCCGGGCGCTACGTGATGCTGGGCCGGGTGTGCACCACTGCCGCGGCACGTCTCGCCGAGCCCGAGGTCGAGGACTTCTTCGTCACGCTGCTTCAGCGGGTGATGCCCAAGAGCCGGGCCCAGTGCCTGGGCGAGGTGGTGGTGACGCGGGTCTTCCTGGAGAACTTCGGCGGCGACGGTGTGCGCTTCTTGGGCCGCGGCTTCTCGAATCCGGGCGACCACCCGGGGCAGGAGTCCCGTGGCTATCGCTGGCCGTACGGCCCGGTCGTCGTCATCGCGCCGTTCAATTTCCCGCTGGAGATTCCGGCGCTGCAGGTGATGGGGGCCTTGTTCATGGGCAATCGGCCCCTCGTCAAGGTGGCCTCCACGGTCAGCGTCGTGTTCGAGCAGTTCTTAAGGCTGCTCATCGATTGCGGCCTGCCGGCGGAGGACGTGGACCTGATCCACTGCGGCGGCAGCGACATGGGCCGGCTGATCGAGTCGGCGCGGGATCACATACGTATGCTGCAGTTCACCGGTTCGAGCGGCGTCGCCGAGCACCTCGCAGGCGTAGTCAACGGCGCCGTGCGCCTCGAGGACGCCGGCTTCGACTGGAAGGTGCTCGGTCCGGATTTCGACACGGCGTGGGTCGATTACGTCGCCTGGCAGTCCGACGAGGACGCCTACAATGCTTCCGGGCAGAAATGCTCGGCCCAGAGCATATTGCTCATGCACGAGAACTGGAGCGAGGCGCTCGTGCCGCGGCTCTCAGAGGTCGCCGCCCGCCGTAAGCTCGACGACCTGACCTTGGGTCCGGTGCTGACCTGGACGAACGACCAGATCCAAACCCACGTCGACGCCACCTGCGACATCCCGGGCGCATCGCTCCTGTTCGGCGGGCGCGAATTGGAGGACCACTCGATCCCGTCCTGCTACGGCGCCTACGAGGCCACCGCAGTGCAGGTGCCGCTCGAGGCGCTCGCGGGCGATCACTTCGATTTGGTGACGACGGAGCTCTTCGGGCCCTTTCAAGTCGTGGTCGAATACGGCGACGGCGATATCGATACGGTGCTCGCCGCGCTCGAGCGCATGTCGCACCATCTGACTGCGGCGGTCGTCAGCGCCGATATCGAGTTCCAGCAACGCGTACTGGCTGCGACCGTCAACGGCACCACCTACTGCGGCATGCGGGCGCGCACGACCGGCGCACCGCAGAACCACTGGTTCGGCCCCAGCGGCGATCCGC
This sequence comes from Woeseiaceae bacterium, assembly GCA_041579335.1. Taxonomy (GTDB): domain Bacteria; phylum Pseudomonadota; class Gammaproteobacteria; order Steroidobacterales; family Woeseiaceae; genus JBFGFX01. The sequence continues at coordinate 1,098 of JBFGFX010000252.1, read as the reverse complement.
GCGCCGCCGGCATCGGCACGCCGGAGGCGATCATCAACACCTGGAGCGGGCACCGCGAGATCATCATGGACCAGGGGCCGCTGCCGCCGGGCTGGACCGTGCCGCCGTCCCGATAAACGCGAAAGGCACGGACCGAGACGCGCCATGGACAGCAAGCTGCCCGCCACCGGCACGACGATCTTCACGATCATGACGCAGCTCGCGAACGACTGCGGCGCGATCAATCTGTCGCAGGGGTTCCCGAGCTTCGATCCGGACCCGCGGCTGCTCGAGCTCGTGCACCATTACCTGACGCACGGCGCGAATCAATACGCACCAATGCCCGGCGTGCCATCGCTGCGCGAGGCGGTTGCGGACAAGGTGACGCGACTGTACGGACGCGCCGTCGATCCGGAGACCGAGGTGACCGTCTGCAGCGGCGCCACGGAAGGGCTGTTCAGCAGTATCCAGGCCGTGGTGCGTCCCGGCGACGAGGTGATCGTCCTCGACCCCGCCTACGACTCTTACGAGCCGGCGGTCACGCTCGCCGGGGGCGTCACGCGCCATCTACCGCTGATCGTGTCCGACGAGCGACCCGATTTCCACATCGACTGGCAGGCCCTGGACGACACGATCGGCGAGAAGACACGCCTGATCATCCTGAACTTTCCGCACAACCCGACCGGCGCGATCCTCGAGCCCGAGGATCTCGACCGGCTCGCCGACGCCGTCCGCGACGCCTCGATCTATCTGCTGTCCGACGAGGTGTACGAGCACATCATCTTCGACGGTGCCGACCATCAGAGTCTCGCGCGTCACGACGAGCTCTGGGAACGGTCCTTCGTGATTTCCTCGTTCGGCAAGACCTATCACGCCACGGGCTGGAAGGTGGGCTACTGCATCGCGCCGCCGGTGCTGAGCGCGGAGTTCCGCAAGATTCATCAATGGAACACGTTCGCCGTCGTGACGCCGATTCAGCACGCGATCGCGGATTACATGCGCGAGACGCCGGCGCACTATAGCGAGCTGCCGCTCTTCTACCAAGAGAAGCGCGACCGTTTTTGCGAGCTCGTCACCGAGTCGCGTTTCGCGCTGCGCCCGGCGGCCGGCACGTTCTTC
>JBFGFX010000251.1:0-5134 GCA_041579335.1 Woeseiaceae bacterium | reverse complement strand
GGGTATAACAGATACAATTTTTATAAAATTGGATATATACAGATATGCTGCAAAGCGAATCCGGCGGCGAGTATCTCTACCGGCAGGTCGTCGACCTGGTCGCCGGCAACATCGAGAGCGGTGCACTCCGGCCCGGCGACCGGCTGCCCTCGTTACGCAAGATGAGCAAGACCGTGGGCGTCAGCATTCCGACGGTGCGCCAGGCCTACATCGAGCTCGAGCGCCAGCGCCGCGTCGAGGCGCGGCCCAAGTCGGGTTTCTACGTCAAGCACCTGAAGCGCAACGAGCTGATCGACAAGACCGCGAACTCCGATGGTCCGCCCGCCGCCTGTAATTGCCGGACGCTGATGGAGCGCGTCTACGACGGCATCAACCAGCCCGAACTCGTGCCGCTCGGCATCGCCAACGCGACGATGGCGCGCCCGGCCGCGAAGGGCCTGCACCGCGCGATGAAGCGGGTGATGGCGCGCGCCGAGGAGCGGAGCCTGAGTTACGCGTCGACGCTCGGCGAACCCAGGTTGCGGCGCCAGATCGCGTATCACTACCTCGACACGATCGGCGAGCACGTCGAGCCGGACGAGATCTGCATCACCAACGGCGGCCAGGAAGCGTTGCTGCTCGCGCTCAAGTCGGTCGCCTCCCCGGGAGACGTCATCGCCGTCGAGACGCCGACCTACCATGGGTTGCTCGAGCTGATCGACAGCTTAGGAATGCTCGCCGTCGAGGTCGAGACCTGCCCCGAGGAAGGTGTCACCCTCTCGGCGCTCGAACGCATCCTCGAAAAGCATCCGGTCAGGGTCTGCATGTTCTCGACGACGCTCGGCAACCCCTTCGGCGTGACCATGCCCGCGGACTGCCGCCGGCGCCTGGTGGAGATCATCGAGGCACACGACTGCGTGCTGATCGAGGACGACGTCTACGGCGATCTGCGCTTCGACGGCGAGCGCCCGGTGCCCGCACAGTTCGTCAACGGCAGTGCGACGATCCTGACCTGCGGCTCGTTCTCCAAGACCGTGGCGCCCGGCTATCGCATCGGCTGGGTCGTCGCGGGCGAGAAGATCGACGAGATCGCACGGCTGAAGCGGGCCTTCTCCTGCTCCTCGGGGCTGTTGCAGCAGCTGACGCTCGCGGAGTTCATGGCGTCCGGAGACTACGCTCGGCACCTGAAGGCCCTCCGGCCGGAACTGAAGCGCAACGCCGAGCGCATGAGCGCGCTGGTCGCGGAGCACTTCCCGCCGGAGACCCGGACCTCGGAGCCGCAGGGCGGCGCCGTGCTCTGGCTGGAGCTGCCGCGCGCCGTCGATGCCGAGGTGCTGTTCGATAATGCGATCGAGGCCGGCATCAGCATCCTGCCCGGCCACGTCGCCTCGCCGCGGAGCCGCTACACGAACTTCATCCGCCTGAGCTACGGCCATCCGTGGACCGAGCGAACCGAGGCGGCGCTCGGGTGGCTCGGGAACGAGGTGTACCGGCTCGCGGCCGAAAACACGCGCTGATCCCCGCGTGGTCCCCGGTCCCCGCCGGGAGATCGCGCCACTTCCGGGCGGGCCGGGCCGGGCGCATCATAATCCGGCGGCTTTGTCTCCCGCCCCTGCGTGAACTCTGACGAAGTCCTCGAAGTCGGCCGCGGCCAGTGGCTTGCTGAACAGGTAGCCCTGGATCAGGTCGCAACCGTGTCGGCGCAGGAAAGTCAGCTGCTCCTCCAGTTCGACACCTTCCGCCACGACGTCGAGCCCGAGCTGCTGAGCCATCGCGAGAACTGCCGCGCAGATCGCCGCATCATCGGGATCGGTGTGCAGGTCCTGCACGAACGAGCGATCGATCTTGAGTATATCGATCGGGAATTTCTTGAGATAACTGAGCGACGAGTAGCCGGTGCCGAAGTCATCGACCGAGAGTCTCACGCCCATAGCCCGCAGCTTCCCGAGCGTATCGATGGTCTGCTCGATATCGCGCATGAGCATCCCTTCGGTGATCTCCAGTTCGAGGCGGCGCGGGTCGACGCGATGCTTCCGGAGCGCGTTCGTCACCGTCACGAGCAGGCCGTCCGAATAGACTTGCTTGCTGGAGACGTTGACCGACAGTGTCAGCCCGCCGAGGCCGTCCTCGGTCCACTGTTGAAGGCGCTCGCAGGCGTTGTCGATGACCCAGCTCCCGAGCGGCAGGATCAGGCCCGATTCCTCAGCGATGGCGATGAACTCGGTCGGCGGGACCCAGCCCCGGCTCGCGTGGTGCCAGCGCAGTAACGCCTCGGCGCCAACGATCTGCCAGCTGGACAGTGCAACCTTGGGCTGGAAGTAGAGCTCGAAGTCGCCCCGGTCCATCGCTCTTCGCAACTCGATCTCGGTATCCAGTCGTTGCAGCGAGCGGACCTTCATGGTTTCGGAATAGAACTTGTAGTTATTACGGCCGGCCGCCTTGGCCTTGTACATCGCCGTGTCGGCATTCATCAGGAGTTCGTCCCTCGTCGAACCGTCCTGGGGGTATAGCGCGATTCCTATGCTCGGCGTCACGACGAACTGGTGGCTCTCGCAGACCAGGGGCTCGCCCAGCGCATTGATCACACGCGTGGCCACCGATGCCGCGTCCTGCGCGCTGGCCACGTCCCGCAGCAGTATCACGAACTCGTCGCCGCCGAGCCGGGCCAGCCGAACCGCCGTGTCTTCGTTCGCCTTTACGCGGCTCATCCCGTCCTCTGCGCGGGTGCAGTTCGAGAGCCGCTCGGCCACGGCCTGCAGGAGCTGGTCGCCGACGGAGTGACCCATCGTGTCATTGATCCTCTTGAAGCGGTCGAGATCGACGAAAAGGATCGCGAAGTGCGCTTCCGATGACCGCCGGGTGCCGATGATGTCGTCAAGTTCCGAACCGAAGGAGCTGCGATTGGGGAGTCCCGTCAGCGGATCGAAGAACGCGAGATCGTAGATGCGGTTCTCGAACTGCTTGCGGTCAGTGGCGTCGCGAACGATCGCGAGCACCGATTGCCGGTCACGGGCGACGAAACGTATCTCGAAATGTACGCCCGCCGACTCCACGAAGTGTTCGAGTGACTGCGGCTCCCGGGTGTCGAGCGCTTTGCGGATACAACGCCGCAGGGCCGGCCGGTTGCCGCTGTTTGAAAAGTTTTCGAACACGCGCAGCGCGACGCCTGCCTCGTCGGCGGCGCCGAAGGCGTGGAGATTCTTGGAGTCGCTCTTGATCAGGCCCTGCTCATCGAGCACGAAAATCGTATCCGGCAGTGCGCGCAGCAGTCCGCGCATGTCGTTGAAAGCTTCGCCCGCACGGATCACGTAGCGCACCCGGTGGGCGAGCACGGACCAGGTGATCGGCTTGCTGATGAAGTCGGTTGCGCCGCAGTGATATGCACGATCGACAGACTCGTTGTCGTCGAAACCGGTCACGATCAATACCGGCGTTTCTGTCTTGGTTTCGATCGAGCGGATACGTTCACATACGGCGAAGCCGTCGAGGCCGGGCATGTCGACGTCGAGCAGGACGGCGTCCGGGGAGCTCCGCCGGAACAGCTCGAGGGCCTCGACGCCGTCGGCGGCCGCGAAAACTTCGAACCCGGCATTCTCGAGCACCCTGCGCATGATGACGCGCGTGGACTCGTCGTCGTCGGCGAGCAGCACCCTCGCCGACCCCAGTTTTTCGGCGACCCCGGTCATGCGACAGCGGATTCCACCTCGGTCGCAAGTGCTGCGGTAACACGGGTATGCTCGGCCAGCAGTAACGCCAGTACGGAGGTGCTGCCCTCGAGATCGTTCTCTCGCGCCATGCCTTCCAGCTGCTTGCAGAGTTCGGCCAGGCGAATCGCGCCGACGTTGTTACTGCTGGACTTGAGCGCGTGAGCCGCCTCGCGGACGCTCTCGGCGTCGCCGGCTCCAACCGCGTCACGCAGCTGGTCCGTCAGTGCGTGAGAGCTCTCCAGGTAGATGTTGATGACCTGCTCGAGAAGATTCGGGGCCCCGTCCTTTTGCAGTCCGGCGAGAACGCCGAGCGCCCCCCTGTCGATCGGCGCGTCGAGCGCCGACTCGTTGGCGGCCCTGCCCGCGTGGAACCCGGTGTCCGCCAGCGACGGCGGGCGTGAAGTGAGGAACATCGCGAGAATCGAATGCAGCTGCTCGGCGGTGAACGGCTTGCTCAGGTATTCGTTCATACCCGCAGCCAGGCAGGCCTCCCGGTCGCCCATGAGGGCGTTGGCCGTTACCGCGACGATCGGTACGGCGTCGCACCCGGACTCCCGCTCGGTCCGCCGAATGCGCTTGCTGGCCTCGAAGCCGTCAAGCACGGGCATCTGGCAGTCCATCAGTACGGCGTCGTAGGTTTCTTCTGCTGCCTTGCCGACGGCTTCCTCGCCATTCGCTGCCAGGTCCACACTGAGGCCGAGGTGTTCCAGCATGCCGGTGGCGACAGCCTGGTTGACCGGATTGTCTTCGACCAGCAGGACCCGGCCGGTGAGCGAATGCGCGATCGCCGAGTTCGTTGGCCGATAGCCTGCGACGATCTTGTCGCCGGAGAACACGGATAGCAGCGCGTCGTAGAGTTGGGATTGGCGAACCGGCTTGGTCAGCTGTCCGGACACGTCGAGATCCCGCAAGACCGCTTCCGGGACAGGCGTTGCCACCGAACTCAGGATGATCATGTGAAGTCCGGCCAGCGACGGTTCCTTGCGAATCGCCTCCGCGAGCTGCAGGCCGTCCATGTGCGGCATGTGCATGTCGAGGATGACGAGGTCGTGTAGCGAGCTCTGCTCGGCCGCCCGCGACAGGACCTCCAGGGCACTCCTGGCCGAAGCCGCGCTGTCGGTCTCGGCGTACCAGCTCTGGAGCTGGTTCTCCAGGATTTCTCGATTCGTCGCATTGTCGTCGACGATCAGGATGTGTTTGCCGGCGACGCCGGCGGGCCGCGCCAATTCCGACGTCTTCGTGAACTTCCCGATGTCGAGGGTCAGCGTGAAAAAGAACCTCGAGCCGACGCCGGGCTCGCTCTCGACGTCGAGGACCCCGCCCATCAGGTCGACGATCTGCGAGCTGATCGCGAGACCGAGGCCCGTGCCCCCGTAGAGGCGCGTTGTCGTACCGTCTTCCTGCGTGAAGGACTCGAATATGGCGCGTCTCTTGTCCTCGGCAATGCC
>JBFGFX010000250.1:0-5143 GCA_041579335.1 Woeseiaceae bacterium | reverse complement strand
CGTGCGGCGACAGCCGATGCAGACGTCGTCTTCGTCGAGCGTGCAAAGCTCGATGCATGGCGACATCGGATATCCGCGGCGCGGCGCGGCGGCATCGCTCACGTCCGCTGCCGTGCCGCCGTCGGCACGCCGCTGAATGAAAGAAAAACGAGCAAATTCATATTGTTACAGAAGCGTCGCACACCCGTCCGCGGGGCAGCAGCTTGAGCGAGCGACGACTCGAGCGGCGATACCCCTGCTTTTTCGCGCCCAGACTCTATAATAGGCGGCGCGCCGTTGGCAATGCTCGACACGCAGGCGCAGATCCCGATAACAACAATCAGCAAACAAGACCAACAACACTCCTGGAGGAGCTCAGCATGAATCCTTTGAATACCGTCGCCGGAACCATCATCGCGGGTTTCGTTCTCGCGATCATCTTCGTTGTGGCGACGTTGGGGAATCACCTGGTCATCAGTTCGGCCAACTCCCTCATCATATGGCTGCATGTGTTGGCGGGAATTACCTGGATCGGACTGCTCTATTACTTCAATTTCGTTCAGGTCCCCGCGCTGGCCGACGCGGCCGGTGACGAAGGCGGACCCGGCGGCGCAGGAATCACGAAGTACGTCGCACCGCGGGCACTGTGGTGGTTCCGCTGGGGCGCGGTGGTCACATGGCTAAGCGGCGCTGCCTACCTGCTGCACAATGGGCTCTTGGACGATGCGTTCGCGCTCGGCTTGCTGACCGACCCGATGAATCAGTACGCCTTGACCATCGGCATCGGCGCCTGGCTCGGCACGATCATGCTGTTCAACGTCTGGGTCTTGATCTGGCCCAACCAGAAAAAAGTGCTCGGCATGGTGGAAGCGAGCGCCGACGAGATCGCCAAGGCGAAGCGCACCGCGTTCCTGGCATCGCGATCGAACACGCTGATGTCGATACCGATGGTCATGAGCATGATCGGTGCGCATCACGGCTATTTCATGTGAAGTGCATCGGGCGATAGAATCATCGAGCCCGGCCGCGCGCCGGGCTCGTTCTTTCCGGCTTTGCGACGCTAATGGATAAACGTCTTCGCGCCGAGCTCAGGCACACGATCGAGCGCATCGTGCACGAGGACATCGGCAGCGGTGATTTGACCGCGGCGCTGATCCCGGAGTCGGCGGTCATCGAGGCCACGATCGTCGCGCGCGAAGCGATGAGGATGGCGGGCCGGCCGTGGGTCGATGAGCTTTACCGCCAGCTCGACGCCTCGGTCGTGCTCGAGTGGGCGTACGACGATGGCGACGCCGTTCCGCCCGACGCGGAAATCTGCTTCCTGCGAGGTCCGGCTCGACCGATTCTTTCGGGCGAGCGTGGCGCGCTGAATCTCTTGCAGACCTTGAGCGCCACGGCGACGCTTACCGCAGCGTACGTCGCCGCCGTGGCCGGCACCGGATGCCGAATCCTGGACACGCGCAAGACGCTGCCGGGCTTGAGGTTTGCCCAGAAGTACGCGGTGCGCGTCGGCGGCGGCGTCAATCACCGCATCGGCCTGTTCGACGCCATTCTGATCAAAGAGAACCACATCATCAGCGCCGGCGGCATCGGCGCGGCGATCTCGATGGCTCGATCGGTGCATCCGGGTTTGCCGGTCGAGATCGAGGTCGAATCGCTCGACGAGCTGCGCGAGGCCCTGGCCGCCAAAGCGGAGCGCATCCTACTCGACAATTTCTCGCTCGACGAGCTTGACGACGCCGTCACCATCAACCGGCAGGAAGGCGATCCGCCCGCGAAGCTCGAAGCATCCGGCAATCTGACGCTCGAAGACGTCCGCGAGGTCGCGGTGACCGGGGTCGATTTCATTTCGGTCGGCGCGCTGACCAAGAACGTAAGAGCCATTGATTTATCGATGCGTTTCCGACACCAGGCGTCGGCCTAGGAGGTGCTCCCCGGTGCCGAGCTCGTCACGCCGCCCTTATCAAAGGAATACCCGATGAACGTTCGTCTCGAGCGGCTGCTCGTTGCCGCTGTACTCCTGTCATCCGTCGCCTATGCCGACGTCGATCCGGAGAGTTTCCCGCCACATTTGAAAGCGCTCGAATGGCGTGAGATCGGGCCGTATCGCGGCGGGCGCTCGGCCGCGGTTGCCGGCATCCCGTCCGATCGCGAGACGTATTACATGGGCGCGACCGGCGGCGGCGTCTGGAAGACCGTCAACGGCGGCGCGACCTGGCGGAACGTGTCCGACGGCTACTTCGGCGGCTCGGTCGGCGCCGTGGCCGTGTCTGAATGGGATCCGAATGTCGTCTACGTCGGGCTCGGCGAGAAGACGGTACGCGGCAACGTATCGCCGGGCGATGGGCTGTGGCGCTCGACCGACGCGGGCGACACCTGGAAAAAGATCGGCTTGGCCGATTCGCAGCACGTCTCGCGGATTCGCATCCATCCGAAAGACCCGGATCTGGTGTACGTGGCGGCGATGGGACACCTGTTCGGCCCGAACGATCAGCGTGGCGTCTACCGCTCGACCGACGGCGGAGAGAGCTGGGAGCGGGTTAAGTTCGTGAGCGACGAGGTGGGCGCGGTCGATCTCGCGATGGACCCGACCAACCCGCGCATCCTCTACGCGAGCTTCTGGCGCGTGCGACGCACGCCGTACAGCTTGGAGAGTGGCGGCGAGGGATCCGGGCTATACAAGAGCGTGGACGGCGGCGACACCTGGGAGCTCTTGAGCGATAACGAGGGATTTCCGCAGGGCACGCTCGGCATCATCGGCGTTGCCGTATCCGCGACGAACAACAAGAACGTCTATGCGATGGTCGAGGCCGAAAAAGGCGGCGTGTACCGTTCGCGCGACGGCGGCGAGACCTGGACGCGCACTAACGACGACCGCAACCTCCGGCAGCGCGCCTGGTACTACACTCGCATCTACGCCGACCCGACCGACGAAGAATCGGTATACGTCCTGAACGTGCGCTTCCACTACTCCAAAGACGGCGGCCGGACTTTCGTCGAGATCGACACCCCGCACGGCGACAACCATGACCTGTGGATCGACCCGAACGACCCGCTCAGGATGATCGAAGCGAACGACGGCGGGGCCAACGTCTCCTACGACCGCGGCGAAACTTGGTCGACGCAGAGCAATCAACCGACCGCGCAGATGTATCGCGTGTCGACCGACAACGCCTTCCCGTATCGCCTGCTTGGCGGGCAGCAGGACAACACGGCCGTCCGCATCCGTTCCCGCTCCGCGGTGGGCGATGCGATCGGGCAGCGCGACTGGGAGCCGACCGCAGGCGGCGAAAGCGGCCATATCGTCGCCAAGCCCGACGATCCGGACATCGTGGTCGGCGGGTCGTACGGAGGCTTCCTGCGACTCATGAACCACCGCACGGGAATTCAGCGCGCGATCGACGTGTGGCCCGACAATCCCATGGGCTGGGGCGCAGCCGAGCTGCGTTACCGTTTCCAGTGGAATTTCCCGATCGCGTTCTCGCTGCACGACCCGGACGTGCTGTACGCCGCGGCCGATGTGCTGTTCTCGAGCGACGACCTGGGCCAGAGTTGGCAGGCCATCAGCCCGGACCTGAGCCGCAACGAGAAGTCGCGCATGGGTCCGTCCGGCGGGCCGATCACCAAGGACAACACCAGCGTGGAGTACTACGGCACGATCTTCGCCCTCGCGGAATCGCCGCACGACGGCGGGGTGATCTGGGCCGGCAGCGACGACGGACGTGTCCATGTGACCCGCGACGGCGGCCAGAGCTGGCAGGACATCACCCCTTCCGGGCTGCCGGAATGGGCCCAGATCAACAGCCTGGAGCCCCATCCCTTCGAACCGGCCGGCGCCTATCTCGCCGCGACCCGCTATAAGTCCGACGACTTCCGCCCTTACCTGTATCGCACGAGCGATTGGGGACGCAGCTGGACCCGCATCACGAACGGCATCGCGGACTCGCATTTCACGCGCGTCGTGCGCGGCGACCCGGATCGTCCCGGGCTGCTCTATGCCGGTACCGAGTGGGGCGTCTACTACTCGCGCGACGACGGGCGTAACTGGGAATCGCTGCAGCTCAATCTGCCGATCGTATCGATCACCGACCTCGCCGTGAAAGAAACGAATCTGGTCGCAGCGACCCAGGGCCGCGGCTATTGGATCCTCGACGATCTCGCCGTTTTGCATCAGTTGAGCGACGAGCACACCGACAAGGCAGCGCACCTGTACGCGCCGCAGGCTGCCTATCTGCTTGCCGCGGGCGGCCGGGCGGACGACCCCGGTCACGCCGGCACCAATCCGCACCCGGGCGTCACGATCTACTACTCGCTCGCGGAGGAGCTGCCGGAGGACACCGCGCTGATGCTCGAAGTGCTGACCGACGACGGCGATGAGGCGATCTGGACATGGACTCGCAAGCCTGCGCCCAGCGACGAGGACGACGAGCAGGAGGACGATCCGAACGCACCGCCGGATATCGAAGTGCTGACCGCCGGCGCAGGCCTGAATCGTCACGTCTGGGACCTGCGGTATCCGGGTATGGCGCGTTTCGAGAAGCTGATCCTGTGGGCGGACATGCGCGAGGGACCCGTCGCCGTGCCGGGCCGGTACCGCGCCAGACTGACCGTGGGCGACGACGTAGAGGAGGTCGGCTTCGACGTGCTGCCGGACCCGCGATCGACGGCGAGGCTCGCCGACTACGTCGCGCAGTTCGAGTTCATCGTCGAAGCGCGTGACCTGCTGTCGCGGACACACAAGGAGATCGAGCGCATTCGTGCGCTCAGGGCGCAGCTCGAGACACTCGAGAAACGCCTCGAACAGGGGGGCGAAGACCCGGACGAGCCGTCGGCATTGGGCGTCGAGATAGACGCCCTCGACGAGACCATCACCGCGATCGAAGAGGCGCTGTATCAGACCAAGAACGAGTCCCGGCAGGACCCACTCAACTACCCGATCCGCCTGAACAACAAGCTGACGAGCCTGATGCGCACCGTGGCGGTCGGCGACGCGCGGCCGACGGCCCAGGCGATCGCCGTTAAGCGGGAGCTCGAGACAGCGATTCGAGCGCAGCTCGAGGCGCTGCAGGACGTGTGGAAAGAGCGGGTGCCGGCGCTCAATCGGCAGATCAGCGACACCGGCATGCCGCTGATCGCGGTAGCCGCCTATTGACGGAGTCGCCCG
>JBFGFX010000249.1:0-5144 GCA_041579335.1 Woeseiaceae bacterium | reverse complement strand
GACCCGCGAGAAGTCCTCGTCCGCGTCTACGACGGCGCGAGGATCGTAGTTCCGACGCAGCTCTTGGACCTCGTCGACGGTAAGGCCGAAGAGGAAGAAGTTGTCCGGGCCGACGGCATCGCGGATCTCGACGTTGGCGCCATCGAGCGTGCCGATCGTCACCGCGCCGTTCATCATCAGCTTCATGTTGCCGGTGCCGGACGCTTCCTTGCCCGCGGTCGAGATCTGCGCCGACAGCTCGGCGGCCGGGCAAATCAACTCCATCGCCGACACGTTGTAGTCGGGGAAGAACACGAGCCGCAGCTTGTCCGTCATCGCCGGATCGGTATTTATCACCTGCCCGACGTTGTTGATGGCTTTGATGATGCTCTTGGCCATGACGTAGCCCGGAGCCGCCTTGCCGCCAATGATGATGGCGCGCGGCGGCAGGCCATCGCCGTCGCCGCGCTGGATGCGGTCATAGAGGTGGACCGCGTGCAGCAAATTGAGCAGCTGCCGCTTGTATTCGTGGATACGCTTCACGTGGACGTCGAAAAGCATCTGAGCGTTGAGGCTAACGCCCGTCCGTTCCTGAATCTCGTGCGACAGACGCAGCTTGTTGGCGAGCTTCGCTTCGCGCCAACGCTTCTGGAACGTTTCGTCGGTGGCGAACTCTTTGAGCTTTTCGAGCTGCTCCAGATCGGTGATCCATCCGTCACCGATCTCATCGGAGATGACCCGGCTGAGCTTCGGATTGCAGGCCAAGAGCCAGCGCCGCTGCGTGACGCCATTGGTCTTGTTGTTGAAGCGCTCGGGCCAGAGGTCCGCGAAGTCGCGGAACAGCCCTTCGCGCAGGAGCTTCGAGTGCAGCTCGGCGACGCCGTTGACCGAGTAGGACGCGACGATGGCGAGATACGCCATGCGCAGCATCGGCGTTGGCCCCTCCTCGATCAGCGACATCCGCCGTAGCCGGTCGTTGTCGCCCGGCCAGCGCAGGCTGACCTCCGTGAGAAAACGCGCGTTGATCTCGTAAATAATGTCGAGCAATCGCGGCAACAGGCGGCGGAACATCTCGACCGGCCACCTCTCGAGCGCCTCCGGCAGCAGGGTGTGATTCGTGTAGGCCATCGTCTGATGCGTGATCTGCCAGGCCTCGTCCCAGGTCAAGCCTTTTTCATCCATGAGGAGCCGCATGAGCTCCGGCACCGCGATTGCGGGATGGGTGTCGTTGAGCTGGAAGCAGTTCTTTTCCGCGAAGCGCTCGTAGTTTCTGCCGTGGAGCAGCTCCCAATAGCGGAAGGTGTCCTGCAGGCTCGCGGACGCCAGGAAATACTGTTGCCGCAGCCTGAGTTCCTTACCGGACTCGGTGGCGTCGTTGGGATACAGCACCATGGTGATGTTCTCGGCCTCGTTCTTCGCCGCTACGGCATCGCCGTAGCTGCCCGCGTTGAACTCCTCGAGGTCGAATTCGGAGGTGGCCGCCGCAGACCAGAGCCTTAAGGTGTTGACGATGCCGTTCTTGTACCCCGGTATCGGTATGTCGTACGGGATCGCGAGCACGTCGTGTGTGTCTACCCAGCGATGCCGGGTGCGGCCGCTGACGTCTTCGCTGGCGACGGTGCGTCCGCCGAACCTGACCGTCTGCGCGAACTCGATTCGTTTGATCTCCCACGGGAAACCCTCGCGCAGCCAGGTGTCCGGCTCCTCCACCTGATAACCGTTCTGGATGCGCTGATGGAACATGCCGTAGTGATAGCGGATGCCGTAGCCGATCACGGGAAGCCTGAGCGTCGCGCAGCTATCGAGGAAACAGGCGGCCAGCCGGCCGAGCCCGCCGTTACCGAGGCCGGCATCGTGGCCGCGCTCACAGACCTCTTCGAGATCGAGCCCGAGTCGGCTCAAGGCCTCGCCGGTCTCCTGCTCGATGCCGAGGCTCAGGAGGGCGTTGCGCAGCAACCGCCCCATCAGGTATTCGAGCGACAGGTAGCAGACCCGACGCAGGTCGGCGCGCTCCTTCGCCTGCTGGGTGCGAATCCAGCGCTCCATCAGGCGATCGCGCGCGGCGAACACGACCGACTGATACAAAAACGGCGATCCGGAGTTTATCTTTCGCCGCCCGAGCATGCGGCCGAAGTAGTGCGTGAAGTCCGCCAATATCGCATCAGCCGTCATTTCGAGCGGTGGCGTCCGCAACAACTCGATGTCGCCGATGCCCCCGGTCTTGTTCGATCGAACAGCCATCTCGTCCTCCGTCACCCGGCGCGCTGACCCTCGGCGGGCTTCAGGATCAGCGTCGCCAGGGGCGGCAGGGTCAGTTTCAGTGAGTACGCCCTGCCGTGCATCGCGTCCGATTCTGCGGTCATGCGTCCCGAATTGCCGACATTACTGCCGCCGTACGCCGCGCCGTCGGTGTTGATGATCTCCTCGTAGGCGCCGGCCTGCGGCACTCCGAGGCGGTAATCGTAGCGGATCACCGGGGTGAAATTCGAAACGCAGACCACAAAATTGCCGTCTTTATCGCGCCGCAGCCAGGAAAGAATGCTGTTGTCGCGATCGTGCCAATCGATCCATTCAAAGCCTTCGGGGCTGAAATCGATCTGATGCAGGGGCGGCAGCGCGCCATAGACGCGATTCAGATCTCTGACCAGCTTTTGCACACCGGCGTGTAGCGGATAGTCCAGCAGATGCCAGTGCAACGTAGCGTCGTGATTCCACTCCTCGTACTGCGCGAGCTCGCCACCCATGAACAAGAGCTTCTTGCCCGGATGGCAGAACATCAGCCCGTAGTAGGCGCGCAGATTCGCAAACCGCTGCCATTCGTCGCCGGGCATGCGTCCCAGCAGCGAGCGCTTGCCGTGCACGACTTCGTCGTGCGAAAGCGGCAGCACGAAGTTCTCGTTGAATGCGTAGACCAAACCGAACGTCAACTTGTCGTGATGATGCTTACGATGCAGCGAGTCTTCGCTCATGTATGCCAGCGTGTCGTTCATCCAGCCCATGTTCCACTTGTACGTAAACCCCAACCCGCCGATGTAGGTGGGACGGGACACGCCGGGCCACGCGGTGGATTCCTCGGCAAACGTCGTCGCGCCGTGTGCGTGCACGTCGTGGTTGAGACGCCGCAGGAAATCGATTGCCTCCAGGTTCTCGTTGCCGCCGAACTCGTTCGGCACCCATTGACCGTCCTTCCTCGAATAGTCGAGATACAGCATCGATGCGACCGCGTCGACGCGCAAAGCGTCGATGTGGAACTCGTCGATCCAGTAGAGCGCGCTGCCGACGAGATAATTGACGACCTCGTTGCGACCGTAGTTGAAGATCAGAGTACCCCAGTCGGCGTGCTCGCCCTTGCGCGGGTCGGCGTGCTCGTACAGCGCGGTGCCGTCGAATTGGCGCAAGCCGTGCTCGTCCCGCGGAAAGTGCGCGGGCACCCAGTCCATGATCACGCCGATGCCCGCGCCGTGGCACCGATCGACCAGATAGCGAAAGTCGTCCGGCTGGCCGAAACGCTGCGTCGGCGCGTACAGCCCGATCGGCTGATAGCCCCACGAACCGTCGAAGGGGTGCTCGGTAACCGGCAGCAGCTCGATGTGCGTGAAGCCCATTTCATGGACGTAGTCGACCAGCTCGTCGGCAAGCTCCCGGTAGCCAAGCGAGCGGTTGTCCTCGCCGGGCCGGCGCCGCCAGGAGCCCAAGTGGACTTCATAGATGCTGACCGGCTGGTCGAGCGCGGGCTCGACGCTGCGTTTCTTCATCCAGTCGCCGTCACACCATCGATAGCCGCTCTCATAGACGATCGACGCATTGCCCGGCGGCGCCTCGAAATAGTGCGCGAGGGGGTCGGCCTTGAGCGGCAGCAGTCGGTGATCGCTGTCGAGCAGCTCGAACTTGTACTTGTCGCCCGACATGACGCCCGGGATGAAGATCTCCCAGATACCGTTTCCGGGGTGCAGCCGCATGACGTGGCGACGGCCGTCCCAGTCGTTGAAGCTCCCGACGACGCTGGCGCGCGCGGCGTTCGGCGCCCAGACCGCGAAGCGGGTGCCTTGAACGCCGGACAGCTCGATCCGATGCGCGCCCAGCACCGAGTAGATGTTTTGATGCGACCCTTCGCCGAGAAGATAGAGGTCGACTTCGCCCAGCGCCGACGCAAAGCGGTACGGATCCTCGATGTCGTAGCTACCGCCGGGTAGGTCGATGCGCAGGCGATAATGCCGAATCCGCGGCGGCATGAACGCCGCGAAGATGCCGTGCTCGTGCACGCGCTCCATCGGTGCGAGCAGCTCGCCTTTTGCGTCGATCAGCGTGACGCCTGCCGCGTGCGGCTGCAGCGTGCGTACGATGCGGCGTCCGCCGGACTCGTGCACGCCCAATACCGAGAAAGGATTACTGTGCCGGCCGGCGATGAGTGCGTCGAGCTGGTCACGCACCGCCCGCGAATCCGCAGTGAGATCGCTCATGCGCTTATCATCTTGCAGAGCCCGGTCGGCGTGCGTTCGTACAACGCTTCGACGTAGCGCTCCGCCGAGGTCGCCCAGCTGAAGCGCTCGGATGCCGCGCAATCACGAATCTTGAGCCAGCGATCTGCGTCATGAGTCTTCGTCGTCAACGCGTGCCGCACCGTCTTGACGAAATTGTCGGCCTGCGCGGTCGGTGACCGACCGTCGAACGTAAAGCCGTTGATGTCGTTCCGCACGGTATCCGTCAAGCCGCCGACCGCGTGCACGACGCACGCCTGCGACGCCCTCATTGCGAGCATTTGACTGATGCCGCAAGGCTCGAAGCTCGACGGCATCAGGAACAGGTCGCCCGCCTGGTACATGAGGTCAGCGAAAGTCTCGGAATAGCCGCACAAAAACAGCAGATTGTCGTTGCGGCCGGCGATCTCGGCAACCGCGCGTTCGAGTGCGGCATCGCCGCTCCCCAGGAGTATGCACACCCCCTCGGTCGCCAGCTCGTCCAGAATGGCGTCGAGCGCCGCCACGCCGCTGGCGGTCTGCTCGAGGAACAGCGCCGCTTTCTGATCGGTGAGGCGGCCGATGCTCGTGAGCAGATGTCGCGGCCGCTGTCGCGGCATCGCCGCCAGGCGCTCGAGCGTCCGGCGATGAATCTCGGTTGAGCCCTGCTGCTTCTCCTGCCAGTCATGCACCTCGCGCTCGATGGTC
>JBFGFX010000248.1:0-5174 GCA_041579335.1 Woeseiaceae bacterium | reverse complement strand
CACTAACTCCCGGCGGAGATCAAAGATGATGAAACGTGCCGAGAGTATCAAGAAGGATAGAGTAGGAACCCCCTCCGATCAAGGCAGCTGATTGGCGGAGGTGGATGGGAATCGAACCCACCACTCGCGTTCGGCGAGTCGCTGGTTTTGAAGACCAGGGAAGTCACCAGACTTCATTCACCTCCACGATCACGATCGGCTATGGACGCGAAGTTGGTGAAGATCACCCATCCGGATCGTAACACCGGTCGCATCGAGATGCTCCATCAGAGGCACGGTGTATTTCCGGGTGGAGCCGAGCAATTTGCGAACCTCCGAGACGGCGAACTTCCGCGGATAGCGGAGATGCGCTTGGACTTCGGCGATCACTTCGTCAAGGACCTCGGCGTGCAACACCCAGGTCCGATAGCGGTAGTTTGTTCGGAGCCTGACCAGGCGACCCGTGTCGCAGAGCAGTTCAAACAGTTCCTGCTTGGTCCGGTCGCGGCCCACCAGTCGATCGAACGCGGGTGCCGCGAGCCCGTTTCGCCGGAAGGCTTCTTCCAACTCTGCTGCCAGACGGCGCTTCTCGTCCGTCAGCGTTGCCAGCGGATCGAACCCCGACAGGCGGAGGACGCCGCGCCGGTACTCGATGCGGCCGTCGGACGCGAGCTCGCTGACCGCGTGCTGGAAAACGTCATCGGCGGGCTCGCCCGAGAGCGTCGCGCAAAGCTCTGCCGCGAGCACTCCCTGATGGTGAGGATGCGCATCGTGATAGTCCGCAATGCCGGTAAGGATCGCTTCTTTCAGCCGACCGTAGGTCGACGCGTCGACGATCTTCGCGTCTCCGATCGCGACGGGCCGTGCGTCAACGAGGGCTCGACGGATTGCCTCGGTGGTGAGGCTCAGTGACTCACCGAGCGCCTCGAGCGTGACGCCGGCGGCGCCGGCTTCGACCAGCAGCATCCGCGCCTTGGCCGCGGAACTGCCGTAGGCCGCCGTCTTCAGGTGATCGGTCACGGCCGCGTCGAAGCGCCGGTGCCGGCCGGGGTGTACCTCGAGCACGCGACCGCCGCCGATGGTCCGCATGGGCGAGAAGCTCCGAATGACGAATCGCTCCGTCGGATGGATCGCTATCTCGACGTCGAAACGGAGTTGGACCAATGCCGTGCCCCCCGGCTCGAGCTCACGGCAGTCCAGCAACCGGACTTTGGCCATGACCTCGATCGTGCCTGCCAGGACTCGGACGGTGGCGGCGTTCTTCAAGGAATTTGTACAGCTATCGAGCAATCGGAGCTCGGCGTCGATTCGCCGCGTCACGTTGACCAGGCCGGGCGGGGCGATGATATCGCCGCGCCGAATGTCTTCCTGCTTGACGTGACGGAGGTTGACGGCGGCGCGCTGCCCGGGCTCCACTCGTTCGACGGCCTCGTTGTGCACCTGCAGGCCGCGAATCGTTGCGGGGAGCCGGCGCGGCAGCAGCTCGACTTTGGCGTTTGCTTCCAAGCAACCGCCGCGAAGCGTCCCGGTCACGACCGGACCGAATCCCCGCATGACGAAGACCCGGTCGATCGGTAGGAAAGGATGGCCCAAGATTGCCCGACGGTCCTGCATTGGCCGTAGCGCCTCGAGTGCCGCCTTAAGCTCGTCGAGACCCGCATTGGTCACGGCAGACGTGCACAGGATCTCCGCCCCTTCGAGGAACGTTCCGGCCACGAACGAGCGCACCTCCGCCACTATCCGCTCCAGCTCGTCGGCCGACACGAGATCGCGTTTCGTGATGACGATCAGCCCGCGATCCACCCCCAGAAGCTGGGCGATATCGAGGTGCTCGCGGGTCTGCGGCATGATGCCCTCGTTGGCGGCGACGACGAGCAGCGCACCGTCGATTCCCGTCGCACCGGAGATCATGGTTCGCACGAAGCTCTGATGGCCGGGCACATCGATCAGATCGATCATCCGGTGCTTGCCCTGCAAATAGGAGAATCCGAGCACGATGGAGAGCCCGCGCTCCTTTTCCTCCTTGAGGCGATCCGTATCGATACCGGTCAGGGCGCGGACCAGCGCGGTCTTGCCGTGATCGACGTGGCCGATGACGCCGAGCGTGAGTTGCTCGCTCATGCCAGCGCGCGCGCGATCGCGTCGACGAGCGCTTCAGTCTCCCTGTCGAGCACCGTCCTTAGACTCAAGTGCAGCCGTTCGTTGGCGATGCGACCGAGGACCGCAGGATCGCCCTTGCGCAGCCGCCGAGCGAGCTCGGTGGCGCCGATCGTCTTGTGTCGCAGCCGAATGACCGCGCTCGGAATAGCGCTCATCGGCAGTGAGCCGCCGCCGGCGAAACTGACGTCGTCCATCACCTCACCTTCCAGACCGGGGATCTCCGTGAGCGCCCCCACGACGCGCCGGGAGCGATGCGCCAAGCTCGCCTTGTTCTCGCCGATCATTCTCAGCGTCGGGATGCGCTCCGAAGGATCATTGGGCGGCAGATAGAGCTGCAAGGTCGCGTTCAGCGCTGTCAAGGACAGCTTGTCGATACGCATGGCTCTGAGCATCGGATTACGCTTTATTCGGGCGATGAGCTCGGCATGTCCGACAATGATGCCGGCCTGCGGACCGCCCAAGAGCTTGTCTCCGCTGAACGTCGTGAGGTCTGCGCCGGCGGCGACACAGGCCTGTACGGTGGGCTCGCCGGAGAGATTCGGGACGTCGAGCTCGACGAAGGCGCCGCTGCCCAGGTCCTCCATCAGGAGCAGCCCGTGCTCGTGGGCGAGGCGCGCCAACTCGTCGAGGCCGGGCTTCGAGGTAAATCCGGAGATGCGGTAGTTGCTCGGGTGAGAAACCAGCAGCATTCTCGTCCGCTCGCTCAAGCCAGCGGAGTAATCGCCGAGGTGCGTCTTATTCGTGGTGCCGACCTCCACCATTCGCGCGCCGCTACGCGCGATCACGTCCGGCATGCGAAAGGAGCCGCCAATCTCGATGAGCTCTCCCCTGGAGACGACGACCTCACCGTCTTGACAGAACGTATTGAGCGCGAGCAAGACGGCCGCGGCGCAGTTGTTGACGACGACGGCCGCTTCCGCACCGCTCAGTCGTGTGAGCAGTGCCTCGACGTGCTGGTAACGCGAGCTGCGCCTGCCGCTGTCCAGATCGAGCTCCAGATTCGAGTAGCCGCCGGCAATGTTGCTGACGGCCCTGACGGCCTCGTCGGCCAGGGGTGCGCGGCCGAGGTTCGTGTGAATGACGATTCCCGTCGCGTTGATCACGCGTCGCAGGCTGTCGCAACGGCGCTTGACGAGATCGGCACGGAGCAGCTCGAAGTACGGGCCTTCCTCCAGGTTCGAGGGCGGCTCGATCCCCTTCGCCGCTCTGTCGCGGATGCGGCTCAAGTGCTCGCGCATGACGTCCGCGACCTCGCTGCGGCCGAACTCGGCACACAAATCCTTAGCGAGATCCGACCGCAGCCAACGGTGTATGGCGGGCAACTGTCGGAGTGCCTGAGACATGTGTCGAAAACCCGATGGATCAGCGAGTATTTATAACATGCCCATTAGGCGCCGCTGAGAATTTCGACCAGCTCGCTGCCGCTCGCCTCGACGAGCTCACCGATGCTGTCGATAGACCGTCCCCGGGCTTGCGCGACGGCCATCACATCGGCTTCCGCTGCGGGCGTGCCGGCGACGAGAAGGCCGCCGCTGGTCTGTGGGTCACAGAGAATTTGTCGCTGCGATTCCGTCATCCGCCCGATCCGGGCGCCGTAGCTCTCGAAGTTCCTTTCGGTGCCGCCGGGAATACAGCCCTGCTCTCGGTACTCGTCCGTGCCTTCGAGGAGCCTGATGCGATCGACACGGAGCCGGGCAGCGAGCCCGCTGCCCGCGCACATCTCGCTGAGATGGCCCAGCAGTCCGAAGCCCGTGACGTCCGTCATCGCCGTCACGCCTTCTATTTTCGAGAGCTCCGTACCGATGCTGTTGAGCTCGCACATGGCGTCTCGAGCCACGTGCCGATGCTCGGGCTTGAGCATCTTCTTCTTTTCCGCCGTCGTAAGGATGCCGATACCCAGCGGCTTCGTCAGGTACAGCCGATTACCCGCCGTCGCGGTATCGTTGCGTTTGAGCCGCTCGAGCTCGACCGTGCCGGTGACGGCCAGGCCGAAGATCGGCTCCGGCGCATCGATGCTGTGGCCGCCGGCGAGCGAGATGCCCGCGTCGCGGCAGGCGTGCCGGCCGCCTTCCACGACCTGACGTGCGATCTCCGCCGACAGCTTCTCGATCGGCCACCCGAGGATGGCGATTGCCATGCTCGGTGTGCCGCCCATCGCGTAAACGTCGCTAATCGCGTTGGTGGCTGCGATGCGACCGAAGTCGAACGGGTCGTCGACGACCGGCATGAAAAAATCGGTCGTGCTGATGACGGCCTGGCCGTTGCCCAAGTCGAATACCGCAGCATCGTCTCGTGAAGCGTTGCCCACGAGGAGTCGCGTGTCGGCGTCGCTCACGTTCCCGGCGAGGATGACGTCCAACACCTTCGGAGATATCTTGCAGCCGCATCCGGCGCCGTGACTGTATTCGGTCAGCCGGATTCTGTTACTCATCGGATCGCCCTTGAAGGTCGCATTCGAGACGGGTTGGCCGCCCGAACGTGTCGCTCCGAGCATAGTGTACGGTCACAGGCGCAGCAAGCGCAGCCCCCCGCGCCGTGCCTGCGTTCGCTTGTGACCCATGCGGCCGCTTGCCGGCCAGCGTGATCTGCTACGATGAGATCACTCGCAACGTCTAACGGGGGAGAAGAATGAAACGCACCTGCAAATCCTTCCTCCCGGCCGGCGCGCTCTGCGCGGCCGTCGCGAGTTGCGCATCGACGCCTGGACTCGGCACCGCCGACGGGGCCGGCCTCGGAGCGCAGGCCGCCGATGCCCGCTCGATGAAGACGGAACAGCGCATCACGATCCTGTACGACGCGTTCGGGCGCGATCCCTCGGTGAAAAAAGACTGGGGGTTTTCGGCTTTGATCGAAGTGGGCGGCAAACGTGTCCTGTTCGACACCGGAAACAACGCCGAAATCCTCGCCCATAACGCCGCCGCCGTCGACGCCGATCTCACCGATCTCGATTTCGTGATCATGTCCCATCGCCACGGCGACCACACCAGCGGCCTGAACTACCTGGTGACCGTCAACCCGGACGTGCCGATCTACGT
>JBFGFX010000247.1:0-5188 GCA_041579335.1 Woeseiaceae bacterium | reverse complement strand
GGTGGCGCCCGGCAAAAGCCCGAGCTTCACTTCCGGCAGCCCGACCGAGGCGCTCGACGCTGCGACTCGATAGTGGCAGCCCATCGCGACCTCGAGGCCGCCGCCGAGCGCCGTGCCGTGGATGGCGGCGACGACCGGCTTGGTCGCCGCCTCGATCCTCTCCACGACCTCGGGCAGATGCGGCGGCTCCGGCGCTTTGCCGAATTCGCGGATATCGGCGCCGGCAATGAACGTCCGGCCGGCGCAGGCGACCACGATCGCGGCGCAGCCGTCGTCCGCCTCCGCCTGCTCGAGGCAGTCGACGAGGCCCTGACGGACCGGCTGCGAGAGCGCGTTGACTGGCGGATTGTCCACCGTGACGACGCTAACGGAACCGTGCTTGTTCAGGGTGACTTTGTCCATGGCATTATCGGGCTGAGGAAAGCGCACTATTGTCGCCAAACGACGGCCGGTTTTCGACCCGTTTCACGCAAGTGCGGGGTTGATATGGCGCTTTACATGGAATAGCGTAGTGAACCCTTTTCTAAGCGTTGCATGCGCATGACGTTCGTCGTTACCGAATCCTGCATCAAATGCAAGTACACCGACTGCGTGGAAGTGTGCCCGGTGGATTGTTTCCACGAGGGTCCGAATTTTCTGGTCATCGATCCGGACGAGTGCATCGACTGCACGCTCTGCGAGCCCGAGTGCCCGGTCGAGGCCATTTATTCGGAAGACGAGCTGCCGGAGGAGCAGCGGCATTTCTTGGAACTGAATGCCGAGCTGTCGCAGGATTGGCCGGTGATCACCGAGATGAAAGACGCACCCGAAGACGCCGACGATTGGAAAGAGGTCAAGGACAAGCTTCAGTATCTCGAGCGCTGAATCGCCTGAACGACTATTTCTCGGAGCCGCGGACGAAGTCCAACACTACCCGGGCCAGCTCCGGCCCTTTGTCTTCCTGCAAGAAGTGGCCCGCGTCGCGGATCGTCGTGTGCGGCTGGCCGGCGCAGCCCGGCACGCGTCGTAAGAACACCCGATCGCCGCCGCGCGTGATCGGATCGGAATCGCTGAACGCCGTCAGGAACGGTTTCTCCCAGCGCTCGAGCACGCGCCACGCGGCCCGATTGGCCGCGGCCGCCGGATCGTCCGGCCGTGCGGGCACGAGGCGCGGAAACGCCCGCGCGCCCGCTTTGTAGGCCGCCGTCGGGAACGGCGCGTCGTAGGCGGCCAGAACCTCGGCCTTGAGCTTCGTTACGGTGCCCGCGTCGACGATGCGGCCGATCGGAAACCACGGGCTCACGCTCGCGAATGCGCGCCATATCTTGAACGCCCGCGGCATCTCCTGATCCCCGGTCGGCAGCCCGCCGTTCGCCAGCACGATGCGGGCGAAGCGGTCCGGGCGCTCCGCCGCAAGCCTCAGGCCGATCAGCGAGCCCCAGTCCTGGCAGACGAGCGTGATGCCGTCGAGGTCCAGTTGCTCGAGGAAGCTCCGCATCCACGCGACGTGCCCGGCGAAGGTGTAATCGGTTCGCGCGCTCGGCTTGTCCGATTTGCCAAAGCCGATCAGGTCGGGCGCAATTGCGCGAAAGCCCGCCGCGACGATCGGCGGGATCATCTTGCGGTACAGATAGGACCAGCTCGGCTCGCCGTGCAGCATCAAGACGACCGGCGCGTCTTTTGGGCCGTCGTCGACGTAGTGCATGCTGAGGTCGTCGATCTCGACGTAGTTCGCGGCGAACGGGTACCCGGGCAGGTCGACGAACCGCGCCTCCGGAGTTCTCAGTGCGCGCATGGACGACTCCTGGTCAAACGGCCAGGCTGCGGCCGACGAACCAGAATACCCCGATTCCGCACAGCGCGGCGGCCGCGAGCGGCGCGAGCAGCACGGCGCGCGTCCCTCGCAGGAAATAGACCGCGACGAAGACAAGTGCGAGCAGCGCGAGCTGCCCGACCTCGACGCCTACGTTGAAGCCGAGCAACGGCAGCGCGAGCGATCCTCCCACGATGCCGGTCTCCATCAAGAAGCCGGCAAAGCCGAAGCCGTGGATGAGGCCGAAGCAGGTCGTCGCCGTGAACAGCACCCAGCCCGCGAGCCGGTTGCCGGATGCCGGGATGCGGCTGGAGGCAAGCAGGTAGCAGAACGCGAACACGCCGAAGCCGACATAAGCGGCCAGGGCCCCGATCGAGATCAAATCGAGCGCCACGGCGAAGCCGCCGGTGACCCACGCCGTGAGCGTCGCGATGGCGGCCAACGAGGTCGCATTCGGCCGCCGCATGAGAAAATACTCGACCGCGACCAGCGCGACCGTGAAGCCGATGAACGCCTCGACGAGACGGCCGTCCGCGTGCAGGTAGCCGAGCACGGCCGCGCCCAGGCTCACGCTGTGTCCGAGCGTGAATCCGGTCACTGCGGCGACGCTGCGACCGACGCTGCCAGCGACGAGCAGCATGCCGACGAGAAAAGCGATGTGATCGAGTCCGCTCAGGATGTGTCTGATCCCTAGGTCGAGAAACGGCAGGAATCCGTGCCGGTCGTCCCGGCTGCCGGCTTTGCGGCTCCAGCCGTCTGCTCGCTCGGTGATCAGCGCTTCGGCGATGAGCGCATCGTGTTCGAAAATCCTCGCGTAGTGGACGTGCGCCGGGAGTTGATCGAAGAGCGCGCGATAGCGCAGCTCGGACGGCTGTCCCCCATCGCAGCGAAACTCGAGCTCGACCCGCATGAAGCCGCGTGCCGCAGCGAGGCTCGTCGGCGGCGACGGTGCGCAGTCACCGATTGCAGAGCTCACGGCGACCGTCGCCGCGAGGTGCTCGGCGAACAGCACATCGAGCGGCCGCGTGTCGTCCGAAGTGACCAGCGACGTCACTTCTCCGGCCGACACGGTCACGACACCGGTCATCGCGTCACCGTTGATTCGCCAGTCCGAATAGCTCTCGCTGCGGGCATGCGGCCAAACGTTCTGGCTCGCGACGACGGCACTCGTGACGAGTAGCAGACCGGCGATGCGCTTCATGGCGCCGGCGCCACCACGACATCCGCCGCACGCTCGAGCTCGTCCAGATACGCGCGGACCTTGGCGTCGGCCAACGATCGGCGATAGTCGATCATCACCTGTGAGCGCACCGCATCGAGCTCGGCCAACGTCGACTCTTCGTGTCTGTTGACGCGCACGACGTACCAGCGTCCCTGCCTCGCATACACGGCGCTCGCGGCCTCCGGCATGTCGGCCGCCGCCGCCGTGATCGCAGGGCCCAAGAACATGCGCAGACGCTCGAGCGGCACGGGCCCCGACGGTAGTCCCGGGATGTCCCGCAGCCGATCATCCGCCGGCGAGGTCGCCCCGTTACGCAGTCGATTGACGAAGTCTTGCGCGACCCACTCGTCCTCCGCGATCCAGGCGTCGACGTCGAGGGCCGAGGCGTAGGTGTAACGTTCCGCGTTCTCTTTCAAGAATCGTTCGAGCTCGTCATCCGACGGGTCGGCCGCGTCGGCCTCCGCCGTGATCGACGCGATCAACGACTGAACGATCGCGCTGCGAACGGTGTTTTCGGACTGCGTCATGCCGAGGTCGACGCCGCGCTGCACCAGCAGCTCTTCCTCGACGAGCTGAGTCAATATCCGCTCGCGATCGTCGGCTGTCAGCTCACGACCGTAGGCCGATGCGACCTGCTCGACGGCGCGCTCGAACTGCGCCTCGCTGATGAGCGTTTCGTTGACGCGAGCGACCGCGCCGACCGGCAACTCGGCGACGCCGGGCGAACGCTCCAAGAGGCCGAACGCCGCAGCAACCAGGCCGCCGGCCGCGCCGATCGCGAGCCAGCGCAGCCCTGGCGCCTGGCGGCTTGTCGTTGGTTCGCTGTTGGGCATCGTTTTTTTGGCGTCGAAGCGGACGGCGTCACCCGTCGCCTCGATGGTGATTGGTTTTGATCGGACGCGTCATTATGCTAACGCGACGCGGAGCAAACTTCAGCGCTTTGGATCAATGACGGATATCGACGGCAGATTGGTGGTGATCACCGGCGCCACCGGCGGCTTCGGCGCCCACATGGTCGAGCAGTTCCACGCGGCGGGCGCTCGTCTGGTGATCACGGACAGAGACGCGGCCGCGCTCGACAGGTTCGAAACGCAAACCGCGGGGAACCGCATTGCCGCCACCGTTGCGGCCGATCTGGCCACCAAGGAAGGCTGTCGGGCGCTCTACGAAGCGCTCGAGCAGCGAGGGCTCGCGCCCGATATCCTGATCAACAACGCGGGCATCGCGGTCGCGGGCCGGCTCGACCACGTGCCGGTAGAGAGTTGGGAAACCCTGCTCGACGTCAACCTGCTCGCGCCGATGCGACTCACCGCGCTGTTCCTGCCGCAGATGATTGCGCGCGGCTCCGGCCACATCGTCAATATCTCGTCGCTGGCGGGCTGGGTAGGCTCGCCGTACCTGTCGCCGTACTGCGCGTCGAAGTTCGGTCTGCGCGGTTTCGGCGAGGCGCTCGCCATGGACCTCGGGGAACACGGCATCCGCGTGTCGACGGTCTATCCGTCATTCAGCAGGACGCCGATCCTCGACTCCGAGCAGTTCGGCTTGGACGAACGCCGAGTCGTCCCCGAGCACCGGCTGTCGGAGCCGGCCGACGTCGTGGCCAAGATCGTCGCGGGCGTGCGCGCGGACAAGGCGCATATCTTCCCGGACGGCACCTCGCGCTTCGTCCACTACCTGGCGCGTTTCCTGCCGGCAGCGATTCCGATGCTGCAGCGGCGGCTGGAGCGCGAGATGCTCGGATCGGCGTGACGCGGATCCGGGCGCGTCGACGAGCTCAGATCTTCCGCTGGCTGTCGTCGTACATCTTCGTCAGGAAGTTCCGGATCGCGGGTATCGCCTCGTCCTTCGGCATGAGCTTTTGCTTCTGCAGGACGGTCGCCATGTCGTCGATCGAGCGCTTGCCGTCGATCAGCGACATGATGAACGCATAGATGCGTGTCGTCATCGCCTGTGTCGCGAACGACTGCGTGAGCGGCACGGGCTCCTTGCCGACGACGAGCCAGTCGGGCAGCGCTTTGTGGCGCGCTGGTGTCTTGACGGATTTTTCCTTGACGGCGGCGAACGTGAACACGAGCTCGCGGCGGCCGAAGCGGCTCGACGGCGAGCACATATAAGGTATCTCCGCTTCGTGCACGGCGGGTTCGGCGAAGTCCGCCGCGGCGACGATGTCGACG
>JBFGFX010000246.1:0-5216 GCA_041579335.1 Woeseiaceae bacterium | reverse complement strand
GCGACTCCGACAATACGATGGCGGTGAACACGCCGTTCGGACCGAGACCGACCGTCGTCGCAAGCCAGTACGACACCGGTATCTGGACGATCCAGAAGCAAATGAAGTTCATGATCGACGGCGTCTTGGTATCACCCGCGCCGTTCAGCGCCTGAATCACGATCATGCCGGCCGCGTACGCCGGATAGCCGACGCCGAGGTTCTGTCCGACCAACGTCGCCGCGGCGTTGCCCTGGCCCCAGGCCGGCAAGATCGCGAACTCGATCAATCGCAGCGAGATCGCGTAGGCGGCGATCGGGCCGCTGCCGTAAATCGCGACGATCCGCATGATGGCAATCCAGCTCGAGGTCGCGATCAGGAACTGCCCGACGCCGCCGATCGAGATCAGCGCCAGACGCTAAACCGTCGGATGGAATTGTCAACGACGTGCGATGTCGCGGAGCGCAGCGCTGTCCGAGTAACGTCGTTCCCACTCGCGAATGAGATGTCGGTTGTCGTGCTGCCAGGGATGAAAGTTCGCGCGGTAAAAGCGCAGGTAGGGCCCGGCGATCCGTCTCAGAAATCCGGGCCTTACGAACAGAAACACGAACCCATCCAGCCATTCCCGCAGGCTCCACAGCTTGCCATCGTGCTTGAGCATGACGCACAGGATGCGGAAAGTGTCATTAAAAAAGTAATAAGTGTTCAGCAGCATGGCCAGGCGACGCTCTCTGACGGGTCCGCCGACTGCCAGGAAGACGTCGAACGCCACCGACTTATGCTCGGTTTCCTCGACGCCGTGCCAGCGCCAGAGCGCGGCGACGTCGGGGTCCGCATCGTCGAGAAGGTCGGCTCGCTCCAACATGTCGTTCGCGAGAATCGCGGTCAGATGCTCGTTGGCCGCGGTGCCGGCGAGGCGTCGTCGGGCCGAGAGCTCGCGGTACGCCCAGTCGATGCGTCTGCGTATCGGGGCCTCGATGCTCTCGAGATCGTAACCGCGGAGCTCGCACAAGAGCTCGTTGTAGCGCTGGTGTTGACGTCGATGCACGGCCTCTTGAGCTTGGAACGCGTCGATTTGCTGCAACAGACGCGGGTCACCGATCTGGTCGCGAAACGCAATCACGCTGTCGATGAAAAACTTCTCGCCTAAGGGGAACAACATCGAAAGGGCGTTGAACCACGCCGTGCGGAACGCGCGGCCGCCGCACCAGTCCCGGCTTAGCGCCGAGGACAGCTCGAACCGGGGCCTCCGCGGGGCAAAGTGCAGGTCGTCGGGACTCTTACTGAGGAGCACGGTCATGCGGGTGCCGAATCGATCTCCGAAACGTCAACATACCAGCTTGAGGGCCGTCGTTGTACTATGACCGCGTCGCTCGAGTCGGGATATGCGTGGCCGTCGAATGAACGCGAACGGGACGATGCCTGAAGGTTTCTGGGCAGTAATCGCGATCATCGTCGCGATCGTCGTCTACGTCCTCGCAAAGGTGGTCTACTACGTTCGCAGGAGCGACGAGCAGTGGACCGAGGTCGATAAGAGCAAGCTTAAGGAATGGAAGGACGATGAGGATTGGTGAGCCGCACTCCGATCACCGTGCGGCATCGCGGCGGAGCAGTGATTCGAGCTCGCTGGCAGTGTCCTTGGCCGTCTGTATGAGCCGTTCCTCGTCGTGATGGACGGCGTGCTGCTCGACCATCAGGCGGGCATCGTGCTCACGAAACGTGTCGACGACACGATGGCTCTCTTCATCGCCCAAGCCCAGCTCCTTCAGCACCAACTCGGACACCGCGAGGCTCGATAGCAGGGTTTCCCTGCAGATATGCCTGATGCCGATGTCCATCAATCGGTATTGATGCCGGCGATTACGCGCGCGCGCGATGATCGTAATGTGCGGAAAGTGCCGCGCCACAGCTTCGGCCGTCCGCACCGACGCTTCGACGTCGTCGATCGCGAGCACCAGCACCCTCGCGTGATCTACGCCGGCTGCCCGCAAAAGCTCGAGCTTCGATGCATCGCCGTAGTAGACCTTGTTGCCGTAGCGGCGGACGACGTCGATCTGCGACAAATCACTCTCGAGCGCGGTGAACGGCCGACCCGTGCTCTGCAGAATGCGGCCGACGATTTGCCCGAAGCGGCCGAAACCGGCGATGATGACCAAATTGCGGTCGTCGCGGATCGTATCGTAGTCCGGCTGGCGCGCCTTCACGCGGCGCTCGGCGAGACGCTCGTTGACGAAAAATGCGATCGGGGTCACGAGCATCGATACCGCTACGGCGAGCACGAGCCGGTCGATCAATGCCGCTTCCAAGAGCTGTTCGCGAGCGACCAGTCCGAACAACACGAACGCGAACTCGCCCCCCTGCGACAGCACAACCGCGAGACTCACGGGCGTGCCGGCGCCGCGGATCCGGAACAGGTGCGCCAGCGCAAACAGCACGAGTGCTTTTGCCGCCATCAGACCCGACACGATGACCAGGATGGTGAGCGGTTCGCTGAGTAAGAGGCGCAGATTGACCGACATCCCGACCGCGATGAAAAACAGACCGAGCAATAAGCCCTTGAATGGCGCGATGTCGGCCTCGAGCCCGTGCCGGTACTCGGAGTCGGCGAGCAGCATGCCGGCGATGAAAGCGCCGAGCACCATCGACATTCCGGCGAGCTCCATCAGCAGCGCCGCGCCGATCACGACCGCCAGCGCAGTTGCCGTAAACAGCTCCGGAATCTCCGTGCTCGCGACGATGCGCAGCACCGGCCGCAGCAGATAGCGGCCACCGACGATCATCGCGGCGATTGTCGCAACCATCCATGCCAAGCCCCAGAGCTCGATGTCCGAATCGGCGACCTGACCGCTCGACAAAAGCGGCAGGACGGCGATCATCGGAATCACTGCCAAATCCTGAAACAGCAGGATGGCGAACGAGGCGCGTCCGTACTCGGTCGTGAGTTTCTTCTGTTCGGCCAGGAGCTGAAGCACGAATGCCGTCGAGGATAGGGCGAGGATGAAGCCTATGATCAGCGCGGACTTGCCTGCGAAACCGAGCGACCAAGTTATCGCGCTGATCAGCGCCGCGCTGCCGACGACCTGCGCGCTGCCCAGACCGAAGACCATGCGACGTAGCACCCACAGGCGTGAGGGCTGCAGCTCGAGCCCGATGATGAACAGCAGGAACACGACGCCGAGCTCCGCAAAATGCAAGATATGCTCGGCGTCCGAGATCAGCGCGAGCCCGTACGGCCCGATGACGATGCCCGCCGCCAGATAGCCGAGCACGGAGCCGAGACCCAACCGTTTGCTGATAGGCACGGCAATCACGGCCGCGAGCAGATAGACGATCGACTCTTGGAGTAGGCTCATGGAATGCTGTCAACCCGAGGTAAGCGACCGGCGAAATATTGCACGGCCGATATATCGGGTCCAGCAACAAAGGGCCGGAGGCGTATCCGGACCAGCCGTGCGAGCCGCGAGTGATTTGATTACACTAGCGCCTTCATGAGCCCGGCCGTGCCGTTGCCAAACGGCAACGACGATACGGTAGCGAGACGGCCAGCACGCTTTTGGCGGCGAAAGGAAAGGAGCTATGCGCAAACCTCTTTCCGGATGTTGCGGCATGATGTTGGCGGTTTTCGTAGCCGGCTGCTCTCCGTCCTCCGGGCCCGCCGGCGACCCCGACGGCACGGGTGCGCCTGCAGTCACGCCGCGATCGGCGCCGACGACGACGGAAGCGCGGACGCCGTCGTCCCGGGCGGTCGTCGCGGAGACGCTGCCCTACGGCGAAGTGGACGATCAACTCGTCTACGGGCATTTCGCGATTCCGGCGGACATGATCGATCCGTTGCCCGCGGTCGTCGTCATTCACGATTGGTGGGGCCTCAATGAGCCGATGCGCGAGCTCACCGAGCAGCTGGCTGCCGAAGGTTATATCGCGCTCGGCATCGATCTGTTTCGTAGAGAGACCGCCAAGGCGATCGGTACCGCGCGAGAGCTCGAAATCGAGGTCGTCGAGAACCCGGCGCTCGCCATCGAGAATCTGCGCCAGGCGGTCGACTTCATGCGCAACACGGCCGGAGCTCCGCGCGTGGCAGTCATCGGCTTCGGCTTCGGCGGCGGCTGGTCGCTGAGCGCGGCGGTGTCGATGGCGGATGACTTGGCCGCGGTCGTCAGCTATTACGGCCAGGTCGTCGACGATGAACGGAAGCTCTCCACGGTGTCGGCGCCGATCCTGGGGCTGTACGCCGAGGGGGATCGCGCCGTGCCGGCGGATTCGGTGCGCAAGTTCCGCTCGCTCATGGAGTCGCTAGAGAAAGAAGTCGAGATCGAGATCTATCCGAATGCACGGCGCGGTTTTGCCGACGAGCTCTCCGATAACTACGATCCGGATGTCGCCGCCGATGCGTGGAACCGGGTACTGCATTTCCTCGAAGCAAGAATGAAGGAGCCGACGGACTAGCCTAGTCCGAGTTCCCACGGTTGCAAATCAACGTCACGTCCAGCGGGGCTGACGTGTAGATGATCTCCTGCTCGCTGCCGCTTACGCAGAGCAACGAGGCGTGCGCCGACAGCGTCGCGGGCAGCGTCAAGCGCTCACCCTCTGCGGGCGCGCTCGAATCTTCGGCCGGCACCTCGACGCAAAATTCTGCAACCGGTACCGGCGCTAACTGATCTGCCGGCACGATCAGCGTGATTTCGGCCGAGGCGTTCCCGTCGAGCTCATCGCCCGACAACGACCGCCGCGTGTCCGCGACTGCCAGCGAAATCGAGCTCGGGCCGAACGGCTCGGCGCAGGTGGCGTTGAGCGCAAAGACGTACTCGAGGGTCGGAAGCGGCAACGAGTTCCGCTCCGGTGCGCGCGGCGACACGGCCACGTCCGGTGCCGCAGCAGACACCTGTAGGACGTGCCGTCGAAGATCGTCGGCGTGAGACGGTGCGCTCGCGAGCAGCGCCGCGAGAGGCGCCAGTGAAAAGGCTTTCATGCGCATAAGGCTACGACACTCCGGCCGAAGGCCCAAATGACGGTTTCACAGAGTTGCTCGCGTGGTACGCTGGTCGAGGACTCCCGAGGACACGACCGTGCTGAATTTCAGTTACAAGCTGGCACGCCGCATAGCCGTGTCGATCGTCGGCGCCACGGTGCTGATGGTGGGCGTGGTGATGATCGTCGCGCCCGGGCCGGCGTTCGTCGTCATACCCGTGGGCTTGGCCATACTCGGCTTCGAATTCGCCTGGGCCCGTTACTGGCTG
>JBFGFX010000245.1:0-5236 GCA_041579335.1 Woeseiaceae bacterium | reverse complement strand
GCAACGCGAAGAAGCGGTTCAGCGTGATATCGGAGATTGAGTAGTCACCGCGAATAATCTCGACCAGCGCATCGCCAACGAACGGAATGGCGCCGAACAGTGAAATGATGACCTGCGCTCCCCAGTACGACATCTGGCCCCATGGCAACAGGTAGCCGGCAAAGGCCTCGGCCATCAGCACGAAGAAGATCAGCATGCCGATGATCCAGATCAGCTCACGCGGTTTCTTGTACGAGCCGTAGAGCATCGCGCGGAACATGTGTAGGTAGACGACGATGAAAAAGAACGACGCGCCCGTCGAGTGCATGTAGCGAATCAGCCATCCCCATTCGACGTCACGCATGATGTATTCGACCGACGCGAACGCCTCGTCGGCGGACGGCTTGTAGTTCATGGTCAGGAATATGCCGGTCAACAGCTGAATCACCAACACAACCATCGCCAGGACACCGAAGACGTACCAAACATTGAAGTTTTTCGCGGCGTAGTATTCCGTGACGTGCTGCTTCATCGTCTTCGTCAGCGGAAAACGATCGTCGATCCATTTCAGGAAGCCGCCCTGCGGGGTGCCGATTTCTGACTCGATCCTCGCCATTAACTTACTCCGCTCTCCGCGCCGATCATGATGACGTCGTCCTGGATGAAGCGATACGGGGGTACGCGCAGGTTGGTCGGTGCCGGCACTCCTTTATACACACGTCCGGCCAGGTCGAAGCGCGATCCGTGGCAGGGGCAGAAGAAGCCGCCGTACCAGTCCGGTGCCGGTCCGACCTCGAACTGGGCCAGCGGCGCGCAGCCGAGATGCGTGCAAGATCCTTCGACGACGAGATACTCCGGCTTGATCGAGCGGTACGGATTGGCGGCATACTCGGGCTGCTGCTCGGCGACCTCGGAGTTCGGGTCGCGCAACTCGTCGACGGATCGGGGCAGGCGTTCGAGCATCTCTTCGCTACGTCGCAAGACGAACACCAGCCTGCCGCGCCAGATGACCCGCACCATCTCGCCCGGCTCCAGGGCACCGAGCGGCACCTCGACCGGCGCGCCGAGCGCCTGGGCTCGTGCACTCGGTTTCAGCGACGCAAGAAACGGGATAGCGGCCAGAGCGATGCCGGCGCCTCCGGTGACGGCGGTGGCAATCGTCAGGAAATGGCGTCGATTGCGATCGAGCACATCTTCGTCAGACATCTAACACTCCAATACGCCGCTCCAAGTCGGCGGCGGGTCAGCAGATTCAGGAACGGTCGCCCTTTCAGCATGGGGTCGATGGAAGATTACTAAAGGGGCCATCGGCACTCTGTCGCGCTTTTCTCGGCTCGAGCGTTCCCTAACTCCGTACTGGCTCAACCTCCGGTGTGGACGGGTTATGCAGGTACCGAAAATGATTAGAAAACTGTTAGATTTGCAGCTGCACCGGTTTGCCGTCAGGATGACCGTTCGGAACCGGGTGCGAACGAGCGAGGCATTATACACGGGGCCTCTCGAGCTTGGCTAGGCAGTAGGGGTTCGAAGCGGACGTCGTGAGCCCGGTCGCCCAGGTCCCGTTGTCCAATCAGGGAAGCGCCGTGGCGAACGTCAAGCCGATCGTATTATTCCTGTCGCAGTCGGTCATCGTCGGCCTGGCCGTCGCGTTCGTGGTCGTGCTGCTGAAGCCCGAGCTTTTGCCGGTGCTCGAAACGACGGCGCCGGCGGGGCAGCCCGCGAGCTTTGCCGATGCCGTCGACAGGAGCGCGCCGGCCGTCGCGAGTGTGTATACCCGGCGGGTGGTGCCGGCCGAATCGTCCTCGGTGGCAGGCCAGTTCCGCCTGAATACGAGCTTGGGATCGGCCGTCGTCATCGATGCCGAGGGCTACCTCGTCACGAACTACCACGTGGTCGCCGGCGCCAGCGAGATTCGCGTGCAGCTCGCGGACGGCCGTATCGCCGATCCTGAGGTAGTCGGCTTCGATCCCGAGACCGATCTCGCCCTCCTCAAGGTGAACCTGGGCCCGGTGCCCGCCATCCCCTTAGGCCGCTCCGACCAGCTACGCATCGGAGACGTTGTGTTGGCGATCGGCAATCCCTACGGGCTGACCAAGACCGTGACCCAAGGCATCGTCAGCGCCACCGGCCGCGGTCTGCTGCAGCTCATGACGTTCGAGAACTTCATCCAGACCGATGCCGCCATTAACGAAGGCAATTCCGGTGGTGCGCTGGTCAACAGCCTGGGTCAGCTCGTCGGCATCAATACGGCGGTCTTGGCGCAGGACGTCGGCACCGAAGGCATCAGCTTTGCGATCCCGGTCGACCTCGTGCGCGGCGTCGTCGAGGCGATCAAGCGCGACGGCCGTGTCATCCGCGGCTGGGTGGGGCTCGAACCGGACGAGTTGACGCCCGCCGAATCGGAAGGACTCGGCCTCGAGCCGAACATCGGCATCTTGCTGACGCGCGTGATCGAGGGTGGGCCGGCCGCGGACGCGGGCTTGCGGCCGGGCGACGTGATCTTGACGATCAACGGCGAAGCGATTCGATCTAGGCAGCAGGCGCTCCTGATCGTCGCCGGTCTCGAACCCGGCGACGGAGTGGAGCTCAGCGGCTGGCGCGCCGGCCAGCGCTTCCGCGCGACCCTGACGGTCGCGGAACGCCCACAGCAGCAATCGTCGTTCGGCACCCCGACCCAGTAGGGCCGATCTGCCCGTCGCCGGCGGCCTGGACGGTCAAGGAATGCGGCGGATGTCGGCGCCGAGCTGGGACAGCTTCTCCTCGATACGCTCGTAGCCGCGATCGACGTGATAGACGCGATCGACCACGGTCTCGCCGGCGGCCGCCAGACCCGCAATGACCAGGCTCGCCGACGCCCTCAGGTCGGTCGCCATGACGGGCGCCGCGGTCAGCCGCTCGACCCCGGTGCAGATCGCGGTATTGCCTTCCAGACGGATGTCCGCACCCAGGCGCTTGAGCTCGAGCACGTGTTGGAAGCGATTCTCGAAGATGGTCTCGGTCACGGTGCCGACGCCGTCCGCCACGGCGTTCAGCGCGCAGAATTGCGCCTGCATGTCCGTCGGAAAGCCGGGATACGGCTGCGTGCGGATGTCCACCGCCTTGGGACGCCGTCCGCGCATGTCGAGCGTAATGCTGTCGGGCCCGCTATCGATCATCGCACCGGCCTCTTCGAGCTTCGACAGGACGGTTTCCAGGATCGCGGCCGAGGTCTTCTTAAGGCGTACCTTGCCGCCGGTTACCGCCGCCGCGACGAGATACGTCCCGGTCTCGATGCGGTCGGGCAGCACCACGTGGTGCGTGCCGGCGAGCTCGTCGACGCCCCGGATCGTGATCGTGCTGCTGCCTGCGCCGCTAATCTCGGCTCCCATGCCGTTCAGAAACTTGGCCAAGTCGGCGACTTCAGGCTCACGGGCGGCGTTCTCCAAAACGGTCTCGCCGCGGGCGAGCGTCGCGGCCATCATCAGATTCTCGGTGCCGGTCACCGTGACGGTATCCATCACGATGCGCGCGCCGTGCAGCCTTTCGGCACGAGCGCGGATGTAGCCGTTTTCGACGATGACCTCGGCGCCCATGGCTTCCAGTCCCTGCACGTGCATATTCACCGGCCGCGCACCGATGGCGCACCCGCCCGGCAGCGAGACGTCGGCAACGCCGTGGCGCGCAAGCAGCGGGCCCAACACCAGGATCGACGCGCGCATGGTCTTGACCAACTCGTAGGGCGCCCGGTACTCGCTGAGATTGGCGGCGTCGACCTCGACGTTCAGCTTGTCGTCGAACGTGACCTCGGCGCCCATGCTCTGCAGTAGGGTCAACGTCGTCGTCACGTCCTTGAGGTGCGGGACATTGCCGACCGTCACCGGCTCGTTGGCGAGTAGGGTGCCCGCGAGGATCGGCAGCGCGGCATTCTTGGCTCCCGAGATCGTGACTTGGCCTTCGAGCCGGGCACCGCCGGTGATGACGAGTTTGTCCAAGGCTCAGCTCGGGTCGCCCGATTGACGCTCGTGCCACTCGTCGGGCGTAAAGGCGTGAATGGACAGCGCATGAATCTCGTTGCCCATCCGGCTGCCGAGACAGCCGTACACGAGCTGATGCCTGGCGATCGGCCGCTTGCCGGCGAACGCGTCCGAGACGATGACCGCCTCGAAGTGCGTGTTGTCGCCGCTCCGCACCCGGACCGTCGCGCCGGGTATGCCGTTTTCGATGAGTTGCGTGATCTCTTCGGGGTTCATGCGCAGTTCGGATTGCGAATGAAAGCTCCCCAGTGTATCAAAAACACCAAGCGGTCCCACGTCCTTCTCGTTTGTGTATCATTGGCGGTCCGGGTCGGACGCCGGACGACGATAAGCATAACCCGAAGACGGGCCGGCCAACCGATTACTGTTCTGTATGCTTGGCAATATCTTCGCAATCGTTGCCGGCCTGTTTCTCCTCATTTGGGGTGCAGATCGATTCGTTCACGGCGCCGCCTCTGTCGCCCGAAACCTCGGCGTGGCGCCGCTCCTGATCGGCCTGACGATCGTGGCCTTCGCCACGTCGGCACCGGAGATCGTCGTATCCGTGATCGCGGCACTGCGCGGCGAGGCCGATCTCGCGGTCGGCAACGCCATCGGCTCGAACACCGCCAATATCGGGCTCGTCTTGGGCGGTATCGCGATGATACGGCCCATCGAGCTGACCTCGGCGACGCTGCGGCGCGAAATGCCGGCGCTACTCGCAGTGTCGCTGCTCACCGTGACGCTTTTTCTCGACACCTACCTGAGTCGCGTCGA
Organism: Woeseiaceae bacterium; assembly: GCA_041579335.1. GTDB lineage: Bacteria > Pseudomonadota > Gammaproteobacteria > Steroidobacterales > Woeseiaceae > JBFGFX01. The sequence goes on along the minus strand of JBFGFX010000245.1, from coordinate 488 downwards.
TGGCCTGGTGCTCCTGATCGGCCTGGTGATCGTCATGGTATGGCTGACCCGCCTCGGCCTGCGCACCTCGGCAACCGACCCGATGCTGGCCGACTACGAGGCGGAGATCCCCAAAGACGTATCGACGCGGGTTGCCGTCGCTTGGCTGCTCGTCGGTTTGGTCATGCTACTCATTGGCGCGGAGTTCGTGGTCGACGCGGCCATCGAGATCGCACGTGCGCTCGGCGTGACCGAGATCGTGATCGGCGTCACCCTGGTCGCCCTCGGGACCAGCATTCCCGAGTTGGCCGTCTCCTTGGTCAGCGCGATCAAAGGCGAGTATGGGCTCGCGATCGGCAACGTCGTCGGCTCCAACATCTTCAACCTGCTGGCCGTCATCGGCGTCGCGGCGACGATACAACCCTCGGCGTTGGCACCGAGCGTATTGTCGCTGCACATCTTCGTCATGGCCGCCTTCACCTTGGTGCTGTTCGCCATGACCTACGAAT
>JBFGFX010000244.1:0-5261 GCA_041579335.1 Woeseiaceae bacterium | reverse complement strand
GACCAAGGACGGGGACGTCGTGGCGCTGGACGCCAAGATCAACATCGAGGAGAGCGCGCTGTTCCGGCAGCCCGAGCTCTTGGAGCTTAGGGATACGTCCCAAGAGGATCCGATGGAACGCGAGGCGGCGGAGCACGACCTGAACTACGTCTCGCTGGACGGCGACATCGCCTGCATGGTCAACGGCGCCGGGCTGGCGATGGCCACGATGGATCTGATCAAGCTGCACGGTGGCGATCCCGCCAACTTCTTAGATGTCGGGGGTGGCGCCACGAGCGAGCGCGTCGCCGAGGCGTTCAAGTTGATTCTGTCGAACGACAGCGTGAAAGCGATACTGGTCAACATCTTCGGCGGCATCGTGCGCTGCGACCTGATCGCGCAGGGCGTCGTCAGTGCGGTGAAAGAGGTCGGCGTCAACGTCCCAGTCGTCGTCCGACTCGAGGGGACGAACGTGAGGAAGGGCAAAGAGCTGTTGAGAAGCAGCGGGTTGGATATCGTAACCGCCAACGATCTGACGGACGCCGCGAAGAAAGCGGTTGCGGCGGCAGTGAGCGCATGAGCGTCTTGGTCGGAAAAGACAGCAAGATCGTCTGTCAAGGCATCACGGGCAACCAGGGCTCGTTTCACGCCGAGCAGTGCGTCGACTACGGGACCCGGGTGGTCGCCGGAGTGACGCCGAGCAGGGGTGGCCAGGAGCATCTGGGCATCCCGGTCTTCGACACGATGCGAGAAGCCGTGCGCGAGACTGGCGCCGACGTCAGCATGATCTATGTCCCGGCGCCGTTCGCGGCGGACGCGATCCTCGAGGCCGCCGATTCCGGCGTCGATCTGATCGTCTGCATCACCGAGGGCATCCCGGTGCTCGACATGGTCAAGGTCAAAGCGGCGCTGAAGGACCACGACTGCCGGCTCATCGGGCCCAACTGCCCGGGCATCATCACCCCGGACGAATGCAAGATCGGCATCATGCCCGGCTTCATCCACAAGAAGGGCAGGGTCGGTGTCGTGTCCCGGTCCGGGACGCTGACCTACGAGGCGGTGTACCAGACGACGCAGAACGGCCTGGGGCAGACGACCTGCATCGGCATCGGCGGTGATCCGGTGCGCGGCATGGATTTCATCGACTGCCTCGAGCTGTTCCAGGCGGACCCCGACACCGACGGGGTCGTGATGGTCGGCGAGATCGGCGGTACCGACGAGGAAGCCGCGGCCGAGTACATCCAGTCCGAGTTCACCAAGCCCGTGGTCGCCTACATCGCAGGCGTTACGGCGCCGCCGGGCAAGCGGATGGGGCACGCCGGAGCGATCGTCGCCGGCGGCAAAGGCACCGCTGAGGCCAAGTTTCTTGCCCTCGACGCGGCCGGGGTCGCGACGGTCCGCTCGCCGGCCGAGCTCGGCAGCAGGATGTTGGAGCTGCTAGGCTAGGCCTGACGACCGATCCGGGGCTCGTGACGCTCCGTCCACAAAAGCGAAAACGATGCGATGAACAACCAGCTGACGGTCGCGCTGGCGCAGCTCGATCTCATCGTCGGCGACATGGCCGGCAACACGGCGCGCATCCTCGACTACTCGGAGCGCGCACGCGACGAGCTTCAGGCCGACCTCGTGGTCTTTCCCGAGCTCGCGCTGAGCGGCTATCCGCCCGAAGACCTGCTGTTTCACTCCGGACTCAGGCGCCGCGTCAACGACAGTCTCGATGAGATCCGCGAGCGGGCGCGCGGCATCGCCGTGCTGGTCGGTTTTCCGGAATACCAGGACGACACGATCTACAATTCCAGCGTCGTTTTCGTCGACGGCGCGGCGGTCGCGCGCTACCGAAAACAACTGTTGCCGAACTACAGCGTGTTCGACGAGGAGCGTTACTTCTCGCCGGGTAAAGATGCGGCGGTCTTTACGCTGAACGGCATCCGCATCGGCGTCAACATCTGCGAGGACGTTTGGGCAAGTGCCCCCGCCGCGGCAGCGCGGGCGGCGGGCGCCGAAGTGCTGATTGCAATTAACGGGTCGCCGTACGACAGAGCGAGTCAGGCGACGCGCGAGCGCGTGGTGCGGGCTCGGGTCGGCGAGATCGGCATCCCCGCCATTTATCTCAACATGGTCGGTGGCCAGGACGAGCTGGTCTTCGACGGCGGCTCGTTCGTCATGGACGCGGACGGCGAGATCCGCTACCGGGCGGCCGCGTTCGACGAGGTCCTGCACGCCGTGACGCTGACCGCAGGTGCCGCGGGCGTCGTCCCGGTCAGCGACGACGTCGTGCCGCTGCCGTCCGAGGAAGCCTCCGTCTACGATGCCCTCGTCTGCGGCACACGCGACTACGTGTTCAAAAACGGCTTTCCGGGCGTGGTTCTCGGCCTGTCGGGCGGCGTCGACTCGGCCCTGACCATCGCCATCGCCTGCGATGCGCTCGGCGCCGACAAGGTTCGCGCCGTCATGATGCCGTTCAAATACACGAGCACGATGAGCCAGGAAGATGCCGCCGCGCAGGCGCGAATGCTTGGCGTCACCTACGACGTCCTGCCCATTGCGCCGATCTACGATGCGATCGTCGGTCAGCTCGCGACGATATTCGAGGCACGGCCCGTCGACGTCACGGAAGAGAACATCCAGGCGCGCTGTCGCTGCATCCTCCTGATGGCGATATCCAACAAGACCGGCCGCATGCTGCTCACGACCGGCAACAAGAGCGAGATGGCGGTTGGCTACGCGACGCTCTATGGGGACATGGCCGGCGGCTTCGCGCCGCTCAAGGACTGTCACAAGACGCTCGTGTACCGCCTGGCGAAGTACCGCAACGGCTTGAGCCCGGTCATACCCGAACGCACGATTACCCGCGAGCCGTCAGCAGAGCTCAGGGCGAATCAAAAAGACACGGACTCGCTGCCACCGTATGAGCTCATGGACCCGATCCTCGAAGCATTCATGGAGGAAGACCTGTCGGTCGCCGAGATCGTCGAGCGCGGCTTCGACCGCGACGTGGTCATTCGTATCCTGGAGATGGTCAAGCGCAACGAGTACAAGCGCCGCCAGGCGCCGCCGGGCATCAGGATCAGCAGCCGCGCGTTCGGCAGGGACTGGAGATATCCGATCACTTCCAAGTACACCTTCCCTGAATGACATCGGCAGGCCCATCGTAGGAGCCCGTCCTGACGTGCGACCGCCGCGGATCAATTCGGATAGGTGTTGTCGCGTACCCGGCGGACGTCGGCGGCGAGCTCGGTCATGCCCAAGCCCTCGTAGGCTTTGATCATGATCTCGAGCGACTCTTTGTTGCCGGGGGCGCCGTTGTAGCGCTCGAGCGCATCCTTGGCACGATTGAGCGCGGCGACGTAGGCGCCGCGCCGCAGATAGTAGTCCGCGACGCTGTTCTCGTAGGCCGCAAGGCGGTTCTTCAAGTACACGAGGCGCTGTTCGGCGTCGGGCGCGTACGGGCTGGCGGGGTAGCGTTCGACCAGCCGTCTGAGCGTCGAGACCGCGAGGTCGGCCTCCTTCGGCGGTCGATTGCTCATGTCTTTGCGAAACAGCCGTTCGAGCAGGCCCGGGTCCTTTTCGTAGTAGGCGAGACCCTTGATGTACAGCGCATAGTCGACGTTCGGGTCCGTCGGGTTCTCGCGCATGAACGTGTCCGCGGCGTCGATCGCCTGCTCCTGGGAACCGTTTTTGTAGTACGCGTACATCAGCTCGAGCTGGATCTGCTTGGCGAAATCGCTGAACGGGAACCGAGCCTGCAAAGCCTCGAAGATCTGAATGCCGCGGCGGTAGTTGCCGTTGCGAATCGCCCGCTGCGCCGTCTCGTAGGCCTCGGTGAGGTCCGCGATGAAAGCCTCTTCGGCGGACTCCTCGTTGCCGGCGCAGCCGGCCAACGCAAGCGAGCCCAAGACGATGAACGCAAAGGCGGCGATCCAGCTTGCAGATCTCTTGTTGAGGGTCGTTCGCATCGTGTCTGGCGCGGTTGGATCCCGAGCCTCGCGGTAACGCCGCTTCGGCCTCGGCCAAACCGCGAAGTATACCGTAAACTGTGCGTTTTTCTGGTCACGGCTTGAGCGCATGGACAACCCACTCCTGACGCGCACGGTACCCGACGAACTGGCCGGGACTCGCTTGGACCTGGCGTTGGCACGGATGTTTCCCGAGTACTCGCGCAGCCGGCTGAAGGCCTGGATTCTGGACGGGTCCGTCTGGGTCGACGGTGAGGCCTGGCGGCCGCGCGACGCCGTCTCCGGCGGCGAATCCGTGTCGGTGCAGGCCCGGTCGGAGGTGACCACGCGGAGCCGCCCGGAGCCAATCCCGCTCGATGTGGTCATGGAGGATGCGTCGTTGATCGTGGTCAACAAGCCGGCGGGGCTGGTCGTGCATCCGGGAGCGGGCAACCCGCACGGTACGCTCATGAACGGCCTGCTGCATCGCTACCCGGAGCTCGATGCATTACCGCGGGCGGGCATCGTCCACCGGCTCGACAAAGACACGAGCGGGCTCTTGCTGATTGCCCGCACGCTGACGGCGCACACGTCCTTGATCCGGCAGCTCGCGGATCACGCCGTCTCACGCCGTTACGATGCGATCTGCGTCGGCGTGCTCACCGGCGGCGGCACGATAGACGCTCCGATCAGGCGACACCCGGTCGATCGCCGCAAGATGGCGGTGCAGGATGACGGCAAGCCCGCGGTGACGCACTACCGCGTGATCGAACGCTTCGCCGCGCACACTTATATAAGCGTGCGCTTGGAGACCGGCCGGACCCACCAGATCCGAGTGCATTTTGCCTGGCGGCGCCATCCGCTGGTCGGCGATCCCGTCTACGGCGGTCGCCTCGCGATACCGGCGGGCGCGAGCGAAGCGTTGGCCACGGCCCTGCGCAGCTTTCGCCGTCAGGCGCTGTGTGCGACCGGGCTCGAGTTCGTGCATCCCGAGTCCGGCAAGCCGGTAGCGGTCGACGCCGCACCCGCCGAGGACTTTCGTGAGTTGCTCGAGGTCCTGTCGCGGGACGCGAAGGACCGGTGCGCGTGAGCGACGTTTCGTTCCTGGCGGCCGATTGGCCCGCTCCCGACGGCGTCGTCGCGGGCACTACCTTGAGAGTGGGCGGCGCGAGCTCGCCGCCCTACGCCGAGCTCAATCTCGGCGCCCACGTCGGCGACGAGCCCGGCCGGGTGGAGGACAACCGGCGGCGACTCGCCGCGCATTTGCGTCTGCCGGCGGAACCGTGCTGGCTCAGGCAGCAGCACGGCAGCACCGTCGTTCGTGTCCCCTGCGAGAGGCCCGAGCCG
>JBFGFX010000243.1:0-5339 GCA_041579335.1 Woeseiaceae bacterium | reverse complement strand
AGGGTCTGGTCCGCGGTGACGACGGTTCCGCCTTTGATGAGTACTGTCATGTCAACACCTCTGCACTTTGTCTGTCTGTCTGTCTGGGCCGGCACATCAGATAATAGATCAGCCCGCCCAAAAGCGAACCCGTAAACCACCCGTAGGTGTAGAACCAGCCGAGCTTGCCGGTCGTAATAGCAATCACCGTCAGGCCGACCGGAACCAGAAATGCGACGAAACCCGCCGTGTTCCAAGCCGGATACCCGGCGTCGTCCTGATACAGCGCCAGGACATCATAGGACTGCTTCTTGACGACGAAATAGTCGACGATCATGATGCCGGCAATCGGGCCCAAGAGGCTGGAATAGCCGACCAGCCAGTTCGAGTACAGGCTCTCGAGGCTCACGTCCGAGTCGAGCCAGCCGAGCTTTTTCAGGAGCTCCCAGCTCATCAGCAGGATGCCGATGACGCCGGTCAGGATGACGCCGCGGGCTTCGCTGATGTACTTCGGCGCGATGTTCTGAAAACTGTTCGTCGGCGACACGATGTTGGCCGCCGTATTGGTCGAGATTGTGGCGAGAATGATGATGAGCATCGACAGTACGACCCAGGCCGTGTTGTCGATCCGGCCGATCAGATTGATCGGATCGGAGATCGTCTCGCCGACCAAGGTCGTCGACGCCGACGTCAGCAGAACCCCAAGCCCGGCGAACAGGAACATCGTCAGCGGCAGCCCGATGATCTGACCCAGTACCTGGTCCTTTTGCGAGTTCGCGAAACGGCTGAAGTCCGGGATGTTCAAGGACAGCGTGGCCCAGAAGCCGACCATCGCTGTCAGCGCCGCCATGAAATAGGCCAGGAACGAGGCGTCCTCGGGCCGGCTTGCCGGCGTGGCCATGAGCTCCTCGAACGACACCTTCGGGAACGCCCAGATCGTCAGGCCGATCGCGACGAACAGCAAGAGCGGTGCTGCGAGCGCCTCGAGATGCTTGATGGACTCCGCGCCGCGGATGACGACCCAGACGTTTGCCACCCAGAAGATGAAGAAACCGATGACCTCGCCGGTGCCGCCCAGGCGGGCCCAGCCATCGAACAGCGCGGAGAACAAAAGGTGGATCGCGATGCCGCCGAACAGAGTCTGCACGCCGAACCAGCCGCAGGCGACCAGTGCGCGGATCAGCGCCGGCACGTTGGAGCCGATGATGCCGAACGACGCGCGCAGCACGACCGGGCACGGGATGCCGTAGCGGGTGCCCGGGTACGCGTTCAAGGTCAATGGAATCAGGACGACGATATTGGCCGCCAGGATCGTCCACAGCGCCTCGCTGACGGAAAGCCCGAAATACGATGTCAGCACGCCGCCCAGGGTATACGTCGGCACGCAGATCGCCATGCCGACCCACAGCGACGCGACGTTCCACTTCGACCAGGTGCGCTGCGCGGCGCGTGTGGGTGCGATATCGTCGTTGTAGCGCGGGCTCTCTGCGATGTCGTCGCCGAGCTCGAGCTCGATGTGCTCGCCGACGGTGCGCAGGCTGCTGGTGGTCGGTTGGTCCATCGGCGGCGTCAGCCTCCCGTCAGCTCGGCGTAGGTCTCCGGTCTGCGGTCGCGGAAGAACTGCCAGGTGTTGCGGACTTCGCGCACCATGTCGAGATCGATCTCGTGCACCAAGAGCTCGTCCTGGTCATAGCTTGCCTGCGCCTCGATCGTGCCGCGCGGATTGACGATGTAGCTGGAGCCGTAGAACTCTCCCATGTCTTTCGCCCACGGTTCTTCGGTGCCGATACGGTTGATCGCGCCGATGAACACGCCGTTCGCCGCAGCGGACGCGGGCTGCTCGAGCTCCCAGAGATACTTGCTCAAGCCGGCTACCGTCGCCGACGGATTGACGATGTACTCCGCGCCATTCAATGCGAGCGCGCGCCAGCCTTCGGGAAAATGCCGGTCGTAGCAGATGTAGACACCCAGCTTGACGTAGGCCGTGTCGAACACCGGATAGCCCAAGTCGCCGGGCTTGAAGAAGAACTTCTCGTAGAAACCGGGATCGACCTGCGGAATGTGCGTCTTGCGGTACTTGCCGAGGAACGTGCCGTCGGCGTCGATGACGCCGGCCGTGTTGTAGTACACGCCCGTCATCGCTTCCTCGTAGAGCGGCACGACGATCACCATGTCGTGCTTTTTCGCGTATTCCTGCATCAGCTTGGTCGTCGGCCCGTCCGGAATCTTCTCGGCGGCGGCGTACCATTTGCGGTCCTGGCTCGGGCAGAAATAGGGCTGGGTGAATATCTCCTGGAAGCACAGTACCTGCACGCCCTGCTTGCCGGCGTCCTCGATGAACGGAATGTGCGCCTCGATCATGAGGTCCCGGATTTCCTCCGGACCCATTGTGCGCGGGTCGCCTTTGAGGCCCATCTGAATCAGTCCGCATTTCACTTTTGCCATGTCAACCTCTCGTCGTATTTCGATGCCGCGACGCGTTCGTCAGCGAACCGTGGTCCATGACCCGTGCATCGGATTCGGTAAGACGTACCAGCCGTTACCCCAGTAATCGCGGTGCTCCATGGTCGCACGACGACGGCTGGCGATCGTCGCGCCTTCGTTACAGGGATCGAGTGCCCGCCGGCGGGAGCACGGGATGAAGTCGCCGAGGTCGTCGCCGAACAGCATGATGATGCGATAATTCCGCGCGAGATAGTCGCGACGGACTTTTTTCTCCTTGCTCCAGTGCGGCTGCTCGTAGGCCAGCAGGACGTGCTCGACATCGGTTACGAATCCGGCTTCACCGATATCCTCGCTCGTGACCGCTTCGTAGGGACAGGGACCGACGTACCCGGCCACGCGCGCGCAGCCGCGGTTGGTGACGAAGAACAGCTCGACGCCCCTGTCGTGCGCGAGCGCCGCGAACTCGGCAAAGCCGGCGATCGGATCGGCCGGGTTGGCGCGCGTCCAGCGGAACAGCTTGATCTCCTCGAACGGCGGCTCGAGCGTGGCCTGGAATTCGACGTTGCTGACGACGGTCTCGTCGACGTCGAAGATGATGGCCGGCGGAAGGTCGGACGCGTCGGTCTGATAGGGCAGCGCGCTCCACGAGGTGTCCGCGATCTTGTCGTCGAGCTGACCGGCGGCGGACTGGTACGCCTGCAGCGACAGCGCGTCGAACTCCGCTGCCGTCTGCACCCAGCGGACGCCCGGGTGGTCGTTGCCGTAGTCTTGGTTGGCGCAGGCGGCAAGAAGCGCTGCGCTTGCCAACAAACAATAGCCGCTCGAGCCTGTCATGCCGCTCCTTATGGATCGCCGGCGATCGCGCCGTGAGAAACGCCGAGGTTAGCATGAGCGGCATGACGACGGCTATGCGAATGTTCGCTATGTCTCTGATTTCAATGGAACTTGATCACCGAGTTGCGCCTTGCGGAGCGCATCCGGCGGGCGCCGATCGCATCCCGGTGAGGCGCGTAGCACAATGGCCGCCTTTGTCTGCACAACTCTGTATCGCGATGATTCACCGATTCACGTCAGTCTTTGCTGTTCTCCTTGTTGCCGCGTGCTCACCGGACGCGAACGTCGCGCCATCGGGTGAGATCAGCTTCCTGCACATGAACGATACCTACCGAGTCGCCGCGGTCGAGGACGGCGAGCGCGGCGGCTTCGGCCGGGTCACGACGATCATTCGGGAGCTCGAGCGCGAAGGGCGCACGGTGCGGCTCTTGCACGGCGGCGATTTCCTGTATCCGTCGCTCGAGAGTCAGATCTGGAACGGCGAGCAGATGATCGAGGCCTTCAATTTCATGCACGCGCTCGCGCCGCTTCACGTCGTGCCGGGAAACCACGAGTTCGATCGCCGGCGGCCGGAAACGATCGTCCGCGCGATCCGCAGCTCGGAGTTCGCTTGGCTCGCCGACAATCTGCGGCTCGTGACTGGCGATCAAGACGTCGGCGCCGGCCTCGAGCGGCGCTTCGTCACGACGATAGCCGGCCGGCGGGTCGGCATCTTCGCCCTGACCCTGCATCCGGATCACGGCGGCAACGAGCGCGACTATCTCGAATTCGACGCCGACTACGCGGGCGCGGCGCGCGCGGCCATCGTCGAGCTCGAGTCGTCCGGAGTCGACCTGATCGTAGGCCTGACCCACCTGCACCTCGAGGACGATATCGAGATCGCGAAGCTGAAGGCGGAGCATCCGAAGTTTCAGTTCATCGTCGGCGGTCACGAGCACGAACCCGAGCACGAGATCGGCACCGCGAGCTCGGCAGAAATCATGAAAGGCGCGTCGAACGCGAGAGTGATCTGGCGCATCGACGTCGCATTCGACGCCGGCGGCCTGCCGTCGATTGCAACACGGACGATCGATCTCGATGCTGCCGTGCCCGAAGATCCCGAGTATCAGCTCATCGCTGCGAAATGGCGCGATCGCCTGCTGGAGACGATCCCGTTCTTGGAGAGCAAGGTCGGCGAGGCGAACGTCCGATTCGACGCGCGCGAGGTGACGATCAGAAACGAAGAGAGCAACTGGGGCAACTTCATCGTCGACCAGATGCGCACGGCGTTCGGCAAGCCGCCGGCGGATCTCGCGTTTATCAACAGCGGCACGCTGCGCATCGACGACTACATCGCGGGCGACATCACCTTCGAAGACATCGCGCGGACCTTCGGCTTCTCGTCGTACCTGCGCTATCTGATGATGAGCGGGGCCGAGTTCCGCGCCACGCTCGAGGCGGGCTACCGCGGCGTCGGGCCGAGCAAGGGCTACTTTCCGCAGATCTCGGGCTTCCGCGTGTGCGTCGATCGTTCTCGCCCCGAAGGCGAGCGCATCGTTGAGCTCGAGCTGCCAGACGGCGATGCTTGGCGCGAGATCGAAGCGGACAGGGAGTATCTGGTCGTCGCCCCGGATTACCTGCTGCGCGGTGGCGACGGCTATAGGTTTCCGCCGCAGCGCGAGCGGTCGCGGCCAGGCTCGGAGCTCAAGTATCTGGTCCTCGACGCGATCGTCCGCGCACAGGCTAAGGGCGAGAAGGTCGGCGCGCCGGTCGACCCCGAAAATCCGCGCATCGCGTTCGTCGAAGAGGGTGCGAGCCGCTGCTTCGACCCGTAGGAGCCCGTCCTGACGGGCGACATTTCCAACCTCGATATCGCCCGCCAGGACGGGCTCCTACACGAGCGTGGCACACGAAAAAGGGCGGCCTTTCGGCCGCCCTTCGAGTCGTCATGTACGTGCTTTTTAGAAGTTGTAGTTGAATCCGAAGCGGATGTACCACAGTGACGGACTTGCCACCCGACTCTGGTTCCCCGGGAAGAACTCCTCGAACACGTACTGGTCTTCCGAGTAGTCGTCCGGCGTTCCCGCTGTGTCCAGATAGCT
>JBFGFX010000242.1:0-5348 GCA_041579335.1 Woeseiaceae bacterium | reverse complement strand
GCGTACCAGGTCGCAGCCATCAACGCCGACACCGCTTCGTCGAAGCCCGGCAGATCGGGCCGGCGCGCATGCGCCACGATCATCCGCGCCGCACGCCTCGGGTCGAGCAGCACGTCGAGCGTCAACGACACGGCGCTCCGCGCCGGCCCCAACGGATCGAACGTCGCGCCGGTGCTGCGCGGGAAAGTCTCGCGGCTGAGGCTGTGTCCGGGCGGTCTGGGCGGAATCATGTCCAAAAGCTTGTCGGGTACGCGCAACGCCGCCGGGTCGATCGTCGCGAGCATGGCATCGATGGCGGCCCGCTGGCGCGCGCCATCGACCGGTTGCGTCGCACGCTGCCCGTCGCCCCGCAGCGGGTAGCCGAATCGCTCGCCGCCCACGAGCTTGCCGACCGCCTGAAGCTGATAACGGTGTAGCAGATAGATGGGCACGAGCGCCTCCTCGATCGTCGCGAGCGGGCGCCCGAGGCGGATGTTGCGCTCCGAGAAACGCCCGAGCGCATACGCGCGCACACGCATCAGGTGCTCGAGCTCCTCGAGCGCGTCCGCGCCGTTGTCCCACAGGTTGCCGTCCGGATGCGCAGTGCCGACGCTGCGCGAATCCTCGTCCGACACGAATCGCAGCCCGGAGGCGATCGTCTCGGCGATGATCTTGGCGCGTTCGGCATCGGCGTCGACGTCGTCGGGGAAGTCCTGGTACGCGTACAGCACCGCACGCAGGTCCCAGGCGCCCATGCCGACGTCGTAGGCATCGTTCAGGTCGATGGCACCGTCGTCGTCGAACCTGACCAGCGGAAACGGATAGTCCATGACCGAGGTGCGTCCCTGCGTGCTCGCCGCAAAATTGTGCTCGAATCCGAGCGTATGACCGACCTCGTGCGCTGCGAGCTGCCGTATGCGTGCCAGCGACATCTCGAGCATCGCGTCGGGCGCTTCTTCATCCGAGTACGGCGCCAACAGCCCTTCGGCGATGAGATAGTCCTGCCGCACGCGCAATGAACCCAGCGTGACGTGGCCCTTCAAGATCTCGCCTGTGCGCGGGTCGACGATCGAGGAGCCGTAAGACCAGCCGCGCGTGGACCGATGCACCCACTGAATCACGTTGTAGCGCACGTCCATCGGGTCCGCGTCTTCCGGCATCAGCTCGACCCGGAACGCATCCCGGTAGCCGGCCGCTTCGAAGGCCTCGCTCCACCATGACGCTCCATCGATCAGCGCGGACCGGACCGGCTCCGGCACGCCGCGATCGACGTAGTACACGATCGGCTCGACCGCCTCGCTCACGTCGGCCGCTGGATCCTCCTTCTCGAGCCGATGGCGGCGGCCGTATGCAACGACGAGCGACTCGCCGATCTCGGACGCATAGTCCAAATAGCCGTCGAAGCCGTAGTCGAGACCGATGACGCCGGCGCGCGGATCGTACGACAGCGGCTCGTAGCCGTCGTCCGGCAGCCTGATGAACGAGTGGTGGAGGTGCACGGTGAAGCTGTCCGGATCCGGCGCTACGGTCGGCAGGAGCTCGCCGGTCGCCCGGCCGCCGAACGTCACGACCGCCTCGACCTCGGCGTTGTCCGGAAACGCTTTCGTGCGCGGCAGATAGATCGCCGAGCGGGCGGCGTCGGCCGCGAAGGTGCCCTCTTCCGCCTCGGCGAGGTGCGCCGCGATGCCGTGCGAGTCCCGGAGCAGGAACTCGGTCGCGTCGATGATCAGTGCGCCATCCCGTTCCGCAGCGACCTCGAATCCCCAGATGACGGAGCTCGCGAACGATTCGCGGACCGCGCGCGCTTCCTCCGCGTCGTCGCTCGCGGCCCGATAGCGCAAATTCTGCTGTGTCATCAGCACCTTCGCGCCGAAGCGCTGGAATTCCACCACCCGGGTGGCGCCGAGCTGACCTCGATCGAAGCCGAGATCGTTCGAGCCGACGCCGCGCGCCAGCGATGATTGGTACAAGAGCGGCTCGTCGAGGTGTTTCAGGCCGAAAAGAAGCCGGCCTTTCGCCTCGTCCCAATAAAGGTCGACGAAACCCTCCTGCCGCTCGAGATCCGCGAGCAGGAGAGCCGTCCCGCTGCCGCCTCCGGCCGCCGGACCCTCGCACGCTGCGACGACCAGCGCGCCCGCCATCAAGATGATCGTGTTTCGCATATCTCCCCCATCGAGACGGACCTCAGCACTCCGTGCGCGGCCTCGGGGTCTCAGTTGACGCTCGACGAACGCTCCGCCCGCACTTCCATCCTCTTGCTGATGCGCCCCGCGATGATGCCGCCGATCAAGAGCAGCACGGCCATGAAAAACAGAAACTCAGGGTAGCTTCGCGTGATGCCGCAGTAGTAGGTCGCGACGACGTTCAGACCCTGAAACACGTTGAAGGCCTTGCTTTCCCGTTTCATCATCTTGGGGAATCTGAGCGTCGAGATCATCAGGAGCGCCAGCACGAACATGAAGATCGGCAGGTACAGGTGCAGCGGCAGCGAGTCGGCGACGTCGGGATAGCGCACGAGCAGGATGATCGCGGTGGACGTCAGCCCGCCGCCCGCGCCCGTGATCGGCACGCCGGCGAACCAACCGCTCCGCGGCTGATCGGTCGTCAGGTTGAAGCGCGCAAGGCGCATCGCGCCGGCCAGCACGAACACGCCGACGGCCGTGAGCAATACCCAAAAGCTGCCCGTGTCGAGCTCCACGCCGCCGATGTCGAGACCGGCATGCAGGACGAGCATCGCCGGCGCGACGCCGAAGGACACGAGGTCGGCCATCGAATCGAACTCGGCGCCGAAGTTGGACGTGGCTTTCAGCAGCCGCGCGGCGAGGCCGTCGAGGACATCCAGGAGCCCGCACCAGACGATCATCCAGCCCGCCAGCTCCAGGTTGCCGAGCTGACTCGTGACGATCGAGCTCAAGCCCAGCAGCAGGCTCGCCGCGGTAAAGCTGTTCGGGATCGTGTAGCGGAGTAGTGGTTTCAACGAGAACCGGCTCCTGACGCCGCTCTTTTTATCAGCGCCATTCTGCATGGGCCGGCAGCGCAAGGCCAGCCTGCGGTTCGAGCGGGCTAGCGGCGAAAACGCCGGCCGCCGATGACGCCGAGCGGCCCGCGCGGGATCGTCATCTGCATCGGGATGCCGTCGCGGGTAATGTCGATCACGACGCTCTGGCCCGCTTCGCCTTCCATCGTCAACGCGGTGATGTCGTCCATGTTGAAGACGCGCCGCCCGTCGTAGCTCACGATCTGGTCACCGGGCCTAAGGCCCGCCGCGAGTGCCGGAGATCCCTCGAACACGGTGGATATGGCGACCCGGGTCGGGCGTCCGCTCGCTTCGAGATAGCGCTCGTAGCCCGCGTCGCCGAGCTCTTGCCGGAGCGCGTCCGTCGTTCGGCCGCCAAAGTAGTTGACGGGCTCGCCTGCGCGACGCGCGTCGTAGCGCGCCTGTAGCGCTTGCATCTGCAGCTCCGACTCGCGGCGCAGTATCCACTCGGCTTCGGCCGCCGTGAAGCCGGCGTCGATCAGGCGTTCGGTGCGCCGCAGAAGGCGTTCGTCGTCGTCGGGCGAGCGCCGAACCCGCTCGGCGGCCGGCCGTACCTCTGGCTCGGCGAGCGCGCCGGCAGTCTCATCGGCGCCGGTCAATTCATCGATCGCGCCGTTGAGCACCAGCACCTCTTCCTGCAACAGCTGTCGCGCCTGCCGCTCGACGCTCAGCGCCTGCTCCAAGGCAGCGAGCCTTTCTTCAATCGGCGTGGTGCTGTCGAAAGAGACCGGGTCTGATGTTGGCTTCTCGAGTGGGATCGACGCGTCCCGCTTCGCATTCGACAGGAACGCGCCTGCTGCGGCAATTCCGATACCCAAGCTCAACAGGCTGACGATGATCAGACGATTCATTTTTCAGACACCCCCTGGTGGTCGTGATCGACCACAGGCTCTTTTGATTCGACAGATGCGACAGGGTTCCGTTTCTGGTGCACTCGCCGACTAATGCGCTACAAGCGTTTTGGAAAACACCTGGCAACGTATTACATAAGCCTGCCATCAAATCATTCGCTTGCATCCGAAACGTTATTCCCTACTATAAGGATTGAGAGCCTCGGGGCAGGCACTTTGGTCTTGCTCACAAGAAGAAGGACTCGGTTCGGCGACGGAATCGCCGTCCAAAACAATCATAAAGCCAGGGGGTTGGCGTATGACCGTGTTCACCGTCCGTTGCCTGCGCGTAGCCGCAGGCGTCTTTGCTTATTTCGCGCTCATCGCGTCAGCGAGCGCGGACAGCTTCGTGGGTCGTAACGCGAACGCAACGGGAATTACGCCGCCCGGCTTTTACAGGGGACTACCTCATTACCAGGACAACGAGCCCAGCTGCAAGCTCAACGTACTTCGACCCCGCAATATCATCTGCGCATGGGACGGTTATAACGGCGCCGACGACGTAATCGGCGACGCGTGGGTCAAGCTCGGTTTCTCGAGCGACAATGGCCGAACGTGGTTGAATCGCTACGCGACGGGCAGTAATGCCGACCCGATCACCAGCATCGGCCAGCAGTTCGCCGCCGACCCGATCACGATCTGCTGGGCCGGCGGGTGCGGGGTCGTCTTCATCGCGAGCACGCGCCTGGGCGCCGGTGGATCCGGCGGCGGCGTGTACATGCAGCTTCTGCCGGAATTCAACATCGACGCCGGTTTCAGCCATCTCTCCGAGCAGGGACTGCGCGAGGTCAAGCTCGCGTCGGGCGGCAACTTCCTCGACAAGATCGACGCCATCTTCATTCCGAATTTCGACGATCCCGGCACCGTCGAGGTCACGATGACCGTGGAGAAGGGCGGCGGCGAGACCGAGACGATCACGCGCCAGTGGCCGAAGGGCACGATCGTGGTCGTCTATGCGTCCATCAATTCTAGCGAGCAGAACATCCGCATTTTTTCGACGCGATCGGAAAACTTCGGCCTCACTTTTAGCCCACCCAAGCAGGTAGCGACCACGACCGGCCTGGACACCGGCGTCGCCCTTTCCGCGATCGGAGACACTGTCTTTTACGGCTATCGCCAGTTCAGCGACGACGCCGGTGGGGACACCGACGCAATTTATGGTGCGGTATCGACGAATCGCGGCAAGACGATCGGTCAGACGTTTCCGATCGTCGAGAACGTGTGCACGTTCGATCAGCCGACGCTGCCGAACGCGGACAACCCCGACATCGCCGCGTCGAGGACGAACGCGTTCGTATCGATCAGCAACAACGACGATTTCTTTGCGCTCACCTACTCGGCGCGGCGCCTCGCACCCGACGGTAGCTGCCTGTCCGAGCCGTTCGACTATCCCTCCGATTCCCGGATCATGCTCGTCACGTCGCCCGCGGACGGCAAGAGCT
>JBFGFX010000241.1:0-5382 GCA_041579335.1 Woeseiaceae bacterium | reverse complement strand
GGCGGCGCAGTCCGAGTTCGAAGGGCTCGACCTCGGCCAGACCATCGTATTCGGACGCACCGAATGGAGCATCGTCGGCGTCTTCGAGGCCAACGGAGGCGTCGCCGAGTCCGAGCTCTGGACCGACGTGCGAGTGCTCCAAGGTGCGTACCGGCGGGGCAACAGTTTCCAGACCGTACGCGTGCGGCTGGACGATCGGGACAGCCTATCGACACTGGAGGAGGCCCTTAAGAACGATCCGAGGCTCGACGTCGACGTCTTCACGGAGCGCAAGTTTTATTCGACTCAGGCCGAGAGCACGGCGACGTTCATCCGTGTGCTCGGTTACCCGATCACCGTGCTGATGTCGATCGGGGCCGTATTCGGCGCGCTCAACTCGATGTATTCATCGATTTCGGCTCGTGGCAAAGAGATCGCCACGCTGAGAGCGTTGGGTTTCGGGCCGCTACCCGTGCTGGCGTCGACGATCGTCGAGTCGACGCTGTTGGCATTCGTCGGCGGTCTGATCGGCGGCGCGCTCGCGTTCGTCGTCTTCAACGGTTTCCAGGTCTCCACCTTGAGCAGCGCAAGCTTCAGCCAGGTCGTGTTCGACTTCGCCGTGACCGGAGACCTGCTGCTGCAAGGCATCTATACGGCCCTGATCATCGGCGTGATCGGCGGCCTGTTCCCGGCAGTACGTGCCGCGCGGCTGCCGGTGGCGCAGGCACTGCGCGAGCTTTGAGCGCCGCCACCTGAATTGGAGCAAGCGAATGACCATGAGACTCAGCTCCCGGCACGACTGGGTAAAGCGCTCCGAGCTTCGCTCGATGAGCGTCGAATGCGAGAAGGTAGGCGGTGTCAATCTGTCGCAGGGGGTCTGCGACTTGGTCATCCCGGAGCCCGTGCGGCAGGGCGCCAAAGACGCGATCGAGCACGGCCCGAACAGTTACTCTCGCCACGACGGTACGGCCGAGCTCCGCGAGGCGATCGCGACGCAGTACCGGCGGAGGGCCGGCCTGGACGTCGATCCGGAGTCGAACGTCGTCGTCAGCGCCGGCGCCACCGGGGCCCTGTACTGCGCCTGCTTGGCGCTGCTCGAGCCCGGCGACGAGGTCATCCTGTTCGAGCCGTACTACAGTTACCACGAGAGCACGCTCACGGCGACCGGCGCGAAGCCCGTGTTCGTGAAGACGCACGCACCCGATTGGCGTATTTCCTTCGACGAGCTATCCGCCGCAGTCAGCGACCGCACCCGGGCGGTGATCGTGAACACGCCGTCCAACCCCTCCGGCAAGATCTGGCGCCGCGATGAGCTCCAGCGCATTGCGGCATTGTGCGAGCAACACGATCTGCTCGTGTTCACCGACGAGATCTACGAGCATTTCGTCTATGACGGGCTCGTGCATATCAGCCCGGCAACCTTGCCGGGAATGTGGCAAAGGACAGTCACGATCTCGGGGCTGTCCAAGACGTTCAGCATCACCGGCTGGCGTATCGGCTACGCCATCGCGCCTAAGGCAGCGGCCGCAGCGATCGCCAATTTCAACGATCTGATCTACGTTTGTGCGCCGACGCCGCTGCAAATCGGCGCCGCAGCCGGCATCATGAAGCTCGATGACGCCTATTTCGAGGATCTCGCGGTGCACTATTGCCGCAAGCGAGACCGGCTCTGCGAGGCCTTGGAGCGGACCGGCCTCACGCCCTGGGTTCCGCAAGGCGCCTACTACGTGCTCGCGGATGTCTCGTCCCTTCCCGGCAACGACAGCAAGGCACGAGCCATGTACTTACTGCAGAAAACCGGCGTCGCCAGCGTTCCGGGCCGATCGTTTTTCACGGGCGCCGAAGGCGAAGCTATCGCGCGTTTCTGTTTCGCCAAAGAAGACGAGGTCATCGAGGACGCCTGCCGGCGCCTGGACGCGCTCGGCGACTCGTAGGAGCCTGCCCCGGCGGGCAACCCGCTCGAAATGCCCGCGAGCGGAGTGTGATCGCGTTCACAAAACGGCGCATCGCGGACACCCGTTGCCCGGAGGCCACACCGCGATCGATAACGCTTTGACTCAAGCGTCTTTTCCGTCGCATCGCCGCAAGCCATGAATCCACCGATCCGCTTTGACATAAAGATTGGAGACTCGTCACCGACAACCTCTCCGTAGAGTGTTAACCGTGATTGCCGTCGCAACTCAAGTTGTTGCTCGACACTCAGAAGGAAGGCTGCATGATGAAGAAGCTGACGATCCTGATCTGCATCTCGTTCCTGTCTGGCTGTGCCACCGCCGTTCCGATGGCCGAGCTCGAGGCCGAAGCGCTCCGCTCCGGTGACTGGTCCGAGGTCGAGAAGCGCGAGCGCCTGGTCGCGAAACGCAAGCGTGGTCAATACAAGCGTTGCCCGGGCAATGCGACCAATCTCTGCGTTGCGAGAGGGGGCGATATGGTCTGCCAGTGCGCCGACCGCAACTCGATACGGGGCATGCTCTCCGGCCGACCCTGGTAGACGCACGCTGGTGGGCGCCCCAGCGCGGGGCCAATCGGTCCGGGCCTCGGTCTGGATCGCATTCCTTTCGCTCGTTATTCTGTTCGCCATCGACGGACGCGCGCTGTAGGAGCGGCTTCGGCCGCAATCGGCCTTAAGGGCGGCGTCCCTGCGGAGACTCGACCATGGCCGAACGGCTAGACCTGTTCCCGACACCGATCCTGAAGGCCCGCCCTCCGAACGCGGATGCGTTGAATCGCGCGCTGCTCGAATCGATCTCCGCGCACCGGGCCGGCAATCCCGGCATCGATCGGTCGAACATCGGCGGCTGGCACTCCGACACGGACATGACCGCGTGGGGCGGCGAGCCGGCGCGGAGCCTGGCGACGTTCGCTATCGAAGAAGTCAGCTCTCACATGGTCGACGTCGCGCGCGCCGGCAAGCGCAAGTTCGACTGGTCGATCGAGATGTGGGCGAACGTCAACAGATCCGGGGATGCGAATCAGCTCCACTGTCATCCCGCGGCCTACTGGTCGGGTGTCTACTATCCGGACCCCGGCGGCGCCGAGCGCGAGTCGGGCGGCGGCGAGCTCGTAGTGGAGGATCCGCGTTATCCGCTCGCATACATGACCGTCCCGGACCTGCTGCTGAAAAACGACGATGAGAGCCCGATGTACTCGCAGGTGGCGATTCGACCGGAGCCCGGGCTGCTGGTGCTGTTCCCGTCCTGGCTCAGGCATTCCGTTCGGCCTCACCGCGGCGAACGCGAGCGGGTGTCGATCGCGCTGAATCTGACCCTGGTGGGCGCCCAGGCAGAGGCGAGACAATGAACCGTTTGCGGCTTTCTGCGGCACTCACCGATGGCTGTCGCGATGAAAGCTCGATGCGGCGATATATAATTCTCGCATCGACATGAGACGCAATCGATTCCTCGTGACACGAAGTCTGTGGCAGGCTGGAAGACGAACTAACGAGGGGAATCGCAGTCAAAAATCATGAGGTTACAGGGGGGAGCTGCATGCCTGCGCCGCAACGCGCCGAAGGCTTGAGGCCGTATATGGTCGTCATCGCCGCGGCGGCCGCAGCCTTGGGGTCCGCGACTGCGCGCGCGCAGACGGAGGCGGCCGCCATAGCCGATACGTCCCTCGCCGCCGCGCCGGCTTACACCCTAGAGTACGCGCAAGGCACCTTCGATCGAGTCTACGAGTCGCAGGAATACGCCGAGGCGGTGGACGCCGGCAAGCTGGTGATCGACGTCCTGCTGCGGCAGGGCGACGTCGACTCCGTCGCTTGGGGACGAGCGCTCGCGCAGCTCGCCTCCGCGCAGCGGCTGGTCGGCGACTACGAACCTGCCATCCAGAACTATGAGACGGCGATCGAGGCGATAGAGGCCTCCACGAACCGACTGAGCGCGAGCCTCGTGGATCCGCTTAGGGGCCTGAGCCGTACCTATGCCGACGCGGGCCTGTTCACCGAAGCCGTGGAGTCGTTCAAACGGACCCTGCACGTGCAGCGCGTCAACACCGGACTGCACAGCGTCGATCAGTCCGCACTGCTCGTCGAGCTGAGCGAGGTCTATTTCCTACTGGGCGACGATGCGATGGCCGACGCCATGCAGCAGGCCAACGTGAATCTGGCGAACCGCAACTATCCCGGCGACGATCTGCGCAAGCTGCCCGCGCTGTACAGCCGCGTCGATATGCTCGAACGCACCGGCCATCACATCAAGGCGCACGAACGCTACCGGCGCATCATCGACCTGATCGAACGTGCCGAGGGCTCGCTGTCGCTGACGCTCCTGCCTGCCCTTTACAAGATCGCCGACGTATTTCTGTACAACCAAATGCTCGACGGCTACAAAGGCGCCGAGCAGGCGCGCCGCTACCTGCGCAGGGCGGTCGTGATCGTCGAGAAAAACGACGACGCGACCGCGCTACAGCAAGCGGATGCCCATATCGCGATGGCCGACTACTTGAGCCTCAAATCGTCGAATCGCCGCATCGTGCTGCGCGAATACGGCAAGGCTTGGGATGCGCTCAGCGCGGCAGAGCTGCACGCGGAGCGCGATGAACGCTTCGGCGTGCCCGTACCGCTGAACGACGTGCCGGGCAACCGGACGATGGCGTATCAGCATCTCATGGACAGCGCGGCGGACGCGTTCGGCACCGAAGGCATCGTCGTCGTGCAATACGACGTGGACGCCAAAGGTCGAGTCAGAAACGCGGAGGTCGTCGAGTCCGAGCCGCCCGGCTACAGGGATGCGATCGTGACCGGTCATCTTAAGGACATCGTATTCCGGCCCCGATTCCTGGACCGCGAGCCGGCAGACACGACAGACAATCGCTACGAAGTGCGTTTTACCTACCGTGCCGCGCTGGCGCCGCCGGAAGAGCTCGGTGAGCTCGTCGGCAACGACGCATCCAAATAAGGTCACTGTCCCCGCCAATGACCTTGCAGTACACTGGCTAATGTCGTGGATCGGGACATGCAGGCAATCGCTGCGGGTCATGCAGCATGGAAGAGCGGTAACCATGCGCTCGCTCGGCGTCAGCTCGAATCCATAGCGCACCCCCAGGCCATCCATCTGCTCGCCCTGATCGAGAAAGATGCGGGCAATCTGCAGGCGGCCAGGTCGCTGCTCGAGCGGGCCGCGGCGGCGAGCCCCAACGATGCCGAAATCGCCAACAACCAGGGCAACGTCGCCCGACTGCTCGGCGATGACGCCGCGGCCGAGACGGCCTACCGGCGCGCGCTCGAGCTCGTGCCGGATTTCCTCCAGGCCGGGATTAGCTACGGCCGACTGTTGATCGATCGAAAACGCTGGCAGGACGCGGACCGTATGTATGCGCGGCTCTCCGAGCTGGCGCCGGAACGCCTCCCGGTTCGCTACGGCGCCGCCACTGTCGCGCTCGAGCTGGGCCGGGCCGAGGAAG
>JBFGFX010000240.1:0-5462 GCA_041579335.1 Woeseiaceae bacterium | reverse complement strand
GGCGCGCGTTCCTTCGTACGGACGGCCGCCGGCATCGAGGCCCGGGAGTGGCCCTACGAACAAACGGCCTTCGTAACGCACCTGCGCCCCGAGCGCCCGCATCGCAAGACCGCCTGGCAACGCTTTCTTCGCGACGGCCCGCTGGGGATTCTGCCGCTGGTGGACGGCCGTGTTTCGGTCGTGTGGTCCACGACACCGAAACGGGCAAGCGCCGCGCTCGACGCGGACGACGCGACAACGGGTGCGCTGCTCGGCGAAGCTTCCGACTACGTACTCGGTGCGCTCGAAGTGGCGGGGCCAAAGGGCACGTTTCCGTTGTGCGCGCGGCACGCCCGCGATTACGTTCTGCCGAATCTTGCGCTGATCGGTGACGCTGCCCACGCCATCCATCCGCTTGCCGGCCAGGGTGCCAATCTCGGCCTGCAGGATGCCGCCGAACTCGCAAGCCAGGTGTCGGGCGCTATCGAGCGCGGCCTGCACCCCGGCGACCGACCGGTGCTGCGGCGCTACGAGCGGGCGCGCAAGGGTGCCAATGCAACGATGTTGCATTTCATGACTGGCCTGAACCGGCTATTTGCGACAGACTCTGGGGCTGTCAGAGGATTACGCACGGCCGGCATGCGGGTCTTCAACCGCAGCGGCCCGATAAGAGAACAAGCCGTCAAGGTTGCGCTGGGCGTCGGCTGACGCCCGCCGGGGAGACCATGAAGCAGCGATATGTCTACGTGCTTGCCGCGTTGTTGACGGTCATCGGCCTGGCCGTGTTCTGGTACAAGTGGCAGGTGCTCGGATTCCCGATCGGCGAGGACCAGGAGAAGCCGGTGTGGACAATCGAGTCGGCGCTCCATTTCGACAGCGGGCCCGGCACCATCAAGGTCCAGCTGCACGTGCCGACGCTGACGCCCGGTTTTCGCATGCTCAACGAGAATTCGGTGTCGCGCGGCTATGGCTTTTCGCTCAACTACGGCAGCGGCGGACGCCAGGCGCAATGGACGATTCGCCGAGCCGACGGCCCGCAGACGATCTACTACCGGATCTCGGTCTACGAAGACGACACGGTGGACGATTCCGATACCATTCCGCCGTTCCCGCCGCGACCCGTCATCGACGAGCCGCTGAACACGGCCGTAGAAGTGCTCGTTTCCGACGTCCGCGATCGATCCGCGGACACGGCATCCTTCACGACCGAGTTGCTGCGGCGCCTCAATGATCCCTCGCCCGACCCGAACGTAGAGCTGCTGCTCGCGGGCGTGGATTCGGACGCCGAGTTCGTGCGTGCCGCGACGATGCTGCTCGCGGCAGCGCGCATCCCGGCACGCGTCGTTCACGGATTCCCGCTCGCGGGCCGGCAGCGCAGCGCCACGCTCGTATCGTGGCTCGAGGTACACGACGGCGACCGCTGGCTGTATTTCAACCCGGCAACGGGCGAGGAGAGCCTGCCGGATCGCTTCTTCGTCTGGTGGCGTGGCGGCGAGCCGCTCGTCAGCGTCGAGGGCGGCAGCAGCGTCGAGGTCGACTTTGCGATCCAGGAGAACCACCTCGATGCCGTCGCGATCGCCGAGACGCAGGCCGCAGCGCGCGGCGCCAGTACGTTCGACTTCTCGTTGTACAGCCTGCCGATTCGCACCCAGGCCGTGTACGGCGTCCTGCTCATGATCCCGATCGGGGCGCTGATCATGGTCGTGATGCGAAATCTCGTCGGTATCGAGGCCTTCGGTACGTTCATGCCCGTCCTGATCGCGCTGGCGTTTCGCGAGACCAAGCTACTGTGGGGTGTCATCCTGTTTACGTTGCTCGTGGCGCTCGGCCTGAGCATTCGCTTTCTGCTGGAACGCCTGCGGCTGCTGCTCGTGCCTCGCCTCAGCGCGGTGCTGATCGTGGTGGTGCTGCTGATGCTGTTCATCAGCCTCACATCGCACCGGCTCGGCATCGAGACGGGCCTGTCCGTCGCGTTGTTCCCGATGGTCATCATCGCGATGACGATCGAACGCATGTCCGTCGTGTGGGAAGAGCGCGGAGCCGCCGACGCGATGCGCGCCGGGCTCGGCAGTCTCGCGATCGCCGTCGCCGCCTACGTCTTCATGGGGATGCAGTGGCTGGAGCACATCGTCTTCACGTTCCCCGAGTTACTGCTCGTCGTGCTCGCACTCGTCGTGCTGGCAGGCCGGTACACGGGGTATCGCCTGATGGAGCTGCGGCGCTTCAACGCGCTCAGGGGTAGCTGATGTTTGCGGCGGTGAGGCAGCTGCGCGAGGCCGGCGTGCTCGGGGTCAACGAGCGCAACTCGGCGTACATCATGCGCCTCAACCCGCGGCGACTGTATCCGCGCGTCGACGACAAGGTACTGACCAAGGAACTGGCCTTGGCGGCCGGCATGGCCGTTCCCGATCTTTACGGCGTCATTACGAACCAGGGCGAAGTGCGGTCCTTTTCACAAATTGTCGAGAAACACCGCAGCTTCGTCATCAAGCCGGCGCAGGGCAGCGGCGGCGACGGCATTCTCGTCGTGACGGGTCGCAGCGAACGCAAGCGCGACAACTTCCGGCTGTCGAGCGGCATGCTCGTGACGGAGGGCGAAATCCTGTACCACCTTTCCAACATCGTCGGCGGTCAGTACAGCTTGAGCGGCAATCCCGACAAGGCGCTCATCGAGTACTGTGTCAAGTTCGATCCCCTGTTTGCCGAAGTGTCCTACCAGGGCGTGCCCGATATTCGCGTGATCGTGTACCGCGGGTACCCGGCAATGGCGATGGTGCGCCTGCCGACGCGTGAATCGGACGGCAAGGCGAACCTGCACCAGGGTGCCGTCGGTACCGGCGTCGATATGGGCACCGGCGTGACGCTGCAGGGCGTGCATAACGACGAAGTCGTTGACGAACATCCCGATACGGGCGCACTCGTCGCCGGGCTCGAGATCCCGCACTGGGACTTCATCCTTGAGTCCTCCGCCAAGGGCTACGAAGTCACGGGCCTCGGCTACCTCGGTGTCGACATGGTCATCGACCGCGATCTCGGCCCGCTGATCCTGGAGATGAATGCGCGGCCGGGGCTGGCCATCCAGATCGCGAACGGTACCGGGCTGACGAATCGCATCGCGCGCATCGAAGCGATCCACGACCCGGGTGCCGCGCCGGCGGAGCGTGCCGCCATCGCGCGGCGCGAATTTGCAGTTGGCGGTTGAATTCCGCCTGCGTTTCCCGTGGCGTTCCGCGACGCGTGTCGAGTGGGCGCCCCTAGTAGGATGAAAGCCAGTTGTCTATGCGCTGTTCGAGCAGGTCGAGCGGCAGTGCGCCCGCACCGAGCAACTCGTCGTGAAATGCGCGGATGTCGAAGCGGTCGCCGAGTTCGGTTTCGGCGCGCTGCCTCAGGGTGAGCATCTTGAGCTGACCGATCTTGTAGGCGAGCGCCTGGCCCGGGTTGCCGATGTAGCGGTCGATCTCGTTGACGATGTCGTGCTCGGTCTTGGCCGCATTGTCCTTGAAGAAGTCGATCGCCTGCTGGCGCGTCCAGCCCTTGTAATGCAGGCCCGTGTCGACGACGAGGCGCACGGCGCGCCACATGTCGTAGGTCAGCTGGCCGAAGCGCGAGTAGGGATCCTCGTAGAGCCCGAGATCGTAACCGAGCCGTTCGCTGTAGAGTCCCCAGCCCTCGACGAAAGCCGTGAACCCCATGAAACGCCGAAACATCGGTATGTCTTCGAGTTCCTGTTGCAGGGCGATTTGCAGGTGGTGGCCCGGCATTGCCTCGTGCACGCTGAGCACCTCGATCTCGTACTTCGGCCTAACCTCGGGACGGTATAGATTGACCCAGTAGATGCCCGCCCGGCTACCGTCGGCCGCTGGTCGTGTGTAATAGGCGGTCGTCGTATCGGGGGCGACCGCATCGGGAATCGGTTTGACGCCGTAGGGCATGCGCGGCAGCTTGCCGAACAGGGTTACGAGTTCCGGGTCGATGCGTTTGCTCGTCGCCAGATAGGCTTCGTAAAGGTCGTCGGGGTTGTCGTAATAGAACTGCGGGTCGGTTCTGAGGTGTCGGAGAAAGTCGTCGAAGTCGCCGTCGAAACCGACCTCCTCGATAACGGTCTGCATCTCGCCGCGAATGCGCGCGACTTCGTCGAGTCCCAGCCGGTGAATCTCGTCGGGCGACATGCGCGTCGTCGTGTACGATCTCGCGAGGTGCTCGTACCATGCCGCGCCGTTGGGCAGGACCGAGAGCCCGATGCTGTCGCGCGCGGCGGGCAGGTAGCGGTCGTTGAAATAGCGGTCGAAGCGGCGAAAGGCCGGCAGCACGGTATCCTCGATGACCTCTGATGCGGCGGCCTGCAGGCGCTGTCGCTCCGCGGCCGGAAACGACGCCGGCAAATCGGCAAACGGCCGGAAGAACGGGCTGTCGGCGGCGTTGTCGACGCGCTGTGATTCGATCTGCGCGGGAATGCGTTCCATGAGGACGCGCGGCGACGTGAAACCCTCGCGTCGGCCGCGCTCGGCGAGGTCCATCGTCTGCTCGAGCAGCTCGTCGAGCTTGTCGAGCCTCGCGATCCAGTCGTCGTAGTCCTGCACCGTCGTCAGTGGCAGCTGGCTCGTGAGCGTGTGCAGCGTTTGCACACCGCGGCGTTGCGAAAACGGCATCAGGTGGCCGTTGAACTGGAAACGGTCCACGCGGTCCTGCAACAGGCGCCGGAACAGCTCATAGTTCAGTTGCTCGCCGGCGGGCAGGGCGTCGCGGTCGAGCGCATAGGCGCGCCGCAGGAACTCACGCCGCTCCATGTGGCGGCGCTCGATGGCATCGAGCGACAGGTCCTGCCAGTCGCGGTTGTAGCGGCGATCGCCCGACATCGAGGCCATGACCGGATCGTTGGCAAGTGTCCATTGCCAGTGCTCATCGAGCAGGGTTCTGAACTCCGCCGCGGCGTCCGCGAGCGCATTCGCGGCCGCGAGGATCAACAACAAGATGCAAGCGAATCCGGTCCTTTTCATTCCAACCCCCTGAATTGCCGAGGCCGGCATTGTCCCCGCCCGGTGCGCCGCTGGCAACCGCACACCCCATTGGCTATCATGCGGTCATTGATCCATAGCGTGCTTGGAAGAGACCCCGCTCGATCGGGGCGCCGAAGGCGCAACTCGCTCGGAAACGCTCAGGCAGAAGGACTGTGTGCGCTGATTGGCTCTGGAGAGCGGCCGGTAAGCGGCCCACCGAAGGGGAACGTGGCGGAATGCCATTGATCTCTCAGGTTCCGAAGGACAGAGGGGCGGCAGGTGCCGGTGCCTGCCGCCTTTTTTTTGTGGCTACCACGGTACGGTTCTATGGGTTCGAAAACTCCGCTCTACGACAAGCACGTCGAGACCGGCGCACGCATCGTCGATTTCGGCGGCTGGGATATGCCGCTGCACTATGGATCGCAAAAAGAAGAACATCATGCGGTGCGACAGCATGCCGGTGTATTTGATGTCTCCCACATGACT
>JBFGFX010000239.1:0-5494 GCA_041579335.1 Woeseiaceae bacterium | reverse complement strand
CCCCCTAGAACGTTGCGCCGATCAGCACGTACGCGATGACGGCGATCACGCCGACGACGAGCGCGTAGGGTAGCTGCGTCTTGACGTGATCGATGTGGTCCGAGGCGGCACCGGTCGAGGCGAGTATGGACGTGTCCGACAGCGGCGAGCAGTGGTCGCCGAACACGCCGCCGCCTGCGATCGCCGCCACGGTTGCGTAGACCACGGGAGCGAGCTCGCCGTCCGTGAAGCTCAAGGCGAGCGGCACGGCGATCGGCATCATGATCGCGAACGTGCCCCACGAAGTCCCGGTCGAGAACGCGATGATGCCGGCGATCAGGAACGTCAGCGTCGGCAGCAGGCCCGGCGTCAGCCAGCCCTCTGTGCGCGACACGATGTAGTCCGCCGTGCGCAGCGCTTCCGACAAATCGTTGAGGGCGTATGCGAATGCGAGAATGATGACCGCCGGCATGATGCCTTTGATCCCGGACATCGCGGTGTTCGTGATGTCCGAGAGAGGAATGCCTTGGACACGCATGATGATACCGGCGACCGTGGCCGACAGCAGGAACGCTTCCATCGTCAGCGCGGTGCCGGTCATTGCGAACGAGCCGACGGCCAGGCCGATGACGACCAGCACCGGCAGCACGAAGTTCCAGAACAGACTCGTCGCGACCCCCGGATAGGGTGCGATGTCCGTCAGCTCTTCCGCCATCAGCGGTATACCGCCGTCGCGGACCACCTTGCCTTCCGTCTCGGCGCGGGTCTCTGCAGTCTTCATCGGGCCGAAGTCCGGGACGATGCGTGCCGCGATCAGCCCGACCAAAACGACCGCGAACAGGGCATAGACGTTGTACGGGATCGCCCGCACGAACACGGTCATCGCTTCGGCCGCGTTGCCGATCGGCCCCATGCCGATCAAAAGGCCCGCGACGAACACCGCCCAGCCGGTGATCGGCACGAGGATGCTGACCGGCGCCGAGGTCGAGTCGCAGATGTAGGCGAGTTTCTCGCGCGAGATCTTGAAGCGGTCGGACAGCGTGCGCATCGTCGAGCCGACGAACAGCGGGCTGAAGTAGTCGCTGAAGAACACGAACATCCCCATGAACCAGGCGACGAGCTGCACCCGGACGCGCGTCATGTTGCGCGTCGCCACGAAGTTCGAGAAGTTACGAATAGCGCCGGTGCGCTGGAAGAAAGCAATCGAGACGCCGATGAACAGCTCCAGCAGCAGGATCCACGAGAAATCCTCGTTGCCGAGGGCACTTTTCATCAGCTCGGGGAAACCGATCAGGCCTTGGCCGGCGATGAGCACGCCGACGAGAATCGCAATGGCCAGCGAGAACACCGTATTGCGGGTGGCGAACGCCAGGACGATCGCGACGCTTGCCGGCAGCACCGACAGCGCGCTGACCGTTTCGACTGGTTCCATACGCCCCCTCTCGTTATGGTCTAAGGTACCCGATCGACCCGCGGCTTACATCTCTGCGCGCGCGCCGCGTTGCTCGACGAGAGACGCGATCACGAATCCGAGTCGCCGCAGCGGCTCGGGCGGCATCCAGCGGGCGGCACCGAACAGCGCTCCGACGTTCGGTACCGGGCGCCCCAGCGCCTGTTCGACCAAGAGCTCGCCGAAAAGCGTGCCTTTGACGACGCCGCCCCCGTTGCAGCCGGCCGAGACGAAGAGTCCCGGCTGCGCCTCGCCCCAGACCGGCGCTCCGTTCAAGGTGAAGCCCGTCGCGCCGCCCCAGACGCTCTCGAAACCAACGTCCTCGAGCTGCGGGAAGCGGGCACGCAGGCTTTTGTGCAGTTTCTCGCCGATGACGCGATTGTCGCCCTCGCGCTCGTAGCCGTAGCGCGCGCGGATGAGCATGCGCCCGTCCCGCGTCCTGCGCAGGGTGCAGCCGAGTCGATGCGCGGGCAGCAGGCCCCAGCTCTGCTCGACGCCGAGCGTGGCGAGCACGTCTTCCGCCACGGGCTCGGTGAGCCCGGCATAGGTGTACATGGCGACCACGCGCGACGGCGCGACACCGAGCTCTTTCGCGAACGCGTTGTTCGCCACGATCACGGTTGGCGCGGACAGAGTCGCCTGCGGCGTCTCGATCCGCCATTCGTTGCCATCCCGGAGCAGGCAGAGCGCCGGCGTGTTCTCGAACAGCCCCACGCCGGGCGGCAAGAGGCCCGCAAGGCCGCGGATCAGCGCCGCGGGTTGCACCAGATAACAGTGGGGTGAAAAGAGGCCGGCGCGATAAAAAGCGGTGCCGATGCGCGCCTCGAGCTCGGCCCGGTCGAGACGTTCGTGGGGTAGGCGCGCGGCCTCGAGGAAATCGCGATATCGCTCGAGGGCCCTTGCGCCGGACCGGCCGGCCGCGGCTCGGAACGTGCCCGACCGCTCGATAGCGCAGTCGATCCCGCCGTCGAAGACCGCATCGCGAAGCCGCTTCATCGCGTCAGAAATCAAACGGTTACACGCCGCCATACGGTCCATCTGCGAGGCGTCCGCGTCGTTTGCAAGGGCGATCTCGAGAAGGAAGCCGGAGTTGCGGCCCGGATTGCCCTCGCCGACCTCGCTCGAGTCGATCACCACGACGTAGTCGTCGGGCCGGTGCTGGCTCCAGCGCCGCGCGGCGGCGATACCCGTGAAACCGGCCCCGATGACGACGACATCGGCGCGGTTGTCCGCGGTGAGCGTCAACACGTCCGTGCGCAGCGGCAGCAGTCGGTTCCAGCCGCTCGCGTTCTCGTAGTCTGGGTAGGGGAGTCTGCTCATGCATCCGCCGCTTTTCGCAAGCCTACCAAAGCCGCGCCGCCGATGACGGCGCACAAACATTTGCAGCGTTGCCGGAATCCCCGGACAATTGCGCGTCACGATCGATGCGGAGTCCGCTAGTGATCAATACTGATGTCGTCATTGTCGGCGCCGGCCCCTGCGGCCTGTTCCAGGTCTTCGAGCTCGGCCTGCTCGGCGTCAAAGCCGAAGTCGTCGACTCGATTCGCCAGCCCGGCGGTCAGTGCACGGAGCTGTATCCCGACAAACCGATCTACGACATCCCGGGCATCCCGGTGTGTACCGGTGAGGAACTGACCAATGCGCTCATGAAACAGATCGAGCCGTTCGACTGCGGCATGCATCTCGGTCAGGAAGTCGCCGTCGTCCGTCGCCAAGAAGACGACACGTTCTTCGTCGAGACCAGCGCAGGCACGCAGTTCAACGCCAAGGCGGTCGTCATCGCGGCCGGGGTGGGTTCGTTCCAGCCGCGTCAGCTGCGGGCGAAGGGCGTGGAGGCGTTCGAGGGCAGCACGGTGCACTACCGGGTCAAAGATCCGCAGCAGTTCGCGGGCAAGCGGCTCGCGATTCTCGGCGGCGGCGATTCGGCGCTGGACTGGGTGCTCGAGCTCATCAACGTGGCAGAGCGCATCACGCTCGTGCATCGCCGCGACGAGTATCGGGCGGTGCCCGCGTCGGTCGAGAAGATGCGCGAGTACGTAGCGGCGGGCAGGATGGACCTGTTCGAGAAAGCGAAGGTGACAGAGCTACACGGCGACGGTGACCGGGTTTCGTCGATCGTGATCCAGCCCAAGGAAGGTGACGGGACCACGGTCGACGTCGATCACGTGCTCGCCTTCTTCGGGCTCGCGCCAAAGCTGGGCCCGATCGCGGAGTGGGGTCTCGACATCAATCGCAAGACCATCAACGTGGACACCGAGAAGTTCGAGACCTCGGAACCCGGCATCTACGCGGTCGGCGACATAAACTTCTATCCGGGCAAGAAGAAGCTCATCCTGTGCGGTTTCCACGAGGCGGCGCTCGCGGCGTTTGCGATCAAGCAGCGCATCGAACCCGATAAGAAGGTGCACCTGCAGTACACGACGACGAGCCCGATCATGCACGAGCGACTCGGCGTGACGGATGAGGTCTAGCTGCAGTCGGCTTCGAGCTCTTGCAGCGCCCGGGTGAGCGCCGACACATCGAAGTGAACGACCACCGACGGTTCAGAATAGGGCGCGACTTCGACCAGGAGCGTTTTGCCGTCGGTGAGTTTCTCGATCAGATTGTCGGTGTCACCTTGCGACTTGGATAGCGTCATCCGGTTCGATGAATCCACCCCCATCTTGAGCCACGTAGCCTCGCCATCGTCGACACGGAATCCGACCTCCGTGTTGAACGACGAGACAAAACGCCGCCAATCGATCCGAATCCCCAGGCCGGTGCTCGGAGAGCATCGAAATTGCAGCACCGGATGAACCTCTTTGGTGGCGTATTCGTCCGCGATCGCGTCCGCGGATTCCTGCGACAGAGTCGACACCGTCTCCCAGGTGATCGACTCGTCGACGCCGAGCGTCCAGCGCTCGTCGACCGTTTCGCCGAGAGCCTGTGACGCGCATGCCGTCACCGCCAACGCCGCCAGAATCGATATTCGCGGCACGGCTCAGCGCGCCCGCGCACCCACGATCGCGCCTTCGATCAGATTCAACGCCGCCCGGCGGCTGAGCTGATGCGGATCGAGCGACCCCGCCGGCGTCGAGGCGATGCCGAGCGCGACGGTTTTGGGATTTTCGAACATGAGCGCAATCGCGGCCGCGAGCTCTTTGCTGCTGGGGCCGTCCGCGACGGTCAGGCTGTGACCGGGTACCTCGGCCGGATCGAGCACGTCCATGTCGATGTGCACGTAGATCAGGTCTACGCGGTCGGCGAGGTCGTCGATCTGGCGCCTGAGATTCGTGGACAGCTCGCGGATATCCTTAACCGAGAACTGCTGCACCTCGTATTCTCGGAAGCGATCGGCTTCGAGCGGATCGAGATCGCGTACGCCGCCCCAAACGATGTGGCTCATCGGCAGCGGCTCCGCCAACCCGGCCGTCGAGCGCAGATTGTGCAACGCGTGTCCCGCCGCGACCGCGACCGGCATGCCGCCGAGCATGCCGGACAGCGTCGTTTCCGGGACGTTGAAGTCGCCGTGTGCGTCGATGAATACCAGGCCCACCCGATTGGCGTTGCCGTCGGCATCGTACTTGAGACCTGCGAGCATGCCGAGAAGATCGTTACAGTTCGCCTCGAGCCCGATAGTGATCGGATCCTCGAGGCGACCCTCACGAACGATGTCCGCGAAGTTCGCATTGGCAAGGGCCATGCGATTCCAGGCCCCGTACTGCTTGTCCTGCTCCGCGTTCAGCCGCGCCTCCTGCACCGGGCGGATGAGCTCGCCGCCCCAGGCCTCGATCAAACGCTCGAGGCCGGCCGCGTGGATGTAGTCCGGGTTGATCGAAAGCTCCGGAACGTTCCGTGAGCCGCCGTAAGGGTTCTTGACGACGTCGACGTTGACCGGGTCGGC
The DNA here is from genome assembly GCA_041579335.1 of Woeseiaceae bacterium. Classification (GTDB taxonomy): domain Bacteria; phylum Pseudomonadota; class Gammaproteobacteria; order Steroidobacterales; family Woeseiaceae; genus JBFGFX01. Next base: position 182 of record JBFGFX010000239.1, on the reverse strand, counting down.
GGCCAAGGCACCGAGCGGTGTGAGCATGAGCAAGACGGTAAAGCGAATCCGGAAGCGCACGTGAATCTCTCCCTCGAGAATTGCCGTTATCGCGGTCCGCCGATCCTACCACGCGAGACCGTCGGTCCCTCGACAGTTCCATTGGCACCGGCTTGTAGGAGCCCGTCCTGACGGGCGACCTG
>JBFGFX010000238.1:0-5495 GCA_041579335.1 Woeseiaceae bacterium | reverse complement strand
TACCACCTCGGGCTGTCGCTGTTCGACCGGGCACAGCGGAGGGCGGAGCGCTCGCATTTTCGTGCGCGAGCGGCGCTGTTGAAGCAGGACAGCAAGCTGGGCGGCCTGCTCGCGTTTTCCGGGCATCTCGAATGAAGTACAGGATTGGCAACGCGCCTGGTTGTCGCGGCAGTCTCGCATGCGTCGCCTTGATCTGTGCCATGACGTCTGCCGCGCAGGAAATGAGCTTCGACTGCGTGATGGAGCCGCGATCGACGATCGAGCTCGGCAGTGCTGACGAGGGCATCCTCAAGGACTTGTTCGTCGAACGCGGTGATGTGGTTCGGAGAGGCCAACCGCTCGCGACGCTCAATGACACGGAACAGCGGCTGCAGGCAGAGCGGGCGCGGATTCGGTCGGAGACTGACGTCGGCGTCCGCTCGGCGCGCGCAGAGGCCGAATACCGGCTCCGTGAAGAGGAGCGAATCGCCGACCTCTACAGGGACAAGCTGGTGCCCGAAAGGGAATTCGAGGAAGCCAGGATAGAGAGGCGGCTCGCAGAACTGGCATTGCAGGCCGCCGAGACCGAGTTCGAGGTCGCGAAGGTCGAACATGAGCAAGCGAAGGAAAAACTGGCTCGGCGCTCGATCAAAAGCCCCGTGAATGGCGTCGTCGTCAACATCACGATGGGCTTGGGCGAGTATGTCCACAAGCAGGCAACGGTCATGACGATTGCCGAGATCGATCCGCTCAATGTCGAGGTGTTCGTGCCCGTAGACAGCTACGGCACCATTGCCACCGGATCCGAAGCAGAGGTCATGCCCGAGGAGCCGATCGGAGGTGTCTACAATGCACAGGTCGCGGTGGCAGACAAGGTGTTTGACGCCGCGAGCCGCACCTTCGGAGTCAGGCTGATACTGCCGAACCCCGGCTTCGAGCTGCCGGCCGGTGCGCGTTGCAAGGTACGATTCAGCCGAGCCGCTGTTCACGGCGTTGGTCTGGAGGGCGCTCAAACGGTCGACCCCGGCCTGCGGCGGTGAGGATGACGCCCCGCGAGCGACGGACCGACCACCGAGTTTTGCAGTGCTCGAAAACGTCGACGTCTCGACGGCCGATCTGCCGGGTGTGCAATTGACTCGGCACAACGGCAATCGGATCGAGATCGATCTCGACGCGGCCAGCGACATCGATCTCCTCGGCGCGGTGATGCATGAGCTCGGCCACGTGCGAGGCTTCGCGTGGGGCAAATGGCTCGAATCGGGAGTCGATGATGTCGACCATCCCTGGCCATTTTCGACCTGATGCGGCGTTCGCGCGTGCTGCGCGTTGTCGACCCATCGAACGACATCATCCGCGCGCTCGACTCACCTTCTTCCATGTTGGATCGGGTCGACGCCTGCTAAACGATCGAGCCTGACGCACTGTCGGGCATCGAAGACGACTCGATGCCGACGCACGGTTTTGGACATCGCCAGTAGACGTACGCTCGCGTGCGGCACTCTGAGGGCGCACAGCGCGTCACCGTGCGCCGATTTTCGCAATGCTTTCGTCTTGAGAACAAGCAATTAGGGCGCGCCGAATTATAGGTTGCTCATTCAACCCGGGCGATGTATTTTGCCCAAAAGATCAATAAGAAAGTTCTGCCATTTAGCGCGTTACTCTAAGTGGCGGCAATAATAGAGCCAGACATCGAGAGGGGCCAATGGGGCGTTCAGGGGACACCGTCCGCAGCGATGCGGTCGGTCGATCGTCGGCGAGTTCAAAAGACACGGATCTCTGGACCCGGCTGAAGCAGGCCGCGAATGCCGAGCAGTTCGCCGGGATCTGGCTCGAGATTCAGAGCGAGCTGATACAGGGGATCCAGTGCGGCGTGGTCGTGCTGGGGCCAAAGGGGCGCGGCCCGTTCGCGCCGGTGGCCGTCTGGCCGCTGGGATCCTCCGGCAGCCGCCCGCTGGCGGAGGCGATCGAGCAGGCGATCAAAGAGCGCAAGTCGCTGGTGCGTAACGGAAAAGCGTCCACGGCGGGTCATGGCCGCAGCCACGATTTCGTCGCCGCGCCGGTCGTCGTCAACGACAACGTATACGGCGCCATCGCCTTCGAGCTCGAGCAGGATCCGGAGCGGGACACCGGAGCGCTGATCTCGAGCCTGGAATGGCGCTGTTCGTGGATCGAGTCCTTCATCCGGCAACACTGGACGCCGCCGAGCGATCGACTGATCACCGTGCTCGAAACGGTAGCGACCAGCGTGCACCACCAGCGTTTTCAGGAGTCGGTGACGGCCGTAGCGACGGAGCTCGCCGGTCGCCTGGGCTGCGAGCGCGTCTCCATCGGGTTCCTGAAAGGCAAGCACGCCGAGGTCCGCGGCGTCTCTCACAGCGCGACCTTCGGCAAGAAAGCGAATCTGATCCGGGCGATCGAGGCGACGATGGACGAGGCGATCGAACAGCAGGCGACGGTCGTCTATCCGGCGCCGCCGGATCACCCGCTGCAGGTCACCCGCTCACACGCGGAGCTGCACGAGCAGCAGGGCAACGTCGAGATCTGCACGGTGCCGTTCACCGACGGCAACGAGCTGCTTGGTGCAATCACGCTCGAGATGCCGAGCGGCTTGCCGCTCGACGAAAAGACGCGGCGGCTGTGCGAGCACGCGGCATCGCTGCTCGGTCCGATCCTCGACCTCAAACGCAAAGACGACCGCTGGCTGATTCGCAAAACCATCGACGCCGGCAAAGAGAACGTCCGGCGGCTCGTAGGCCCGCGCAACGTCGGCCTGAAGCTAGCGACCGGTACGGCCATTACGCTGCTGGTCTTCTTCGCTTTCGCCAACGGCGACTACCGGGTTACCGCCGACGCGAGGCTCGAAGGCACGGTGCAGCGGGTGCTGGCCGCGCCGATGGCGGGCTACGTGGCGCAGGCCGACGTGCGTGCCGGCGACACGGTGACCGAGGGGCAGGTCATGGCCTCGCTCGACGATCGCGATCTGCGGCTCGAGCGCCTGAAGTGGATGAGCCAGCGCTCTCAGCGGCAGCGCGAGCAGAGCGAAGCGCTGGCCGAACGCGACCGGGCGCAGGCCGGCATCCTCGCCGCCCAGATCGAACAGGCCGAGGCGCAGATTGCGCTGCTCGACGAGCAGCTCGCGCGGGTCGAGGTCACGGCGCCGTTCGACGGCGTGGTCGTGGCCGGCGACCTGAGCCAGTCACTGGGTGCACCGGTGGAGCGGGGCGACATCCTGTTCGAAGTGGCGCCGCTCGATTCCTATCGCGTGATCCTCGAGGTCGACGAGCGCGACATCGGCACCGTCACCGAGAAGCAGACTGGTTCCCTCGCGCTGACCGGCATGCCCAACGAGGTGCTCGAAATTCACGTCGACAAGATCACGCCGATATCGACTGCGGAGGAAGGACGCAACTATTTCCGCGTCGAGGCGAGCCTGATCGGGGAGCCCCCCGCAGTGCTCCGCCCGGGCATGGAGGGCGTGGGCAAGATCGACGCCGGCCGCCGCAAGGTGATCTGGATCTGGACGCACAAGATCGTCTACTGGATGAGAATGTTCTCCTGGTCATGGTGGCCGTAGGCCGGTATCCCCATGGCTGAGAGCCTCTTCAGTCCGTCCTGGTACCGCGTCGCCGACCTGAAGCCGCGCCTGCGGCGGCATGCCGAGCTGCACCGCCACGATTATCGCGGCAAGGTCTGGTACGTGCTCCAGGACCATGCCGGCGGCCGATCGCACCGATTCTCGCCGGCGGCGTACCGCTTCATCGGCCTGATGGACGGACAGCGCACCGTCGACGAGCTCTGGGACACCCTGAACGAGCAGGACGGAGATGCGGCACCGACCCAGGACGAAGTCATTCGTCTCCTCGGTCAGCTGCACGCCGCCGACGTCCTGATCTGCGACGTAACGCCCGACAGTCGCGAGCTGCTCAGGCGTCATCGTCGCTTCGAGCGCCTCAAGTGGAAGCAGCGCATCTGGACGCCGCTGGCGGTCCGGTTTCCACTCTGGGATCCGGACCGGTTCCTGACCAGAACCCTGCCGTACGTGCGCTTCGTCTTCACGCGATACGGCGCCTGGATCTGGCTCCTGACCGTCGGTACCGCCACGGTCCTGGCCGCCGCCAACTGGTCGGAGCTGACCGAGAACATCGTCGATCGCGCGCTCGCGCCGCAGAACCTCGTCCTACTGTGGCTCGTTTATCCATTCGTCAAAGCCATCCACGAACTGTGTCACGGCTACGCGACGAAAGTGTCGGGCGGCGAAGTGCACGAGATCGGCATCATGCTCTTGGTCCTCGTGCCCGTGCCCTACGTCGATGCATCGTCGGCCTGGGGCTTTCGCGACAAGCATCGCCGCATGCTCGTCGGCGGCATCGGCATCATGGCCGAGCTGTTCATGGGCGCGATCGCGCTCTTCGTCTGGCTCAGCGTCGAGCCCGGTGCCGTGCATACCGTCGCCTACAACGTCATGCTCATTAGCGGCGTCTCGACACTCTTATTTAATGGGAACCCGCTGTTGCGCTTCGACGGATACTATGTGCTCGTCGACACGCTCGAGATTCCGAATCTCGGCAACCGCTCGAACAAACATCTCGGTTACCTGATTCAGAAATACCTGTTCGGCTCCAGAGACGCCGATTCGCCTGCGGACACGCCGGGAGAGCGGCGCTGGTTCGTGTTCTACGGCATCGCCGCGTTTCTGTACCGCATCTTCATCCTGACCGTGATCGTGATGTACATCGGCAGCCGGTTCTTCGCGATCGGCGTCCTGCTCGCGACCTGGGCGATCATCACTCAGGTCATCATTCCCGTGGGTAAAAGCATGAAATTTCTGTTCTCGAGTCCGAAGATCCGCAAGAATCGGGGGCGCGCCCTGTCGACGTCGGCGGCCGTCGTGGTCGGACTGCTCATATTTCTGTTCGCGATTCCGCTGCCGCTCTGGACGCGCACCCAGGGAGTCGTCTGGCCGCCCGAGCAGTCTCAGCTCAGAGCCGGCGCGGACGGTTTCATCGACGAGGTCCTAGTGCCCGACGGCCAGCGCGTCGAGCCGGGCGACGCGCTCATCGCGTCCACGGACCCGTTCCTCGAGGCCCGCGTCGAATTGCTCGAGTCGCACCAACGTGAGCTCGAGCTGCAGCTCCGGCTCGCCCAGACGATCGATCAGGTACAGGTGGCGATACTCCGCGAAGAGCTTGCCGCCGTGGCGGGAGACCTCGAGCGAGCCCGCGAGCAGGCGGAATCCCTGACGATGCGGAGCTCGCGGGCGGGCGTTTTCATCGTGCCAAAGCGACAGGACCTCCCCGGGCGTTTCGTGCGTAAAGGCCAGATCGTGGCCTACGTCGTCGATCCGTCCGATCACCTGACGGTGCGTGCCGCCGTATCGCAGGACAACATCGGCTTGCTCAGAGAGCGCATCCGCCGTGTCCACGTGCTGCAGACGGAGTGGGGCGGCCGGGAATTCGAAGCGGAGCTCAAACGCGCGGTGCCGGGCGGGACAGAGCAGCTGCCGACGGCGGCTCTGG
>JBFGFX010000237.1:0-5509 GCA_041579335.1 Woeseiaceae bacterium | reverse complement strand
GGGATCGACACCTTCACGTACACGGCCAACGACGGTCAGCTGGACTCCGACACCGTGACGGTCGCTGTCACCGTCAATCTGGCGGCGGACAGCCCGCTGTCGCCGGCCTGAGTTCGATCGGCGACCCCGGCCTGCGTCGCGACGCCGTATCCACGGTGACAGCGTTGAGAGTCGACGCCGGACGCCGATGATGAACAGATTTCTTCAGCACCGATCCGTTGCAGGCGCTGTGGCGATCCAGGCGGGACCGCTCGAGCGCCAGCAATCGTCGCAGCACCGCATCCGCGCGCCGCTCGGACGGTGACAGCGCACGATCGACGGCGCGGACGATGCGCTCGCGCGCCTCCTGAGCGCTCCATCGTCTGATGTCGCTTTGCGACGGGTGCTCGCGATAGAGCTCGTGCAGCGCATCGTGCAACAGGCTGCCACGCAAGTTGGCCGGCAATCCCGACTGATACCGCGCGAGCTCCCGCACGCCGAGCCGACCTTGAGCGAAGGCCGCGAACGGTTCGGTCCGCTGCAGGTCCACGGTGCGGGCGCCGCCCGACACGCGCTCGATACCGGCGATGCCGGGAAGCGGATCGTCGGGTTCGGTATGCACCGGCGCGCGCCCGATCAGCGTCGCGGCGTACCAGCCGGGATCCGGCGTACCCGGATCATCTGCGACGCCTGCGGCTGCCAGTAAGGGACTCGGCATCATCACGGCGTCCTGCTCGCTGCGCGCCCAGCTCATCCGCGCGAATCGAGCCGACGTTTTGAGACGCTCGAGGACCCTCCGCGAATACTCGAGGGTATCGGCCGGCGTCGCATCGGGCATGCCGCGCTCGCGCTGCAAACGGCGCGACACCAGCGTCAGCGGATTGCCCGCCGCCGGCCAGCGATTCGCGTCCATGCCGCTGATCCAGAGGTGGTCGAACTCCATGCCCGCCGCTTCCAAGGCGCCGATCAACTGCACGAGACCCGGCCCCTGCTCGGGCTGGAAGACGGCCTCTCTGGCGAGCGCATGAAGCCTTCCGATCGCTTCCGTCAAGGTCATCTGCGGGGCGACGACCTCGATCTCGGTGAATTCGTTGAGGAGCTCGCGCCAGCGGTTGACCAACTGGAACTCCTCGCTTCCCAGACTGCCATGGCCCGGCCACCCGATCGCGCTGAGCAGCGACTCGAGCCGTTCCGCCCATAATGCCGGTGGGGCCTGAGCCGACGCGTGAATCTGCATGGCCGCCAGGCGACGCACGTTCGCCAGCCATTCGGGCGCCGCGCTTCCCGCGAGCGCGTCGGCGAGCGCCGCGGCCGACCACGGCCGGTCCGGTAGACTGCGCAAGCGTCGATCCAGCCGCGCCCGCTCCGCTCGAGTGTCGCCAGCGATGAACGGAGAGCGCAGCACGACGCTGACGTCCTCGGAGGGCAACCGTCGAACGGTCCAACGGAGGCACAGGAACGCCGTGGCGACCGCCGGGTAGTCGGCCAGACGCCGACCGAATGAGACATTGACGGCGTGCTCGCCGCCGCCCATCTGCCAGCCCGGAACCAGACCCTCGGCGACAAAGCGGCGCTGGCGGGGCGCCTCGGTGTCCAGATCCGCCGAGACGATGGCGACCCGCGCCTCGGGGTCGCGCAGCAGGATCTGTCGCGCCCAGCGGCCGGCGGCCCGCAGCTCCGCCGCCGTATCGCGGAACGAGGCGACCGGCGTCTCTATGGGGCGAGCAGCCGTGGCGGCGGCGACAACGCTACTGCCGCGCTGCTCCAATGCGCCGAAGAAATCGGCGACCAGCGGCGTCGTGCGGTCAAAACCGGCATGGTGGACCCGCCGCGGCACGGTCTCCCGCCCCGCCGCGAGCCGTTCGAGCGCCACCGCCGGGGCCTGCCAGGGATCAATCCAGCCGTGCTCCGTGAGCGCGCGCGCGTAGTCCGACGCGGCCCGTGCGAAAAGGCATTCGTCCGAGCTCCGAGCCGCCGTGGCGACCGCGTCCAGCGGTACGCGCCAATCGGCAAGGCGTTGCCAGGCGGCAAGCGCATGACGCGTCAGGCTGCCGATCGAAAGCACGTCGGCATCGAGATGTCGTCGTATGTAGCGTTCCCAGAGCAGTGCGCTCGCGCTCGCGCCGATGCACCGCTCCGCGGCGGCGTCGGCGGTCGCCACGAGCAGCTCGCCGATCCAATCTTTCCAGTAGAAGACGCACGGCGTCGCCCAGGCAAGCGCGCCCGCCGCCAACCGTTGCTCGTTGCAAGCGGTGCGGAGCTCGCGCGCCAGCCGACGGCTGGCGGTCAATACGATGCCGTCTTCGCGGAGCGCCTCGGCCAGCCAGTAGTAGCGCTCGCCTTGGCCGCGGGCGTCACACATGTTGCTCCAGCAGCAGCTCGATTCTGCCGAAGACATCGACGATCGAATCGGGATCCGGCAGAGTCGTGATACGAAAATGATCACTGTAAGGCGTGTTGAAGCTGCTTCCGGGTGCGACGAGGATGTGCTTGTTTTCCAAGAGTTCCAGCGCGAAGTGCTGGTCGTCCCAGCGGCGCGTAACCGCCTCGTCGAGCTTGATGAACGCGTACATCGCCCCTCGCGGCGCCACCAGACTCAGATACTTGCTGTCCGCGACGCAGTCGATCACCGCCTGACGCGATTGATACAGGCGCCCGCCCGGGCGGACCAAGTCGCGGATGCTCTGGAAGCCGCCGAGCGCGGTCTGTACTGCCCATTGACCGGGTACGTTGCTGCACAGCCTGAGCGCGGCGAGCAGCTCCATGCCGTGAATGAGCGGCTGCGCGCGCTCGAGATCACCGCTGAAGACGCACCAACCGACGCGGTAGCCGCATGCACGATAGACTTTCGACAGCCCCGAAAACGTCAGGCAGACGGTGTCCGTGACCATGGGCGCGATCGGGACGAACTCGGCGTCGTCGTACACCATCTGGTCGTAGATTTCGTCGGCGAGGATGACCAACCGATGGCGCTCGGCAAGCTCGATCAGGGAGGTCAGCGTCTCGCGCCGATAGACCGCACCGCTGGGATTGTTCGGATTGATGATGACTATCGCGCGCGTCTTGTCGTCGAGCATCGCTTCGATCGCGGCGATGTCCGGCTCGAAACCCGCCTCCGGAGGACACGGATAGTATCGGACGACGCCACCGTTCAGGGTCGTGGCGGCGGACCACAGCGGATAATCGGGACTCGGGATCAGCACTTGTTCGCCGGGATTCAACAGCGCCCTGAGCGACAGGTCGATGAGCTCACTTACGCCGTTGCCGATAAAGACCTCGTCGGCGCTGACGTCCAGGACGCCGCGGCTCTGCTGCTGCATGACGACCGCTTCGCGCGCCGGGAAAATGCCTTTCTGGTGGCTGTAAGGCTCGGCCTGACTTAAGTTTTCGATCATCGCGAGCCGCATCGTCTCCGGCGTGCGGAAGCCGAACAGGCCGGGATTGCCGATGTTCAGCGAGATAACCTCGTAACCGCGTTTCTCGAGCTCGTCGGCGCGGTGGGCAAGCTGCCCGCGAATCTCGTATTTGACGCCGGCCAGCGCCCGACTGACCGGCAGCGTTTCGTTGTCCATTTCGCTCGAGTCGTGGTGCTGCGACGAATCGCCGCCATCATATAGCACCGGCGTCAGCCAATGCCGCTATTTTTTCCGCCGAGTAGCCGAGCACGTCTTCGAGGACCTGGCGCGTGTGTTCGCCGACCGTCGGCGGCGCGTAGCGGTACTCTACCGGCGTCTCGGAGAAGCGCACCGGATTAGCGACGGTCGGAATCGCACCGGCGCGCGAGTGTTCGAGCTGCCGGACCAGACCTCGCTCGGAGACGCTCGGCTCGGCGAATACCGCCGCAAGGTCGTTGATCGGGCCGACCGGCACCTGGCGGGACTTGAGACGCTTCAGCCACTCGGCGCTCGAGCGTGTGACGAAGCGCGCCGCGAGCAGGTCGACGAGCAAATCGCGGTGCTCGACGCGAGCGGCGTTGTCGGCGAAGCGGCGGTCCGCTGCCAGCTCGCCGATGCCGAGACATTCGACGCAGGCCGCAAACTGCGCATCGGTGCCCACCGCGAGCATCAGGTGTCCATCCGCCGTGGCGAACGCCTGATACGGAACGATGTTCGGATGGGCCGTCCCGTAGCGCTTCGGCACCGTCCCGCCGATCAGGTAGTTGAGCGCCTGGTTCGCCAACCAGGCGACCTGACTGTCGAACAGGGGCACGTCGATCGTCTGGCCGCGACCGGTCGCCTGGCGCCGCGTCAGAGCTGCGAGGATCGCGGTGGCGGCGTACATGCCGGCCATGATATCGGCGGCCGCGACGCCCACCTTCTGCGGACGACCGCCCTGCTCCGCGGGTTCCCCGGTCAAGCTCATCAGCCCGGCCGAAGCCTGAATCATCGCGTCGTAGCCGGGCTCTTTGGCGCGAGCGCCTTCCTGTCCGTACGCGGATATCGAGCAGTAGACGAGCGCCGGATTGCGCTCGCGGAGCGCCTCCGCGCCGAGGCCGAAGCGCGCCATGGTTCCGACCCGGTAATTCTCGATGACGACATCGCTCACAGCGGCGAGATCGCGGACGATGCGGCCACCGTCCGGATGCGCCAGATTGCAGGTGATCGAACGCTTGTTGCGATTGGCGGCGAGGAAATAGGCGGCAACGCGCGAGTCGTCGCGCTCGGCCTTCTCGAGCCATGGCGGTCCCCAACGGCGCGTATCGTCGCCGCTACCGGGCTTCTCGATCTTGATCACGTCGGCACCATAGTCGGCAAGCAGCTGGCCCGCCCACGGCCCTGCCAGCACCCGACTCATGTCGATCACGCGAATGCCGTCCAACGTTCCACCCATGCGCATCGCTCCAAGTTCGTTCGGTGAATCTCTTTTCGCCGTCCAGGGATTCTCAGGCGGCGGGAGGCGAGGAAGAGCCGCGCGAAAAAGCGGAGTGTACATAGAGCTTGTGCGGGTGGCACTGAAGATGCGTCAGGTGCGGCCAACCATTGCCATGGGTTAGGTGACGGACCAAAAACTGGGCTGCGACTTTTGGCCGATTGAAGCGTCTCAGCCGGTGCAAGACAAGGCGAAGGCCGTTCGAAAACGCGCAGTGTACACGCCAGTACATGAGCAGTTTTTGAATGGACTTCAACGCCGCATTGCGCCGAGACGCTTCAGCGGCCAAAAGGAAAACCCGGTTGGCCCCAAGGGACCAACCGGGCGGGTCCGCACGGAGATTGCGGATCGCGCAGCCGAGTCGTGCTTCCTATCGGAAGCCGGGTTCGACTCAGCCTAGCTCTTCGACCTCGGCACCCTTCACGTCGGCCGGGGTCTCTGCGTCGGGCGGCGTCTTCTTGCCGTACCGAATCAGTAGTTGTTCTTCCTGATCAGCCGTCAAGCGGCTGATCGCCTGGACCGTCACGCGCTCGTTGCTGATGCCGCCGAAGATGATCGCGTCGCCGCCGTAAGGGCAGAGCTGATCGTCTCGCGACTCGAAGCGCAGACCCATCGAGCCGCGCATTTCGAAAGCAGGCCGGATCAGGGTCACGAAGTAGGC
>JBFGFX010000236.1:0-5544 GCA_041579335.1 Woeseiaceae bacterium | reverse complement strand
GTACGACAATCTAGCGGTGGTCAGCAAACGATTAGGGGATATCGACGCGGCGATCGACTGGCAACGGCGCGCCAACGACGTTTCGGACATTCACATCGACCGTACGTTGATCGCCGGCTCGGAGGACGAAAAGCGTTTTTATCTCGGGAGCTACGGCAACCAGTTTTATGCGACGCTGTCGCTGCACGTGCAGCGGGCCCCCGATGATCTCGAGGCAAGAGAGCTCGCGGCGACGACGGTGCTGCGACGCAAAGGCCGACTACGGGACGCGGTGGCGGCAAACATTGCCGGCCTGCGCCGGCTCGACGCTCCCGACGCCACGGCGCTGATCGACGACCTCGATAGAACCCGGGCCGACTACGCACGGCAGGTGGTCAGCGGCGCGCACGAGGACGATCTGGCCCGGGTCCGGCAGCGTCTCACAGACATCGAGGAGAGCATCGGCGAGGTGGCGGCCGAACGCACGACGGTAGCGGAAGCCGTGACCTTGAGTCAGGTGCAGGCGGCGATTCCGGAGAACGCCGCACTGATCGACATCGCTTTCTACTGGGCCCAAGGCGTGCCCGAGACCGGAGAAGCGCGGGCTCGCTACGTCGCTTATATCCTGACGCGGAAGCGGCTCGACCACGTCGATCTCGGTCAATTCCGGACCATCGATGATCGAACGCCCGAGCTCCGCAATCGCCTGAAGGATCGAAGCGATGTGACCTTTCGCGATTTGTCACGAGCGTCCTACGACCTCGTGATGGCGCCGATCCTCGATCGAGTTTCGGGCGTCGACACGCTGCTCATCGCTCCGGATGCCGGATTGGTGTTCCTGCCCTTCGCCGCGCTTCTCGACGAACAGAACCGTTTCCTGATCGAGCGGTTCAACATCGTGTATCTCTCGAGCGGACGTCAGGTCTTGCGCGCCGCCCGGCATCGCCGCGAGCCCCGCGCAAAGCCCTTGATCGTGGCCGCACCCGAATTCGGACCGAGCGATGTGGTGGTCGCCGAGGAAGAGCGCGGCCTCAGTCTATTTCCGAGCTTCGCCTCGATGCGATTCCGTCCGCTGCCCGGGACCCGAGAGGAAGGCGAAGTCCTGGCAGAGCGTATCCCGGATGCCGCGCTACTCACGGGCGCAGACGCCGACGAAGCGGCGTTGAAAGGCGTGCGCGGACCGCAAATCCTGCACATAGCCACGCACGGATTCTGGGTGCAGGACGCGCTCGTCACGGACATCGGCGATCGCGGCGTGTATGCGACGGCGGGCGATTCTGCGGAGCCTTGGCGCGGCAGCGTCAGCGAAGGCATGCTCCGTTCCGGCCTCGCGCTCGCCGGAGCGAACCAACGCACTGGCGCCGAGGACGGCATACTGACCGCGCTCGAGCTCGCCAGCCTCGATCTCTCAGGGACGAGCCTTGCGGTGCTGTCGGCGTGCGAGACCGGCATCGGCTTCGGCTACGGCGGCGACGGCGTGTACGGTCTCAAGCGCGCGCTCGCGCTGGCCGGCGCCGAGAGCCAGATTCTGAGTCAGTGGAAGGTCGCAGACGAAGCGACCAGGGACCTGATGATCGCGCTCTACGAGCAACTCCTGGCCGGTGCGCCGCGTTCCGCGGCGCTGCGCTCGGCGCAGCTTAAGCTCCTGCGGAGCGACGCGTACCGGCATCCTTACTACTGGGCGGCGTTTTCACTGTTCGGCGATTGGGGACCCCTTGCGCTTTAGCGATTGAGGCGCGGCCCGCCGGCTCCCTCCAAAGCTCCTTAGTCCACGCGCGAAGCGGCGGCCGCGCGCGTTTTGAGAGCCGCTCAGCGGCGTCGGCGGTCGCCTGCCAGTTGAGCTTCAGTCGTGCTTCTCGTCTCAACGCATTGAATTCCTGCAGAAAATAGTTCTTCAGGCGCCCTGTCGCCAGATCGCGACAGGTGGATTTTTCCATATGTGAGACGATAATTCTCAAATACGTTCGATTACCGTTGGGCAACGAGAGGGGAAGAACATGATAAGGAACGGAATTCTGCGACGCGGCCTCGCGCCGCTCGGCGTCTTGGTGCTGCTCGCCGCCTGCGGCGGCGGCGGCAGCAGCGACACTACCACGGCATCGGGCCCGGCGGCGCCGCCGCCGGTGGCGGCCGACACCGGCACCGTGGGAGTCGTGTTCACGGACGCGCCGACGGCCGACTTCGACCGCATCATCGCCACGATCTCGAGCATCGAGCTGATTGGCGACGGCGGTAAGGCGACCATCTTCTCCGGCCCTGCTCAGGAAATCGATTTCTTGATGCTCGAGAGCTTCAAAGAGGTGTTCACGATCGCCGAAGACGTGCCGGCCGGTGACTACAACAAAATCCGCCTGATCCTGGACGACCTGACGTTGGTCAGGCTCGACGAACAGGACAACGTTGCCGAGGAAATCAGCGTACAGCTGCCGGGCAACGGCAAGATAGACTTAAACCCCAGACAAACGTTCTTCGTGCTTCCGGGTACGATGATCCTGGTCGAGATCGACCTCGACGCGAAGAAATCCCTCAAAGTAACCGAGACGGGCAATGGCGAGAAGTACCAATTCCGTCCCGTCGTGTTCGTCAAGATCTCGGACCAGGACGACATCGACGACAAGCTCGCGCGCGTCTTCGGCACCGTCGACTCGGTCAATGCCGATGAAAGCAGCTTCGTGCTTTGCCAAAACGGCCGTGTGTCAGATCCCGATGACGATAGCGACTCCGACAGCGACGGCAGCTGCCTGACGGTACAGGTGTTCGAGGACACGGGGATCTTCGACACCAACGGTGACCCGACGGACTTTTCAATGATCATGGCCGGCAATTCGCTGACGGCAATCGGCAACATCCGCGTCAGCGACGAGGCCACCCACAGCGACGGCGACAGCGACGGCAACTCCGACAGTGACAGCGATTCTGACTCCGATTCCGACAGCGATATGGACGCAGACGGAGACAGCGACGGCGATTCGGACAGCGACGTCGATTCGGACAGCGACTCCGACAGCGACCTCGACGATCACGGGGATTCCGATGCCGACAGCGACGCGAGATTCGACGACGACGATCTGATCCTCGAGGCCGCGGTAATCGAGCTCGGCGAGATGGGTACGTTCGAGCGCTTGAAGGGCGAGATCACGGTGAATTTCGATCCCGCCACGCAGGAATTCGGACTGCTGATTGCACCTGGTCAGGGTTTCGGCGACGACACCAACATCACCGGTCTGGTGCAGATGGGAACGCGCATATTCGACAAGGCGGCGAACCCGCTGGAGTCGATTGACCTGACGGCCGGCCGGACCGGGCACTTCGACGGCGTGCTGATGCTGTCCGACGTGGACCCCGACGTGCTCAAGACGTCTCTGGTCGTACTGGACGTCGACGACGGCGCCGGCGAGTCCATCTCGGGCGAGATCACGATGGTGATGCCCGACGAGCGGACGCTCATGCTGCTGGTCGACTCGATCGAGCGCTGCGTCTCCGTGCCGCAAGGCACCGACATCAGCATCGTCACGATCACCGACACCGGCACCGACACGGCGCCTGCGGAGCTTGCGGACCTCATGGCCGGCTGGCCGGCGGAGATCTTCGGCGAGGAAGCCAACGGCTGCTTCGTGGCCGAGAGCATCCGGGCCGAGAACGACCAGCGTACCGTCGTCAACACCGCGCCGGAGGCGAACGCCGGCGACGACCAGGCCGTTACGACCGGCGCCAGCGTCATGCTCGACGGCTCGCTGAGCTTCGACGCCGACGGCGACATGCTCACGTACAAATGGACGCTCGAAGCGCCGATGGGCAGCGCCGCGACCTTGGACGATCCGGCGCTCGAAAACCCCGTGTTCACGACGGACGTGGACGGGGCGTACGTGGCGACGCTCGTCGTCAACGACGGCACCGTCGACAGCGCGCCGGACAGCGTCACGGTCACCGCCACCGGCGCCGACGGCTCGACGCCGCCAGACGGCGTGGCGCTGTACGCCGAGCTCTGCGCAACCTGTCACGGCGAGCTCGCGAGCTCCGAGGTGCAGAACGCAACTGCCAGCGCGATCCAGGACGCGATCGATGGGGGCGTGCCCGCGATGGGCACACCGGCATTGATGGCCTTGACGCCCGAGAAGGTCCAGGCCATCGCGGACGCGCTGGCAACACCGTAATTTCGAGCGGCGTCTAGCCTTATACTGGGGCAGGCTCACACCGAGCCTGCCCATTTTTTTGGCCTGAGGGGGGCGCCGCGACATGCGATACATCGGCTGGTTTCTCGCCAACCTGCTGATCGTCGCGCCGGCGGGCGTCGCCTGGTGGCTCGAGGCCGGCTCCGGCGACCTCTACTATCGCGTCGTGCAAGAAGACCACTGGATGGAATGGTCGACGGTCTGGGCATTCCTGCTGGCCGCGGCCGCCGCAGCGATCGCTGCGCGCGGCGAGTGGCGAGACGAGCTCCGTCTGCCCTGGTTCCTCGCCGGACTCGCGCTGTTCTGCTTCCTGGTGGCCATGGAGGAGATTTCCTGGGGCCAGCGGTTGTTCAACTTCACCCCGCCGGAGTACTTCCTGGCCGACAACTTCCAGCAGGAGCTCAACGTCCACAACATCATCGCGAGCGATCTGCGCCAGCTCGGCTTCCAGATCGTCGTGATCGGCTACGGCGTGCTGCTGCCGCTGATCGCCTTGCCGGGATCGACCGGCCGCCTGCTCCGCCGCCTGGGCATCGTCGCGCCGCACGCGGCACTCGTGCCCGCATTCGCGAGCACCGCCGCCTTTTACGCCACCTATCCGGTGAGTTTCACGGGTGAATGGGCCGAGCTCATGCTCGGACTGGGCATGTCCGTCGCCATCGGCTGGCAGGCACTCCGGGGCGCTAGCCGTTTGGCAGCGGGCCCGGGAAGGCTGTCGACGCTCGTTGCTGGAGTCGCCATCGTGCTCGGCTTCGCCTCGATGCAGGGGACGAACCTCGTTCATTCCCGGTCGGAAACGGCGGCGCGCGCGGCCGAGATCGAGATTCAGGCGCTGAAAGCCGATTTCGAGCACGCGCGAGTACGCGCACGATGCGGCATACACAAGCGCGTGTACACGTTCCGAGTCGAATACGGCCAAAGCTATCTCGACCAAGGCGCTTTTGCGAATCTCCAAACCGGGGGACTCGACGACAAGCGCGCGCGATTCTTTCTCGATCCCTGGAACATGCCGTACTGGGTGCGCCACCGATGCAATGCCGGCCGCGAGGCGTTCTTCGTCTATTCGTTCGGCCCCAACCGGCGCCGCGACTCGACCCGCTGGGAAGTGGTGGAAGACGACATCGGCGCGTACATCGGCGCGCAGTGACAAATAAACGAGTAGGGGCGATGACTAACTCGCGTTTTGCCGTGCTAATTGCAGGCTGCACGATCTTCTCTATCTGCGTCGCTGCAACGGCAAGCGCCGAGGTCAAGGCGCTGATCGGCGCGACGGTCGTCGACCTCGACGGCAGATCGCCAATAGCGGATGCCGTCATAGTCACCGACGGCGACAGGATCGCGGCCGTCGGAAAAGCCGGCGACGTGCGCATTCCGACTCAGGCCGAGATCGTCG
>JBFGFX010000235.1:0-5693 GCA_041579335.1 Woeseiaceae bacterium | reverse complement strand
GTTGGAGACTCCGGACGACAGCCGCTCTCGGTAATGCGCTATACTGGCGCCGCAGTCGGCACCGATGGGCGGGTTGCGAACGGCTGAACTCCGGATTACTTAGTGGATCGAGCCCTCAAAGAGCGCACCATTGGCGCGGTCGTCCTAGTGGCATTCGCGGTGCTGATCGTGCCGGTGTTCCTGGACGGACCGTCCGAAGACCGCGATACGATCACCGAGGTCGTGACACTGCCAGGGCAGAACGACCAGCCACGGAAGCAACAGACGATCGTTCTCGAACGAGATCGGACCGAACCGATGCCCGTCGCGCAGACGCCCGCGCCGGCGGCCGAGATAGCGACGCCGCCGCCACGCGCCCAAGCGCCGCAAAAGACGCCGGCAGCCGCGGCCAAGACGGGCTCCGCCGAGGTCGAGCCCAAGCCTGCGCCGGCAGTAAGAGACGATGCGAAGGACGCCTCCCCCGAGGCCTCGACGACCGGCATGTGGGCCGTGCAGCTCGGCAGTTTCTCGAACCGGGCCAACGCCGAGCGGCTGGCTTCGGATCTGCGCGAGGAGGGTTTCGCCGCTTTCCTTAGCCGGCTCGACACCGACTCCGGCGAACTGCATCGAGTTCGGATCGGGCCGCAGAAGGACCGTGACGCCGCGGAAACCGTGGCCGCGAAGCTAACCGATGCGGGTCACGAAGGGCAGGTCGTCCCGCATCCCTGAGTGCGGCCGGCGACGCGTGCAGCGGAAGTGGGTTCTGCTAGAATCGGCGCCACCGATCGCCGGCTTGGCCGGTAGCCTTGGGACGCCCAATCAGCGCTCATGCCCATTGTCGACATCGCCATTGCCGTCGTCGTCGTGCTTTCCGTCATCGTCGGCTTCGTGCGCGGCTTCGCCAAAGAGGCGATGTCGATCGCCGCGCTGCTGGTGGCGATTTGGGCGGCGCTCAATTTCGGCGACGACGTCGGCGGGCTGAGCAAAGGGTGGCTCAGTTCCCAGGAACTTCAGCTGTGGTTCGGCCGAATTCTGGTTTTCGTCGTCATCGTCACGGTCGGTGGTCTGGTCAGCTGGGGCGTCGCCAAGCTCGTGCGGCTGTCGGTACTGAGTGGGACGGATCGGGCACTGGGAATGCTGTTCGGTTTCTGCCGCGGCGCGGTGCTCGTCGCGGTGGTCGTCATGGCGGGGCAATTCGCGGACCTGGACGACGATGACTGGTGGCGGGACTCGGCGCTGATACCGTACGCGGCATTCGTCGCCGACTGGCTCAGGATTATGGCGCCCAAGGGCATCGAGCTGATTCAGCCCGAATCGGACGCCGAGATGCCGCTCGAGCTGCCCGCAATCGACTGAAGGAGCGAAAACAGGACATGTGTGGAGTCGTTGGAATCGTTGCGCATCGACCGGTCAACCAGGCGCTCTTCGATGCGCTGACGGTATTGCAGCATCGCGGGCAGGACGCTGCCGGCATCGTCACGTATGACGTCGAGAAAGGTTTGAGAGTGCGCAAGAGCAACGGTCTGGTTCGCGATGTATTTCGCCAGCGGCACATGCTGCGTCTCACCGGCAACGTCGGCATGGGACACGTCCGCTACCCGACCGCCGGCAGCTCGGAGTCGTTGGAGGCGCAGCCGTTTTACGTCAATTCGCCCTACGGAATCTGCCTGGCGCACAACGGCAATCTGACGAATCATCGCGAGCTCTCCGAGCACCTGGTCTTCAACGATCGCCGGCACCTGAACACGAACTCCGACTCCGAAGTGCTGTTGAACGTGTTCGCGCACGAGCTCTCGATTCGCAGCAGCGGTGAGTTGACGGCCGAGCAGGTCTTCGACGCGGTCGAGGCAGTGCATCAGCGCTGTTCCGGCGGCTACGCGGTGGTTGCGATGATCATCGGCTTCGGTATCGTTGCGTTTCGTGATCCGAACGGTATTCGCCCGCTGATCATGGGTCGCCGCAATACCAGCGTCGGCGACGAGTACATCGTCGCCTCGGAAAGCGTCGCGCTGAACGTGCTGCAATTCGAGGTGCTGCGCGACGTGCGCCCCGGTGAGGCCGTATACATCGAAAACGACGGGGTGCTTCACAGCCGTGAGTACTCGGGACAGACCCGCTGCGCGCCATGCATCTTCGAGTTCGTCTATTTCGCCCGACCGGACACGATCATGGACAAGCTGTCGGTCTACAAGGCTCGCCTGCGGATGGGTGAGCAACTCGCAGGGCAGATCATCCGGGAGTGGCCCGACCACGACATCGACGTCGTCATCCCGATCCCGGACACGAGCCGGACCTCGGCCGTGCAGGTGGCGCAGCACCTCGGCGTCAAGTATCGCGAGGGATTCATCAAGAACCGCTACATCGCCCGGACGTTCATCATGCCGGGTCAGGCGGAACGTACCCAGTCGGTGCGCCGCAAGCTGAATGCAATCGATCTCGAGTTTCGCGGTAAGAACGTGCTGCTGGTCGACGATTCGATCGTCCGCGGCACGACCTCGCGTCAGATCATCCGACTCGCGCGCGAGGCCGGGGCGCGGCGCGTGTATTTCGCGTCAGCGGCGCCACCCGTCAAATATCCGAACGTCTACGGCATCGATATGCCGGCGGCGAGCGAGCTCATCGCGAACGGCCGTGACGTCTCCGAGATCGAGCGGATGATCGGCGCCGACCGCCTCATTTACCAGGACCTGTTCGGCCTGATTCGTTCCGTGCGGCACGACAACTCAGACATCAAGGAGTTCGACACCTCCTGTTTCTCGGGCGAGTACATCACGGGCGACGTGACGCCGGAATACCTGAAAGAGTTGGAAGCGACCCGTAACGACCGCGCCAAAGCTCTGCGCGATGCGCAGCTGCGCGGCGAAAACACGGCCGCGTCTACCGACGAGCCCGGTACCGCCGTCGCCGTTTAGGCAGGGCTGCGCGACCGCCCGCCGTCGATCTCGGTCCCGCATGAGCATCAAGGTCATGATCATCGACGGGCAGGCGGAGTTTCGCTCGCTGCTCATGCACCACGTGACAACGTTCTGGAACGACGCCATCATCACCGCGTACGATCCGACCACCGCCGGACATCTGCCGGCCGAGTTCTCGGGCGCGGACAACGACATCGTCTTGCTCGGCAACGATCAGGGCGAGCGCGAGCCGCTGACGACGCTGCGCCAGTTCTTCCGGACGCCGGGATTCCCGCCGGTGATCTACTTCGGCTCCGGCGGCGCCGAAGAGCGGGCGGAGGTGCAGCGCCTCGGCATCGCGGGCTACATGATACGCGACGCGATTTCTCACGATGCGTTGACGATCAAGCTCGGCGACATCCTCAGGGATCGCCGCCGAGTGGCATCGACCGACTCGCTCTTCGTCGGCGATCTCCGCACCGGCATCCGACCGCTGATCAAAGGCTACCGATTCATACGCAAGCTTGCAGCGAGCGAATACTCCGCGGTCTACCTGGCGGAAAAAGAGTCCGCCAACATGCGCATCGTGCTCAAGGTGCTGCGCCAGGTCCCCGACGTCGAAGACCTGATCGGCGCGTTCGACCGATTCCTGCAGGAGTACGAGATCATCGCCGGTCTGGAGCATCCGAACATCGTGCGCATCTACGATCTCGGCGTAGGCGACAATCACGCGCACATCGCGATGGAGCATCTGGCCGGCGGCGATCTCAAGCAACGCATCGAACGAGGGATCAGCGTCCAGGATGCGGTCTCCTACCTGCGACAGATCGGCAGCGCGCTCGCCGAGGTTCACTCCGTCGGCATACTGCATCGGGATCTCAAGCCCGGCAACATCATGTTTCGCACCGACGGCAGCATCGCGCTCATCGACTTCGGCTTGGCCAAGCGCATGCGTCTCGATCAGGAGATGACCGGCAGCGGCGAAATCTTCGGCACGCCGTACTACATGAGTCCTGAGCAGGGCCATGCGAGCGCGGTCGACGAGCGCAGCGATATCTACAGCCTGGGTGTGGTCTTCTACGAGATGTTGACGGGCGAGAAGCCCTATCGGGCGAGCAACGCGATGGGCATCATCTACAAGCACAGCAATGCACCGCTGCCGCTCTTGCCGCACCGGTTGTCACAATATCAGGTGCTGATCAACATGATGCTGGCGAAGAAGCCGGAGGATCGATTACAGCGCGCCGACGAGATCGAGGAGTGGTTGTGACTTTGCCCGAGCCGATCGCGGACGTCCTATTGGTGCCGACGCCTAAGGCGTGGCTCGATGCAGCAGGCGAGCGTTTGCCCGAGCTGCTTCGGGATCACGCCAACTGCGAGCTAAAAGCCGCGTCCACGGCGCTCGGCTTCATCTATCGCTACCCGGAGCGCACCGCGCTCTGCGCTCGGATGTCCCGCCTGGCCCGCGAAGAGTTGCGCCACTTCGAGCAGGTGCAGAAGATCATGGACCGCATGGCGGTGCCGTTCGCGAGAATCTCCGCGTCGCGCTACGCCGGGGCCCTGCGCGAGCGGGTGCGGCCGCGTGAGCCGTACCGGCTGCTCGACGCGCTAATCGTCGGCGCGCTGATCGAAGCCCGATCGTGCGAGCGGGTCGCGGCGCTGGTACCGCATGTGCCGGCGCCGCTTGCGGAGTTCTACTCGGGCCTGCTCGCCTCCGAGGCGCGTCATTTCGAGGGCTATTTGTCGTCTGCAGCGAGCGAAAGCGGTCTCGGGTCTGACGAGCTAGGAGCGCGCCTTGCGGAGTTCCGCGAAGTGGAAGCTCGTCTCGTAACCGAGCCCGACGCCCAGTTTCGGTTCCACAGCGGGGTTCCCGAGACGTCGCGGGAGGAGCCACCTCGAGAGTGAGCGGCCGGCTAGTTCTGGACCCGGCGTGCACTCTCGATGATCACGGCGGCCACCGGCACGTCCTGTGAAAAACGGCCCCCCGGCCCGGTGGGTATCTCGGCGATTTTGTCGATGACGTCCATACCCTCGACGACATAGCCGAACACCGCGTAACCCCAGCGATCGGGCTGCGGATCGAGCGACCGATTGTCCGCGATGTTGATGAAGAACTGCGCGTTTGCGGTGTGCGGTTCGGCAAGCCTCGCCATCGCGATCGTGCCGCGCAGATTCGTGAGGCCGTTGCCCGACTCGTTGACGATCTGAGCGTCGCTCTCCATGCGCTCGAAGTCGCGATTGAAGCCGCCGGCCTGCGCCACGAAGTTGGGAATCACGCGATGGAAAATCGTGCCATCGTAATAGCCCGAGTCGACCAGATCGAGGAAATGCGCCACCGTCAGCGGCGCGCGGCGCCGGTCGAGCTCGAAGACGAGCGTCCCCTCTGTCGTCTTGAGCTCGACGCGGGGATACGCCGGTGCCCCATCTTGGGAGAAGGCTACCCCCGCCCATGCGAGAATGAACAGAGTGAATATCGTCTTTGTCATACTGATGGCCCTACGCCGAACGCTAAGGCGGCACGATACCAAAGCCGCGCACCGCGCAGAAGCACTTCGCCGTAAGCTTCGGATTTGTCCAGAAAAAATGCTTGGCGACGAGTCGTACGCCGATTGACCTGTCGGTGGGGCGTCCGTATCATCGGCTCCCCGCCGCAGCGGTCGAGAACGTCGCCGCGTCGGGAGCGATTTTCGCGGGGCATGGCGCAGTCTGGTAGCGCATCTGCTTTGGGAGCAGAGGGTCGGCGGTTCGAATCCGTCTGCCCCGACCAACGATTGACGTGACCCATCGAGGAGACGAGGTAGATAGATCGCCAAGCGCCCG
>JBFGFX010000234.1:0-5721 GCA_041579335.1 Woeseiaceae bacterium | reverse complement strand
GATCGACCGCGCCATCGAGCTGCTGGGCGCGGGCACGATGGTCGTCCGCGCCATCGATGGCCCGGAAGGCCGTGAATCGATCCGCTACGACCGCGCGCTCGCTCTGCAGCGGCTGCTGAACGGCCGCCTGCGCCACCAGGTACCGGTGCTGACCGATACCCGCTCGGTGTCGACCGGCTCCGGCCGACTCGATCAGGTCCAGGTCATCGGCACGGACCGCAGCTACGGCGCCCACTATCGCCTGCGGCCCTACGAGGGTCGCTTCATCACCTGGCATGACAACGAAGCCGAGCAGCGCGTCTGCGTGCTGGGCTGGGATCTCGGCCGAGAGCTCTTCCCGCAAGGCAATGCGGTCGGTCAGCGCCTCAAGATCGGTCGCCACTGGTACAGCGTGGTCGGGTGGCTCGAGCCGCACGCAGCCGCCGATGAAGGGGCCGATGCGTCGCTGCCGAGCTTCGATCGGGTTGTCTACGTGCCGCTCCGCGCGAAAGCGATCGGCGCCGAGCCGGAGCTCGACGAGCTGATCCTGAGCTTCGACGACGAGACGGACATGCTCGAGGTCAGCCCCGCCGTGCAGCGGATTCTGCAATACGGCACTGACGCCGGCCCGCTCGAATACATCATGCCGATCGAGATGATGCGACAGAAATATCGCATGCAGAGTGTCGTGCGTTACCTGTTGTCCGGGATCACGCTCATCCTGCTCACGATTGGCGGCGTCGGCATCATGAACGTGATGCTCGTCAACGTGATTCGGCGCCGCCCGGAGATCGGTCTCAGGCGCGCGGTCGGGGCGAGCCGCCGGAACATCATTACGCAGTTCGTCACCGAATCGGTGCTCGTCTCGGTCCTCGGCGGTGTCGCGGGTGTCGCGATCGGCCTGATCGTCACGTACATGATCAGTATCAATCTCGCCTGGCCGGTCGCGGTGCTGCCGCAGGCGGCGATGGCGGGTCTCGCCCTATCGATCGTCGTCGGCATGCTGTCCGGCAGCTATCCGGCCCGCCAGGCGGCCGCGATCACGCCGATCAAGACGCTGAACCAAGTCCAGTAGCGCTTTGCGGTCCTCTGCAAAAAGTTTGGCGCGAATCGCGCCCGCATGGCGCATGGATAGTGAAAGGGCCTTTTGGCCGGCGATCTCTCTGCGACGGAGGTTCCAATGTCAGCTCGAATTCAGCGCGTGGCGTTTCTAACCCTGCTGGTCCTCACCGCGCCCATGGCCGAGGCCGAGGATGCCTCGAAAGCGGTGGACTTGTGGAACGAGGTACAGCTTATCGAGAAGAGGCTCGATGCGCAGATCGGCTTGGTCGAAGACTTTAAAGTATACGAGATGTATTGCGAGCCGCCCGATGAACCCAACAAGACTATCGACCTCGACGCGTTGGCGTACCTGCGGAGCATCGCCAACCAGCTGCAGTCGCGCTTGCGGCAAATCTTCGTCGAGCTGGAGCGAAAGATCACCAGTGACTCCGGCGGCTCTTTGTTGGCCCTAATGGAGGAGAGCGAGTCCGGTTACACGCCGGACGATCCGAATTTCTGGACCAGTATGAACGGTAAAGCCGGCCGTCTGCAGCGCGCCATTAGCGCTAAGGAAAATACCGTACGCGCGGCGCCGGAGAAAGACTGCTCACCGCCGAAGGAATCTCCGCCTCAGCAACCGCCCACGGATCCGTTAGCGAACGCTGACATCCACGAGCCGCACTACCGCGAGGTCGAGGTTCCGGAGGTGCCGGAAGGTCCCCTGTGCCGGGAGGACTACTGGGCGCTGGTGCACAAGGTCGGAACGGCGCGTGCCGATGCCGCGTTCAACTCCTGGCAGGCGTCGCTGGTCGTGCTGACCGTCAATCGCGCGATCGCTGCAGGCTCGGCACCGATCGAGCTGCTACGGCCGCTCAAGGAAAAAGCCGACGCGGACTCCGCCCGCTCGGAGGACACGTTTCAGCAACTGGACCGTCTTTACAAGAAGGCCAAGAGCATCGAGATCAAGCCGTGCAGCGATCGACCCATGACGGGCTCGCCGCCACCCGATCAGCTCGGTCTCGACTCGCCCTCGGCCGATGACGTCGAGGTGCCGCCCGTGCCGGATGATGCCTGTGACCTGGACGACGCGGCGCGCGACGAGCTCGCGACCAAGAACAGCGCAGCCCGGCACGAAGTCGTCTTCGATGCGGCGCAGCTCGCACGCTTCGTGCGCATGCTGATGGGCATGGCCGGACCGGGCGATCCCGCGTTCGATGAAGCCGCGCGAGAGCTCGACGAGGCCGATCGGAAAGCCGACGAGCTGAACCAACAGGGACGATCGTTGGAATGCGAAGGCGGCGACAGCGCGGCCTCGACGCAACCTGGGCCGTCCATTCTCGATAGCAATTGGAGCGGCGGCTCGCTCGGCGCGAACGCCGGCCACTTCACGTTCGTCGTCGATAACGGCGAGTGGTGCACCTACTGGATATGGGAGAGCGAGGTCACGCTTCGGTTTCCTGACGGGAATAAAGTGTCTCAGCCGAACACGCCGTCTTCAGACTCACAGGCGAACAATCCGGATGCGGGCGGCGCGCCGGACGCGCCGCGTCACGGCTGGACTCCGACGCCATCGCGGCCCACGCCGGCGGGAGTCACGGTCGATGACCTCACGCCGCAGCAGCTCGAAGATTACGAGGAAGCGCTGGGACTGGGGCTCACGGAGGGCGAAGCGCTCGCCTACGTACTGGAAGAAGGCGAACCCCTCACGGATGCTGACAATAATTGGAGTACCGACTTCGGGCACTCGCTGGACGGTCCGAACTACGGCACGACTAATGAACCGGGTCAAGGTTACTTGTACGACATCAACACCCCGAACTTCGGCTCAAGTGTCAACGTCAATCCCAATGTCGTGGTGTACGCCACCAATGACAGCCTCGGCAGTGAGATCGTCACCGTCATCGGCCAGTCGGCGTTCAACGATCGACTCGTCCCGGGGGCGTTAGCGCAACTCGCGAATACCATCGGTCCTGACACGACCGCAGCGCTCACCCGCGAGGCGCTGGCTCGGATCTCTGCCGAAGGCTCGACGAACGCGATCGCGTTCCTGAGCGCGCTGTTCGGACAGGTCGCTGCCGAGGCCGGCAACGATGCCGACGCGCGAAGCGCAGAGCTCGCGCAAATTCAGTTTCTCAGCACGATACTCGAAGTGCCGATCTCGCTGCGGGAGGCGATCGACACCGTACCCGAGGAAAACAAGGACGCGATCGAGGCGACGCTCGAGGCCAGCTTCGGGCTGGATTACGAAGGCGTGGTAGCGCTGGAAGGCGAGCTCGAGGCGCTCGTCGGCGGCTCGATCGAGCACTATCTCGGCGTGCTGCAAACCGCTAGCAATCAGCTTCACCCAGATCGAGCCGGCCAGCTCGACGCGCTCGGGGTGCTGACGTTCCTCCGCTCGCTGCCCGTCGAGAGCTCGGGTGACTTGAACACGGTCTTGACGCGCATGAGCGGCGTGCTGCAGCAGCTACAGGACCAAGGCGGCATCGATGGCACAGGCTTCCCCGATCCCGAGCAGACCGCGCAGGCGGCGACGAACGTCATCGCGATACTCGAGTCGCTGATACAGACCTCGGGCTTCGAGCTGACGCCACAGCAGGCCAAAGGGATCGTGGAAAACCTCGCCGGGACCTACGGCGTGCTCTCGCTCGCTCAGAACGGCGTTGCTGCTCAACAGAATGATGCCGCCGACGCCGATGCGGTGCAAGATCAGGCGGCGGCAGCAGCGTTCCGTCAGGCTCGTCATCTCTTAGGCCTCGGGCAGAACGTCAGAGCGCTCGAGATCATCGACTCGTTGCCGTCGAGCCCGGCGCAGGCGAATGCGCTCGTGGCGACGATCAACCATATCGAAGGCGTTTACGATCATTTGAGCCTCGATGACCGCGCCGCCCTCGGCACTCTCGGTGACCTGCACGATAAGAAAGTCGACGCGCTCGAGAACTGGCTGCGCGACGCAGCCGACCCGCAGACGGTCGCCATGGTCGGCGTCACCCTGGCACAGGAGTGGGCGTCCAATGGCGAGCCCGCCGAAGCGCTGGCGGCCTTGAACAGAGCCTACGCCAAAGCGCCCGGAAATCCGGTACTGGCGGGACACATACTGGCAGTTCTCCTGACCGATCCCGGCCTCGCGGAGCAGGCCCAGATCGCCAGCGACGAATTGCCGCCACTGTCCACGCTGTACGACGACGCTGCGACACAGCTCCTCGAGGGTCTCCCGGTGGAGTCGCAGCTCGCCACATTGGCGCTCGCGATCAACCTCCTCGGTCAGGCGGGCAATGCCGACGCGATCCAGACATTACAAGCCCTGCTCGAGGGCGAGAAAGCTGGCGACAGCGACGCGTATGCGGCGGTTGCAGCAGTGCTCGGCGAGCTATCCCCCGAGCAGCGCTCACAGCTCGGCTTGTACTTTACGCTCGCGCAAATCGATCTGCTGCGCCAACAGCCGGCGTCGGAAGCGAATGATCAGCAGATCGACGTGCTCATCCAGCAGGGACGAAGCCAGCTCGGTACGGTTACGGGCATCGATACGCAGGTCTTCGCGCGGGCTTTCAGCACGGCGGAGGCCGGGCAGAACCAGATCGTCGCCTGGCAGGCGGCGATCGCCGATGGGAACGTGCCGGGCGGACTGGTCAATGCCGCGCGAGAGGCGATCTCGATCGGCCGCCTCGACATTGCGGGTCAGGCCCTGGTGCAGCAGCTCGAGATCCTCCACACGAAAGACGATTCTCTGACCGATCAGCAGGTTCACCCGATCCTCGTCGACGTGCTGTCGTCGGTCGAGCTGGTCGCCGCTCGTCTCAAAGATCCGATGCTGACACCGGAGCAACGCGCCGCCGGGCAACAGTTCCTAGACGACGTCGGCGGTGCGCTCGCCGGCACGATCGATCACTATGCTGGGATTCAGCAGGCGATACTGCCTGGCGTCGCGGCGCGCCCCTATTCGCAAGCCGACTCGGGCTCCGATCCAACGGACCACCAACTGCAGCGGACCGAACGGAGTCTGGATGAGGCGTATCAGAACCAGCGTTTCCTCGCACAGCTCAGATTCAGGGCGCAGATTGCCGCGGTGCCTCAGGATCAGCGTCAGCAGTTCATCAATGATTCCCTAGCAGATGCCAACGCTCAGATACACGCTACGCATAACGACATTCAACGGACCTTCGGCACCGCCGGTGACAAACTCGAGGGCGGCCCGACCCGCGCGGCCTTCGAGCGCGCCCTCACCGGGCTCAGCAACGCGTACGCGAACCGCGACGGCATCGAGGATTACGCCTTCAACGTTCTGACGCCGGAGGGAATCGCGCACCCGCGTCTCGACACGCGAGCCTACGAGCCGGTCTGGAACCAACGCACGGTGACGCGGCGCGAGCGCCAGGAAGAGCTCGACGGATTCGCGACCTACGACTCGCTGACCAATTCATCGAACTCTCCGCTATTCCTCGATATTCAAGACAACAAGAACATACAAGAAGCAAAACTGACCGGTGTCCGGCCGCGCCGATTTCTAATCACGGACGGAAGTTCGTCGCTGCCTGAGAACGAACAGCTGCCGGCGGAGCTCCTGTACCGCTTCCAAGAGCGCTATCTCGAGGGCCGCATCTTCGACATCGTCGCCGAAGACCCGAGTCTGACGTCCGCGCAGAGGAACCAGGTGATCGACGACTTCTACGCGACCGAAGAGCGCATCTGGCGACTATGGGGCGG
>JBFGFX010000233.1:0-5727 GCA_041579335.1 Woeseiaceae bacterium | reverse complement strand
GGACAACCTTCGTGGCAAGCTCGGCAGCCACCTGCAAGGCGCGATGGCGGGCGGCTCTTTGGCGGGAATAAATCGGACCGAAGGGAGCCATCCCGCCAAAGAGTCCCCGCCAGCGGGCCTTGCGGACCCGGGTTGTCGATAGTCGCCGGTCGGGACGGGCTCCTACAGTTTTGGCTGTTGCCGCTCAGAAACGGCCTTTTGATTTGGGCTTGCGTCTCTCGCGGCGTCGGCTCGCTGCCGGCCGGACTTCGCGGACCGTGATCGTGCGAGCTTGGTACGCGTATTCCAGCGTGCCGATCAACCACAGGTAGTAGCCCATCAGCTCGATAAACTCCTCAACGGCCAGCTTGACGATGCGTTGGTAGTTGTCGCCGAGCAGAGCCATCCAAAGCGGTTCGTGTCCGACGATCTGCACGAACACGAACTGGATCGTCGCGCCTGCAAAGAGCAGCGTCAGACCGGGCGATGGCCAAAGCCGTAACCACGCTACGCGGAAGCGGCGCCGATGCCGGTACGTGTAGACGATGAGAAGCGCTGCAATGATCGCGAACAGCACACGCCAGAAATTATCCGCGACCCAGCGATCAAAAAAATAGTCGAGCTCGCGAACGATGAAGGCGAGCGCGAGCCCGCCGAACAGGAACGCGATAGGCCGCTGAGCGGGAGCGTCCCGCGCGACCCACGCATACAACAAAACGCAGATGGCGAGGATCGCAGGTTGAATCAGCTCGACCGGCGAGTACTCGCTCGTCCCGTGCAGGTCGCCGGCGGATTCGATGACGTGCAGCTTCAGACTGCCGGGGGTTGCGATCTCCGTCCAAGTCAGTAGCCACGTGCACAAGGCGATTCCGACAGTGTAGAGAACGTATCGAGTCAGAGCCATGAGGCGGTACCGCCGGCGGACGATCGCGGCAGAGTGACGAGTGATGGATGTAGACTAACAGAAGTCCGCAGCGTACCGCGTCACCGGTGCAGTCTCCATCGCGGATCGCCGTTCGGCCCGAGCAAGCCCCGCGCCTCGAGCCAACGCTTCGCATCGTCGGCGTCGGCCTCGAACCAGCGGCGGGCGCTGCCGAGCCGAAAGCTGTATCCCCAGGCATCCATGTCTCGCATCAACCGACAGCGTCCGATACCCGGCAGTTGCTCGGCCAGCACGATCTGCAAATAGCAGACGGCGGCTTCCTCGAGATCGTCGCCACCGGCGTCGCGCTCGAGCACGGCGCGGCGTTCGGCGGTCATACAGACGATGTGCGCGGCTTCATGCAGGACCGAGTGTAACGGCGTATCGGTGCGCGCGAAAACGCGCTTTCCTCTGACTCCGGCCTCGGGCTCGCCCCAATAGCTGCCGGGGATCGACGCTCCTTCCGGCACTGCGACGAGCTGAATGCCGAAGCGCGCCAACAGCGTGTGGAGCCCCTGCCCGGGATCACTGCCCAGTAGCAGCATCCGATTCGCGCTTGAGCGAGGAGAGTTGGATGAACACGATTCGGACCAGGTCGTCGGCGATTGCCTCGCGGAGCAGCTCTTCTTCGCGTGCTTTACCCAAAACGAGCGTCTCGTCGTACGTGTAGTTGCGCGTCACCGTGTGTTCGCGAGGGGCAAGCATCGTCGTCTCGTCGCTTTCCAAGCTGAAGGTAATCCGGTAGTAGACCTCGTATTCACGCGGCACGTTGCGCGCAGACACGGATAGCACGCGCTGTCCGGTGTCGTCGCCGAGTATGGTCAGCACGGCCGTAGCGTCGACCGGCGTGTCGACCACGTCGATGCCGCTTTGACGCAGCTCGGAGCGCAGCTTTCGATAGAACAGGCTGCGGCTGTCGTCTGCTGCGATAAAGGTTCGCGTCATTTCCGTCGGCAGCGTCGGCTGCCCGCGCATCTGGAATCCGCAGGCTGACGCCATGACGATCGCGATCAGTGTCGCAGCCGTTCTAAACGACCACATTGACCAGTCGCCCCGGCACGACGACGATTTTCTTCACCGCCCGATCCGCGACGAAACGCTTCACGTTGTCGTCGGCCAGCGCCAGCTCCTCGATACGCTCTCGATCGGCATCCACGGCCACGTTGATGCGTGCCCGCAACTTGCCGTTGACCTGCACGACCAGCTCGATCGTGTCCTGCTCGAGTGCGCCTTCGTCCACCTCGGGCCACGACGCGTAGACTGGCGCCGGCGCACGACCCAGTGTTTGCCAGAGGGCGTGGCAGACGTGCGGCACAATCGGCGCGAGCAACAGGACGATGGACTCTAGTGCCTCCTGCACGACCGCGCGGCCGCCCTCCGATTCGTCGTCGAAGCGGCCGATCGTATTCAATAGCTCCATCGTCGCCGCGACCGCCGTGTTGAACTTGTAGCGACGGCCGATGTCGTCCGAGACCTTGGCGATCGTCTGGTGCGTTTTCCGCCGTAACGCCTGTTGCTCGGCGGTGTAGCTTCCCGAATGCTGGGCCGGGCCCGCCGTGCGGTGGTTTTGCACGGCGGTCCAAAGCCGTTTGAGAAATCGGAATGCGCCCTGTACGCCGTCGTCGGACCATTCCAGCGCCTGGTCGGGCGGTGCCGCCGCCATCATGAACAGGCGCACCGTATCCGCGCCATACTTGTCGATCAGCGCCTGCGGGTCGACCGTGTTGCCCTTGGCTTTGGACATCTTTGCGCCGTCTTTCAGCACCATCCCTTGGGTGAGGAGATTGGTGAACGGCTCGTCCACCGACGACAGTCCCGCGTCGCGCAGGAGCTTCTGAAAGAAACGCGCGTACAGAAGGTGCAGGATGGCGTGCTCGATGCCACCGGTGTATTGATCGACCGGCATCCAGTAGGCTTCCCGCTCGTCGAGCATTGCGTCATCGCAGTCGGGCGACGCGTATCTCGAGAAGTACCAAGACGATTCCACGAACGTGTCAAACGTGTCGGTCTCGCGTCGCGCCGCCTTGCCGCAAACGGGGCAGTCGACTTCGTAGAACTCCGGCATCTCCTTCAGTGGCGAGCCGACGCCCGTGAACTCAACGTCTTCCGGCAACACGACGGGCAGTTGATCCTCCGGAACCGGCACGGCGTCGCAATCGTCGCAGTAGATGATCGGAATCGGCGTACCCCAATAGCGCTGCCGCGATACGCCCCAGTCGCGCAGACGGTAGTTGATCGTGCGCTTGCCCAAGCCCTGCGTCTCGAAGCGCTCGGCGATGGCATCGAACGCTTGGCTGTAGTCGAGCCCGTTGTACTCGCCTGAATTCACGACCCGCCCGTATTCCAGATAAGGCGCTGCGTCGATATCGATCTCGCTACCGTCTTCCGGGGCAATGACTTGCGCGATAGGGAGGCCATGGGACTTCGCAAAATCCCAGTCGCGCTGGTCGTGGCCCGGCACCGCCATGATCGCGCCGGTGCCATAGCTCATCAGCACGAAGTTCGCGACCCACAGAGGTACGGCCTCGCCGCTGATCGGATGGATGGCGGAGATGCCGAGCGGCATGCCCTTCTTGTCCATCGTCTCCATCGTCGCCTCGGCGGCGTGCATCTTCTTGCACTCCTCGATAAACGCGGCGATATCGTGATCGTCGGCGGCGGCGTGAGTCGCGAGTGCATGCTCCTCAGCGACCGCCATGTAGGTCGCGCCCATCAGCGTATCCGGCCGGGTCGTGAACACGTGGAGCGGCTCGTCCTCACCCTCCACGCCGAAAGCGAGCTCGATACCTTCGGAGCGGCCGATCCAGTTGCGCTGCATCGTTTTCACCGGATCGGGCCAACCGTCGAGCCTGTCGAGGTAATCGAGCAGTTCGTCGGCATACGCGGTGATCTTCATGAACCACTGCGGGATCTCGCGCCGTTCGACGAGCGCGCCGGATCGCCAGCCGCGCCCGTCGATGACCTGTTCGTTCGCGAGCACGGTTTGATCCACCGGGTCCCAGTTGACGACGGCGTTCTTGCGGTAGACGAGACCCTTCTTGAACAAGCGCGTGAACAGCCACTGCTCCCAGCGGTAGTATTCGGGCCTGCACGTAGTCACCTCTCGGGTCCAGTCGTAGCCGTAGCCCAAACGCTGCATCTGACTGCGCATGTATTCGATGTTCTTGTAGGTCCATTCGGCCGGCGGCACGCCGCGTTTGATCGCAGCGTTCTCGGCTGGCATGCCGAACGCGTCCCAGCCCATCGGTTGCAGCACGTGTTTGCCGCGCATGCGCTGATAGCGCGCGATGACGTCGCTTATCGTGAAGACGCGTGCATGACCCATGTGCAGCTGCCCGCTCGGATACGGGAACATGGTCAAGCAATAGAACTTCTCTTTGTCCGGATCCTCGCCGACCTCGAAGCACCGCTCGTTCATCCAGAACTCGCGCGCTTCTCGTTCGATCTCGGCCGGTTCGTATCGTGCCGTCATCTGTCCGTTTCGATCATCGCTGTTTGCCGCCCGCGCGGCGGCGAATTCCGGAAGGATATCCGGATTCGTGCGTCAATGCGATGCGACCGCGGAGCTGGGTAAGAGCGGCAGAAAACGCTCGGCGAACGGGCTGCCCGCGGTTCTGCCTGCACCGGACCCGAGCCGCGAACACAGGCCCCGTGAGGATTACGCTGCGGCTTCGGCCCGGTAGTGCTCGATGAGGATCTCCGCCACCTCGGGACGCGTGAACTCTGGAGGCGGCGCGATACCCTGCTCGAGCATCTCGCGAAGCCGCGTTCCCGACAGCACTAAGAAGTCGTCTTGCGTGTGATCGTCCGCCTCCCGCATCATCACGACAGAATCGAGCTTCTTCGAGTAGGCCGTATGGTCGGCGGCAAAGATGCCGATCTCGAGGGCGCCGGCGGGTATCGAATCGAAAATCGCCTGTGCCTCGAACGGACCGTAGTAGCTACCGACGCCGGCGTGATCGCGGCCGACAATCAGGTGCGTCGCGCCCATGTTCTGCCGGAACAGCGCGTGCAGCAGCGCCTCGCGAGGTCCGGCGTACAGCATGTCGAAGCCGTATCCTGTCACCATCACCGTGTTGGCGGGGAAATAGGCGTCGACCATCTTGCGGATGCAGGCGTCTCGCACGGAAGCGGGTATGTCCCCTTTTTTCAGCTTCCCGAGCAGCATGTGCACGACGATGCCGTCCGCGCCGAGGCGCTCCATCGCCATGCGGCAGAGCTCCTCGTGTGCGAGATGCATCGGATTGCGCGTCTGGAACGCGACCGTCGTCTGCCAACCACGCGCCGCGATGTCGTCGCGTATCTCCACCGCGGTCCTGAACGTCCCGGCGAATTCGGACGCGAAGTAGCTCAGGCTCAATACCTCGATCGGTCCGGAGACGCAGTAGCTGCCGAGGGCACGAAACACAGCGACGCCGGGGTGATTGCCGTCCAGGGTGCCGAAGACCTGCTCGGTCATGGCGTCGATCTGCTCGACGCTGGCGGCCTCGACGTCATGGACGTCCATGACCGCAATCACCGGATTGCCGTCGACGTTGGGATCCCTGAGCGCAATGCGGCTCGCGCCGTCAATCGCGCGAACGTCTGCGGTGCGGTTCAGGACCGGCACCGGCCAGAACAGCCCATCGCTGGTGTGCATGCGCTCGGCGACCGCGAGCGCGTCGGTCAGATTCATAAAGCCGGTCAGCGGCGTGAAATAACCGCCGCCCAGCATGACGGCGTTGGCCGCGGCCGCCGAGTTCAGCAGCAGCGATGGCAGCTGTTCCGCCTCGATTAGCAGCTCGGTCCTTCGCGACTCGTCGGAGACGAGCAGCGGACTCAGGGCG
>JBFGFX010000232.1:0-5728 GCA_041579335.1 Woeseiaceae bacterium | reverse complement strand
TTCGACTACATCATCGACAGTTTCCCGCTGAGCGAGGCATTGCGTCTGATATTCGAGGGCTCCGGCGAATGTGCGGTCGTGGATTGGAGCTTCCTCGGTCTGTCGATGCCGGCGTGGGTGCTGCTGTGCTTTGCGCTGCTGGCCGCCTACGGCGTGTGGGTCAACGCGCGCAAAGCGCCGCGACACCCGTAGCGGCGCTGGTCATGCGAGCATGAGCTCGGCAATCCGCTGATACATCTGCGCCAGCCGCGGCGCCGTCTCGATGTCCACGTGCTCGTCGACCTGATGGATCGTCGCGTTCTCGGCGCCGAGCTCCACGACGTCCGCCCCGCTCGGCGACAAGAAACGACCGTCGGACGTGCCTCCACCCGTCGACAGCTTCGGTGCGGCCCCGGTCTCCTCGCTGACGGCGCGCACGACGGCGTCGATCAGTGGGCCGGGCCGCGTCAAAAACGGTTCGCCGGACAGGTGCCAGTCGATCTCGTAATCGATGTCGAAGCGGGCGAAGATCTCTTCGACTCTGTCCTTCAGGCCGCCGTAATCCCACTCGGTCGAGTAGCGGAAATTGAACCGCGCTTTGAGGTCGGCCGGGATGACGTTCGGTGCGCCCGCGCCGCTCGCAATCTCCACGACCTGGAAGCTCGTCGGCGGAAAATAGTCGTTGCCGGAATCCCAGTCCATAGCGTGCAGCGCCTCGAGCACCGGTGAGAATCGCCGGATCGGGCTGTCGGCGAGATGCGGATACGCGACGTGTCCCTGAGTGCCGCGCACGACGAGCTTGCCGGTCAGCGAGCCGCGGCGGCCGATTCGAATCGTGTCTCCGAGGGTCTTGACGCTGGACGGCTCGCCGAGCACGCACCAGTCGATCGACTCGCCGCGACCGGTCAGCTTCTCGACGACGCGCAGGGTTCCGTCGCGCGCCGGACCCTCTTCGTCGCTCGTGATCAGAAACGCGAGGCTGCCCCGGTGGTCCGGATTCGCGCCCACGAAGCGTTCGGCGGCAACGACCATCGCCGCAAGCGCCGCTTTCATGTCCGCCGTGCCGCGGCCGAACAGGCGCTTGCCTCTGAGGGTAGGCTCGAACGGGTTCGACTGCCATCGCTCGAGCGGTCCTGGCGGCACGACGTCGGTATGGCCGGCAAAGCACATGAGCGGTGCGCCGCTGCCGCGGCGGGCCCAGAGATTCGTGACCTCGCCGAAGCGCATCGCCTCCAAGTCGAAGCCCAAGGCGTCGAGGCGCTCGCCGATGAGCGTCTGACAGCCGGCGTCGTCCGGCGTCACGGAGCGCCGCCGGACGAGTTCGCACAGCAGGCGGTTGGCGGGATCGTCCAGCATCACGGTCGGCGTCGGCTCACGGCGCGTCATGCGGCTCGAGGGCCTCGTAAACGAAAAAAAGCATTTAAAAACAGTTACGTATGACGGGTCTGCGCTGCAATAAATCGGTAACAATCGGCCGTTAAGCTGTGCCCCACTCGTCGAGGGATCCCGTTGCGCGACGGGCCGTCGCCGCCGAAACGTGGAGGACACCTAAATTGACGAAGAAAAGCACACTGCTGGCGTTCAAGGCAAGCGCGTTGCTCGTTTTGGCCGCCTCGGGCCTGGCGTCGGCGCAGGCGGGCCGCGACTACATCTACATCGTCGGGTCGTCGACCGTGTATCCGTTCTCGACGGTGGTCGCCGAGCGCTTCGGGCGCGGCAGCGAATTCAAGACGCCGAAGGTCGAGTCCACCGGTTCGGGCGGCGGTCTGAAGCTGTTCTGCGATGGCGTCGGCGTCGACTATCCGGACGTGACCAACGCGTCTCGAGCGATCAAGCAATCCGAGATCGAATCCTGCGCGAAGAACGGCGTCACAGAGGTCGTGGAAGTGAAGATCGGTTACGACGGCATCGTCATCGCCAACGCGCTGGCCGGCGAAGAGGTCGAGCTCACGCGCCGCGCGATCTTCCTGGCACTGGCCAAGGACGTTCCGGGCGACGCGGACGGCGAGCTGATTCCGAACCCTCATACGCACTGGAACGACATCGATCCCTCGCTGCCCGCGCAGAGAATCGAGGTGCTGGGGCCGCCGCCCACTTCCGGCACGCGGGACGCGTTCGTCGAGCTGGCCATGGAAGGTGGCTGCAAGACGATTCCATGGATCAATGCGCTCAAGAACACGGACGGCGACCGCTACAAGTCGATCTGTCATACTATTCGCGAGGACGGTGCCTACATCGAGGCCGGTGAGAACGACAATCTCATCGTGCAGAAGCTCGAAGCTAATCCGTCGGCCTTCGGCATCTTCGGCTTCAGCTTCCTCGATCAGAATTCGGAGAAAGTAAAAGGCGCCGCGGTGGACGGATCGGTGCCGACCTTCGAGGCAATCGCCGACGGTTCCTACGCAATTTCGAGACCGCTGTATTTCTACGTGAAGAAGGCGCACGTCGACGTGATTCCGGGTCTCCGCGGATTCCTGCGCGAGTTCACGAGTGAGCGCGCCTGGGGCGAGGAGGGCTATTTGTCGGATCGAGGGCTGATTCCGATGCCCGATGCGGAACGCGCCGAGATCGCAGCCGCGGTTCGCGAGCTGACGCCGATCGCCGTCGCCGGAGAATAAGTCACAGCGCTCGTGCGAAGAGGCCGGGCGCCGCTGACGGCGCCCTCGCGACGGCAACCAAGGCACAGAGCCCCCCGGGGTACCGTGCCTTTCTTGCTGTAACGAGAAGTTGGGCAGCGATATGCAGGTAACGACACTCGCGTTGACTCTGATGGCGATGGCGGCCGCTGCCTACTATCTGAACGCCAGGCGGGCCCTCGCCGTTGCCGGCGGCCCGGCTAACATCCGGGCCCTGCATTCTTTACCCGGCTACCACGGCTACCTGGCGGTCATGTACTGCCTGCTGCCGGCGCTGACGGTCCTGCTTTTGTGGACACTGGTCGAGCCGCGGATCATTGTCGCGCTCGTGGTGCGCAGCCTGCCGGACGCCGAGCGCGCGCTGTCGCCGGGTGAGCTCAACCTACTCGTCAACAACATCCGCAATCTGGCCGCCGGCGACATCGTTTCCGGAGAGATCGATTCCATCCTGCGCGACGCCTCGTTGCGCTATCAGGAGTATTCGCAGGCAAGCCGCCGGATTCTGACGGTGCTGTGCCTCGGTCTCGCGTCGCTCGGCGGCATCGCGGCGTGGCGTCGCGTCGCACCCGACTTCCGCGCGCGGAATCGAGTGGAACAGGTCATCACCGGCCTGCTGATCGGCGCCTCGAGCATCGCGATCCTGACGACGATCGGCATCGTCATGTCGGTCCTGTTCGAGGCGGTCCGCTTCTTCCGCGAGGTGCCCATCACCGAGTTCCTGTTCGGTCTGAGCTGGAGCCCGCAGACGGCGATCCGGGCGGATCAGGTCGGCTCGTCGGGCAGCTTCGGCGCGGTGCCGCTTTTCACCGGCACGCTCCTGATCACGGCGATCGCCATGTTCGTTGCGGCCCCGGTCGGGCTGATGACGGCCATCTACCTGGCCGAGTATTCGTCGCGTCGAATCCGCGCCGTGGCCAAGCCGCTGCTCGAGGTGCTCGCCGGTATACCGACGGTCGTCTACGGGTTCTTCGCGGCGCTGACGATGGCGCCCGCGATACGGGCCTTCGGCGAATCGCTGGGCTTAGACGTCGCTTCGGAGAGCGCGCTGGCCGCCGGCGTCGTGATGGGAATCATGATCATCCCGCTGGTGTCCTCTCTATCCGATGACGCTATCAACGCGGTGCCGAGAGCCATGCGGGACGGCGCTCTGGCGCTGGGTGCGACCCGCTCCGAGGCGATGATTCAGGTGATCCTGCCGGCGGCGCTGCCCGGTATCGTCGGCGGGCTCCTGCTGGCGGTATCCCGGGCGATCGGTGAGACGATGATCGTCGTCATGGCGGCCGGCCTGGCGGCCAACCTGACGGCGAATCCGTTCGAAGCCGTCACCACCGTGACGGTGCAGATCGTGACCCTGCTGGTTGGCGATCAGGAATTCGACAGCGCCAAGACCCTGGCGGCGTTCGCGCTCGGCCTCGTCCTGTTCGTCGTGACGCTCGGACTCAACGTGATCGGCCTGTATGTCGTGCGCAAGTACCGCGAGGCATACGACTGATGGTCAACGACAGTCATCGATCGACGCTGAGTAAGGTCGAGGCGGGGCTCGCGCGACGGCACACCAAAGAATGGATGTTCCGCTCGTTCGGGCTGATGGCGACGGCGGTCGGCGTCGTGTTCCTGGCCGTGTTCTTCTGGACCCTGATCGCCCAAGGCGCATCGGCGTTCGCGCAGGCCTACATCGAGCTCGATATCGAGTTCTCGGCCGACGTGCTGGCGCCGGATGGCGAGATCGACCTCGCCTACGCGGATTTCGACGCGGTCGTGCGCAACTCGCTCAGGGAGCAGTTCCCCGAGGTCAGCGGGCG
Organism: Woeseiaceae bacterium; assembly: GCA_041579335.1. Lineage (GTDB taxonomy): Bacteria > Pseudomonadota > Gammaproteobacteria > Steroidobacterales > Woeseiaceae > JBFGFX01. The sequence continues at coordinate 1,311 of JBFGFX010000232.1, read as the reverse complement.
GCGCGAGCGCAGAGAGCTTTACCGCCTGGTCAGCATCGCCGCCGGTTACATGGTCCGGGACGCCCTGGAACGGAATCCGGAGCTGCTCGGCAGCACCGTGCCGATGCTCCTGCCGGCCGCGGCCGACGTCGATATGGTCGTCAAGGGCAACATCGACCGCAATCTCGACGAGGCACAGCGGCCGGTGTCTGACGCGCAGCTCGAGTGGATCGATCAGCTGACCGCCGACGGTCGCCTCGTATCGCGCTTCAATACCGCGCTGTTCGTGAACGGCGACTCGCGCGAGCCCGAGCTCGCCGGCATACGCGGAGCGCTGATGGGCTCTTTCTACATGCTGCTCGTAACGATTCTGATGTCGTTCCCGATCGGCACGGCGGCGGCGATATACCTCGAAGAGTTCGCGCCTCGGAATCGCTGGGCGGATCTCGTCGAAGTCAACATCAACAACCTGGCGGCGGTGCCGTCGATCGTGTTCGGACTCCTGGGCCTGGCAGTCTTCATCAACTGGATGGCTTTGCCGCGATCGTCGCCGCTCGTCGGCGGCCTGGTGCTGTCGCTGATCACGCTTCCCGTGGTCATCATCGCCTCCCGTGCGGCGATCAAAGCCGTACCGCCGTCGATTCGCGAGGCGGCCTTGGGCCTCGGCGCCTCGAAAATGCAGGTCGTCTCGCATCACGTGCTGCCGCTCGCGATGCCAGGCATCCTGACTGGTACGATCATCGGCATGAGCCGCGCCCTCGGAGAGTCGGCGCCGCTACTGATGATCGGGATGGTCGCGTTCATCGTCGACGTGCCCGCAGGCTTCTCCGATCCGGCCACGGCGCTGCCGGTGCAGGTCTATCTTTGGGCGGATAGTCCGGAACGGGCGTTCGCCGAAAGGACCTCCGCGGCGATTATCGTCCTACTCGGTTTTCTTCTGGTAATGAATCTGGCAGCGGTTATCATGCGCAAGCGTGTCGAGCGCCAGTGGTAGTCGTTCACGTCAAGACACAGGACGCGCGCATGTCTCCCTTGGGAATGAGTGAGTTGGAATCCATCGACGAACGATCCTTACGCACGGGCTCCGTTGCCGGCGGGCTTGCCGTCGAGCCGGCGGAGGCGTCCGGAAGCCCTCGAGAGGCGCTGCCGCCCGGCGGCCGGGTCTCTGAGCTCTCCGGCGAGACGGTCGGCGAGGTGCGCGCGGAGAATGCGTTCATGATCGCCGAGGGCGTGAACGTCTACTACGGAGATAACCACGCCATCAAGAACGTCACGCTGGAGGTCGGCCGACACCAGGTATTGGCGCTGATCGGGCCGTCCGGTTGCGGCAAG
>JBFGFX010000231.1:0-5738 GCA_041579335.1 Woeseiaceae bacterium | reverse complement strand
GCCCGCCGTATAGGCGACGTCCCCCAAGCTGAAGTCGCCGCTCGCATCCGTGTCGAAGTAGATGGCTGGCACTGCCGGAACAGGATCGAAGTCGTCGCCCGGCAGCGCGCTGTCGATCGCCAAGTTGAACGTCTCATTGCCGTTGCCGGTATTGGTCAACCTGAACAGAAGGCTACGATCGCTGTCGCCGGCGGCGACGGGAACCTGGGGAGTCTGCAGCGTGACGACCGCATCGATGCGCTCGTCGACCGTGATGCTGACGGTGTTGGAATTGACCGTGATCGTGGTGCCGCCCACCTCGAAGTCGACCCGAGCGGTGTTGTCGATCACCGTTCCGGCTGGCGTTCCGGCAGACCACGCCACCTCCGGCGCGTTCGAAGACACCACCAACAGCAGCAAGGACAGGAGACTCTGCCGCGCCCAATCGATGTCAGGCAGCGGCAGCGAAGTTGCACGCACCAAGGTTCATTCCTTTTCCTGCAGCGGCGATGCCGGCATGCCGAATGGCTGTGGGGCGCTCGTCGGCTGCGTCATCACCCGTTCGGGGCCCCGCTTCATTGCGGGTCGTTGAAGGGTTACGCAAACCCTCTGCGCGTGCACGCAAATGACTGAATTTATGCTGTTTTTGTGACTGGTCTCACGGTCTTGTCGTGACGTCGCTCACAACCAAAAAAGCCCCGGCGGCGCGCCCTTTGCAGGGCGCGACCGGGGCCCAATCTCGGTTTATGTCAAGTCGATTCGGCCGCCGGCGAAAGCGGCGCGCGAGGCCGATGTTTCGAGCCTCGAGACGGGGGTCAGGCGGTAATGCGGCGCTCGATGCCGAGCTTCTTCATGCGCGAACGCAAGGTGCTGGGAGGCAGTCCGAGCCGCTTGGCCGCGCCGGTCTCTCCCGCGATCTTCCAGCCCGTCAGCTCGAGAACCGCTTCGATGTGGTCTTTCTCCGCGGTGCGCAGGTCGACCGACTGCGCGCGCGGCTCGCCGAGCGTGCCGGTCGCAGCGAGCCGCGAATCCCTGTCGAGCGGCTCGTCGAGTTGCAACAGGCCACCGTTCGTGGTGATCAGCGTGCGCTGTATGACGCCTTCGAGCTCACGGACGTTGCCGGGCCAACGATAGCTCTCGAGCTCGGCGAGCATGTCTTTGGAAATCGCGCCGACGTCTTTGCCGAGCTGCTTCGCATGCAGATTGATGAAGTGCTGCGCCAAGAGCGGTATGTCGCCGTACCGGTCCCTTAGCGGCGGCAACTCGATCGTGAACGTGTTGATGCGATAAAACAGGTCCGCGCGAAACTCGCCGCGATCGACGGCGTCCGCCAGACGGCGATTGGTCGCCGCGATAATGCGCGCGTCGACCCGTATGGTGTCGGTGCCGCCGAGGCGTTGGAACTCGCCGTCCTGCAATACCCTGAGCAGCTTTCCTTGTAGGTCGAACGGAAAATCGCCGATCTCGTCCAAGAACAAGGTGCCGCCGTCCGCCAGGTCGAAGCGGCCGCGCTTACGACTCAGCGCGCCCGTAAACGCACCCTTCTCGTGGCCGAACAACTCGCTTTCGATCAAGCTGGCCGGCAACGCGGCGCAGTTGATCTTGACCAGCGGCCTATCGCTGCGCTCGCTACGCTCGTGGATCGCGCGCGCGATCAGCTCCTTGCCGGTGCCGGTCTCCCCCTGAATCAGAACCGGCGTACGTGTCGCGGCAACCTGCGCGACCTGTCGCAGGCAGTGCTTCAGGTCTGAACTCTCGCCGACGAGCTCGTGGAAGCCATGGGTCGACAGGATGTCCTCTTGTAGATAGACGTTCTCCGCCTCGAGCCGGTCTTTGGCGCGTTCGAGCTCGGCGAGCGCCTGGTCTAGGCGCTTGCGCGCCCTCAAACCGGAGATCGAGTTGCCAAACAGCTCGGCGAGAACGCGCAGATCCTTGAGATCCCGCGTGCTCCAATCCCGCTCCGAAACGACGTTCGTGATCGAGCAGGCGCCGACCGGCTTGCCCTCTACGATGAGCGGCACCACGGCCGCCGACATGATACCCATGGCCTTCAGCGCCGCCTTGTCCGCAGCCGCGGACTCGGGCAGCTCATCGACCTTAGCGAAGGCGATCGTTTCGCCGCTCTCGATCAGCGGATACATCCACGCAAAGCTAGCCCTCGAGAATCTTTCCTTGGGCGGCCCGCCGTGCTCGCTCCAGAAATACAGCACCTGCACTGACGCCGTCTCTTCGTCGAACCAGACCAGGGTCGCGCGATCGGCCTCGACATAGCGACAGACGTCGCGCAGCGACGAAAGTATCGCGTCGTCCATGCGCTCGTTGGGCGTAGTCAGGAGGCGCGACGATATGGTTGCCAGGGTTTCCTGGTAATGCTCGCGTCCCTCGAGCGCTGCTTCGGCCTGTTTGAAATCCAAGATGCTTTTTTCCGCGCCCCACGCCGCTTGCAGCTTGCCGTCCTGAATGACGCCCCGAAACCGGACGCTGAGCGCGCGGTCGTCGCCGTTTGGCGTGCGATACACCAGCTCGTAGCCGTTCAGGCTATAGCCGGACTCGATGAACGCCGTGAAGAAGCGGTTGTGCGACTCGATGTCTTTGGCCGAATCCATGTCGCCGAAGCGCAGACCGATGATCTGCGATGGGCGCTCGAGATCCATCGACTTGGCAAACTCGTTGTTACAGTCGACCAAAATCGCCTCGTGCGAGCGCCGGAGCTGCTCTTTGACCGGCAGCCTGATGTCCATCGGCGGTCGGAACTCGAAGCAGTAGACCGCATCGTTGTACTGCTCGATGAGCGAGCGGAAACGGCCCTCCGACTCGATGATCGTCGCCTCGGCCTGGCGCATCTGTCGGTCCTTGCGCTCGAGGGTCTCCTCGAGCACGCTGCGCTGCACTGCGACGACGATGAAGCCGACAACGATCAGGGCGAACGATACCAGCGTGGCGACGACGCGCAGCCTGAGCTGCAGAAAGTCGACCACGGCGAGCTGAGTCGCCGGCTCGACCCACAGCGGTAGCGCCGTGATTGCCAGCAGGTCGACCAGGTAGTAGAGCCCGGTGATCACGATGCCGGCCGCAATCATGAGGCGGCCGCCGTGCGGCAGGGCGCCCTTCTTGAACATGCCGCGGGAGACGCCGACGCCGAGCATCAAGAGCGCGAGCCCGACGATCGTCATGTCGATGACGATCAGGGCGGAGAGCTGGGTCCAGATCATCGCATCGACACCGTGGCGGCCACGAGTCTATCCCACATAAGGGCGAATGCGACTATATTGCGTCTCGTGTATCGCCCGCGCGGGCCCGCCGCCAGACCGCTCGCCGCCGCCGGGCGTCGGAGGCCCCGAATCCGTCGTGCCACATCTATGCCTTATTGCCCAAAGCGTTCGCCCATCAAACGCCGTCATCGCTCACGGAGCGGCAGCGCATTGCCTGTGAGTTGTAACACATTGATTCGGATAAAGTCACGATATGTCGCGAGTTTCGCGTCGAGTCGCGACATGTCGCGATCCAGTACCTTCAGATGCCCGGCCGTCCAGTCCGCACAGGCGTTCTAATGTGTTGTTTTTCAGAAAAAACATGCGAATTTCTTTGGCCCGGACGGATTGGCACGATTTCTGCAATAAAACTGTCATATACCGCTTTGGCTTTGGGCAAGATCCGTCGCGGCGCCGCTTTGCGCGGGAAGGAGAGTCTCGTGACTGCTGGGGAAGATCGGCTGAACATCCTGCTGATCGCAGACAACTCGGACAGTATCCGGATCATTCGCGGCGCGCTCGAAGCGAGCAATACCCGTTGCCGCCTGCTGATGGTCGGCGTAGGCTCGAGCACCCTCGCGTACCTGCGCCGCGAGGGGCCGTACGGCGACGCTCCCGTCCCCGATCTCATCCTGTTCGATATCGTGGATGCGGAGCCGGACGCGATCGCGGTGCTCAGACGCATTAAAGCGGACGCCAATTTTCAGGCGATGCCGATCGTCTTGTTGACGAACGCGGACGCGGAGCCCGCGCTCGACGACATGCAACTCGGCCGCACGCAGTACACGACCTTTTCGCCAGTCGATCTCGAGAGCTTCCTGAGCGCCCTCAATGCGATCCAGCCGAATCGCTTCATGCACGCGATCTCGCTGCTCGAGAATTTCGGCTTCGTGCTGGTCCGCATGCCGGATACTCCGCTCGCGGAGACCGCGGAAGAAGCCTTGGATCTTCCGGCGCGCCCGCGGTTGCAGGCGTAATCTCGAGATCCCGGCCGCTGCGTGGCCGCCCGCTCGACAGAGCCAGGCGCCTAATTTGCGTCACGTGCGGTGTTCGTACTAGGGTACACGCATCGTTGCGACCGTGACTCACGCATGTCGGCCGAAGAGCAAGCGCAGTTCCTCGCCGGTCTCGCTGCAGACCTCAACTCAAAGAACATCGCTCTGCCGTCGTTTCCGGATGTCGTGATCAAGATCCGCGAGGCGCTGGAGGATCCGACCTGTACCGCCGAGAGACTCGCGGAGATGGCGCGCACGGACCCGGTGCTCGTATCGCGCCTGTTGATGTCGGCAAATTCCGCGTTTCACAATCGCGCCGGGATCGAGATCGTCGATCTCGACCTGGCGATCAGCCGGCTGGGCTTCGAGGCGGTCCGCAACACCGCGATCACGCTCGCGGTCGAGCAGATCTTCAACGCATCGCAGCACGGCGACCTGCGCGCACGCCTGAAGGAACTCTGGAACCGCAGCATCAGCCTGGCCTCGATGAGTTTCGTGATCGCCCAGAGCGCGACTCGTTTGAACGCCGACAACGCGTTTCTCTGCGGCCTGCTACACGAGGTCGGCAAGCTCTACATTCTGACCAAGGCGCGGGAATACCCGGGGTTCCTGGGAGACGCCGAGTCGGTGGACACGGTGCTTGCCGAATGGGGTCCGAATGTCGGCCGGTCGATCATCGAATCCTGGGGCTTCCCGGACGAGATCGTCGCCTCGGTCGATCTCGAGGAAGGCGTGGCCGCCGGCACTGGCGGTGACCCCACCTATGCCGACGTCCTGTACGCGGCCATCGCGCTGCTCGACAATCCCGACGAGGCACTCGACGCCGACCCGCCGCCGCCGTCGCTCGCCCGCCTTGCGATCGATCGCGACGGTCAGGCCGATTTGCAGAGCGCGTGGGAGATACAGGTGCAGTCGATGCGCCAGTCCGTCGCCGGCTAGGCGCGCGCCACCAAAAAATCCCGCCGCGGTTGCGCCGCGGCGGGACTTGTGTCTGACGCCCCGTATCCGGTGCCCGCTTACTGACGGAAGGCGACGTCGTAGCGGGTGTCGATGACGTACGCCGCCTGCGAGGCGTGCCCCTGGATGCTGCCGGTGCTCGGCACGCCGTCATCGCCGCGTGCCTCGAGGATCTGCGCGATGTCACCCGGAATCTCACCGAACACGATGTTGTGGCCGCTCAAGTTGTACAGATTCAGATCGATGCCGATCAAGCCGCCGAACGAGTTGCTGGGCTGCTGATAGCTGGCGTTGGTGTTGTCGACCGGTCCGGCGATCAGGCCCGCCCCGCGCAGGTGCTTCCAGATCTTGCGCGACTCCTGGCCGTTATTGGTGCTGCTCCAGCCGCCCGAGATGTTGCCGTTGCCGTTGCCGTTGTCCGCACCGGCCCAGGTCCCCGAGAAACGCGTCGCCGCGGCCGGATCGTCGCCGGGCAGCACCCCGTAGCGGTCCGGGTAAGCATAGATCGCCGCGGCGACGCCCGAGAAGTCGTTCTCGATGCGTTTGATCTTGGCGT
>JBFGFX010000230.1:0-5739 GCA_041579335.1 Woeseiaceae bacterium | reverse complement strand
CTGGCCGCCGATTTCGAGGTGGCCGACGGCGACTACACGATCCTGCCGGACCCCTGGCGCGTCGAACCCGACGTCTACTTCATCTTGGGCGGACTGCTGGCGCCGGAGAGTCTGGACGGGCTGGTCGGCTACGCGATGTACAGCTTCGGCTCGCCCGATCGGCTCGGCTACGGCACGGCCGCCGAGGGCCTCGCTCTGAAGTACCCGAACATCCGGCCGTTCATACTGCCGGACTCCGTATACGGGTCGTTCAACGCCGCGCCGATCCTGACTCTGGCGACGCGAACCGTGCTCGTTGCCCGACACGACCTGAATCCCAATCTGACCTACCTGATCGCCCGCCAGCTGTTCGAGCAGCCGCACGAGATCGCGGACGAGTATCACCTCGTGATGACCGAGCTCCACGATCGGCTGGACCCGAACCTGCTGTCACTGCCGCTGCATAGTGGTAGTCGCTTTTACGTCAACAAGGATCAGCCGTCGCTTCTCGAACGGTATGCCGAGGTCGTCGGGGTCGGGCTTGCGATCGTCGTGGCGCTCGCCAGTGGGCTGGCTGCCGTCGCGCGCATGCGCAAGGCGCGCAAGAAAGACCGCATCGACGTCTTCTATCGCCGGGTCCTCGAGATACGTCACGAGCTTGTCGAAAAAAATTTACCCAAAGATTTCAGTGTGCTAGAGGATAAACTTAAGACCATTCAAGAGGAAGTGCTCGCGCTCCTGATCGCCGAGCAGCTGAACGTGGACGAGTCGTTGACGCTGTTTCTGGATCTATCGAATCGTGTCCTCGGCGAGATTGCTGCGCAGCGCGCCGCGCTCGACGCCGCCTGACTCAGCGGACGCAGCCGGGGCGCGCCGGCCCGACATAGGGAGTAGCGCTTATGGACAAATCCGTCCGCAGCGCGCACCGTATGGTCGACCATGCAGGACGGCGGCTGGGAACATTTCGAGCACGATGCCGACATCGGCATACGCGCGGCGGCAGCGACCCGCGAAAGGCTCTTCGAAGCGATGGCCGAGGGGCTCACCGCGATCGTTACCGATCCCGGCGTGGTGCGGCTGACGAGGAAGACGACGATTCGCTGCGAAGCGCCCGACGACGCCGTGCTGCTGGTCGACTGGTTGAACGCGCTAATCTACGAAATGGCGACGCACCGCTTGATTTTCGGCAAATGGCAGGTTGCGCTGGACGAGCACCGGCTCGAGGCGCAGGTCGAAGGCGAAGTCGTCGATCGCGACCGGCATCGCCCCGTCGTCGAAATCAAAGGCGCGACGTACACGGCGCTCTCGATCGGTCGCGACCAGGACGGCCGCTGGCGCGCGCAATGCGTCGTCGACGTCTGATAGTGAACGGACAATGGATCTGAATCGGCTAGTTCAGGAATCCGCGTACCGCTGGCAACTGCCGGCCGTGCCGCCGATGACCGTGCCCGGGATCATCTTCGGCGATCGCGAGCAGCTCTTGCAGATGGACGACAAGGTCTACGAGCAGCTGCGCAACGTGACGATGCTCCCCGGCCTCGTCGGCGCCGTGTACGCGATGCCGGACGCTCACTGGGGCTACGGCTTCCCGATTGGGGGCGTGGCGGCGTTCGACGCGGACGCCGGCGGCGTCGTGTCGGCCGGCGGCGTGGGCTTCGACATTTCCTGCGGGGTGCGCACGCTGCACACCGGATCGAGCGCGGCCGACATCGACTCGGTCAAGAGCCGCTTGGCGGATGCGCTGTACCGGGACATCCCCGTCGGCGTCGGCAGCGAAGGCGCGATCAGCCTGAGCGTCACGGAGATGGACCGCATGCTCGAGGGCGGTGCGCGGTGGGCCGTTGCGGAGGGTTACGGCGATGCAGCGGATCTCGAGCGCACCGAAGAGCGCGGCTGCATCGCCGGCGCCGATCCGGCGGAGGTTTCGCTGCGTGCGAAAAAGCGCCAGCGCCGCGAGATGGGGACCCTGGGGTCGGGCAATCACTATCTCGAGGTGCAGCGGGTCGCGGAGGTGTTCGATGCCGAGGCGGCGCGCGCTTTCGGGCTAGCCTTAGACGATGCCGTGGTCAGCATACACTGCGGGTCGCGCGGCCTCGGTCACCAGATCGGTACCGACTACCTGCGGGAAATGGTCCTCGCGGCGCCGGAGTTCGGGCTCGAGCTGCCGGATCGAGAGCTTGCCTGCGCGCCGATTCAATCTCCGCTCGGGCAACGGTATCTGCGGGCGATGCGAGCCGGCATGAACTGCGCGCTCGCCAATCGGCAGATCCTGACGCATCTCACGCGCGCGGTGTTCGCGCGGCTGCTGCCGGCCGCAGAGCTTACGATGCTGTACGACGTTTCCCATAACATCTGCAAGGTGGAAACGCACGTGGTCGGCGGCGAGGAACAGCGCCTGTACGTCCACCGCAAAGGCGCCACGCGTGCCTTCGGCCCGGGCAATCCGGATCTCGACCCGACCCTGCGTTCGGTGGGCCAGCCGGTCTTGATCGGCGGCTCGATGGGCACGGGCTCGTACGTGCTTGCCGGCACCGTGGAGAGCGAGTCGCTCGCACTCAGCTCGGCCTGCCACGGAGCCGGCCGCGCCATGAGTCGCCGCCGCGCCCGGCGCGAGTACCAAGGACGCCGAGTCGTCGACGAGCTGGCCGAACGGGGCATCGTCGTTCGCAGCCCGTCGCTTCGCGGCATCGCGGAAGAAGCGCCGTCCGCGTACAAAGACGTGCATCGCGTGGTCGACATTGCGGACCGCGCCGGGCTCGCGAGGAAGGTGGCCCGGCTCGAGCCGATCGTCTGCGTCAAAGGATGATTCCGGCGGCTTGCGCCGACGTCTAATCGACGATGTGGTGCTTGCCGATGAGAAACACGCTGCTCGCCTGCGGGCCTTTGTCACCGGCTTCTTCGACGAACCGCACCTCGGCATCGATAGCGAGGCCGTCGAACTCGGCGTTGACGACGCTGTTGCGATGGAAGTAGATCTCGCGACCGGCGGTGTCCGTGATCGTGCCGTAGTCGTCCCCGGGATACAGCTCGCTGATGCGTCCGTGGGGCGGCGCCTCGTGCGACTTCACTTTGCCGCGTTTCTCACGCACCAGGTCCTGCAGCTGCCGCCGCGCCGCTTTGAACGCGTCCCGAATCGCCACGTACACGTCTTCGTGTGCGTGCTGCTCGTCGGGCGAGCGGCTCGCGACGATCTCGCCGCCCGGCGTCCGCACGTCTATGGTGACGTGGTAGAGGTTCCCTTTGTGATGATGTTTGTGGGGCGCCTCGATCGTGACCCGGCAGCTCATGATCTTGTCGGCAAAGCGCTCGAGCTGTTCGGCCCGTTTGCGGATAGCGTCTTCGACCGCCGGGGAGGCATCCAGATTGTGGAAGCGTATCTGTAGTGGTATCTGCATCGGTTCAGTCTCGGTCTGAGGTCCACAGCTCGCGGATCTCGGCAGGCAACGAGTGCCTGACCTGTTTGGCTTCGCCGCCCGCCAGTTCCTGATCGAGGACGGAAAAGACGGCCGTCGCGGCCCGTTCGCGCTGCGTGGGATCGAGGCTCGGGACGTCGTGCGCGATATGCTCGAGGAAATCCTGCTTGTGGCGGTAGCGTTCCGGCTTGTCGGCCGGATGCCACCCTTCGTAGTAAAAACCGCGGACCAGCATCGGCATCTGAGCACCGAGCTGGACTGCCTCGTCGGTCGGCAGGCGATCGCGGACGGCGTGCAGCACCGAGCGCAGGACATGGTACGAGCGCTCCATGTCCGTAGAGCCCATCTATGAGCGACCGCTTCGATCCAGTGCGCCGTTTTCTGCTGCGTCTTGTCGAATACGCCGAGGTTCTTCATCGTGATACCTGCCACATCCTGCAAATCAATGCGTCAACTTAGGGCGAGGCGAGGCGAGCAACAATCCGAATTTACCCGTATACCGTCCGCGACCGCAGGCGAAATCCGCTATATTGACCGATCGAAGGAGGGCACAGAATGCGATTCCAACCGGGCGATGCGCTGATCGTCGTCGACGTGCAGCGGGATTTCCTGCCCGGCGGCAGCCTTGCCGTGCCGGACGGAGACAAGGTCGTGCCGGTGCTCAATGACTATCTGCGGCGCTTCGCCGCGGCTGGTCTACCGATCGTTGCGACGCGTGACTGGCATCCGGCGGACCACTGCTCGTTCGTCGCGCGTGGCGGACCGTGGCCGCCGCATTGCGTTCAGGACACCAGCGGGGCGGAATTCCCCGACGAGCTGGCGCTGCCGGACGATGTGCTGGTCCTGTCGAAGGCGACGAGTGTGGAGGCCGACGCGTACTCGGGTTTCGATCGGACCGGGCTCGAGACGCGTTTGCGCGAAGGCGGCGTCGAGCGCGTCTTCGTTGGGGGCCTCGCCACCGACTACTGCGTGTTGGCGACAGTCCAGGACGCGGCAGCGGCCGGATTCGATGTCGTCGTGCTCGAGGACGCGATTCGCGCGGTTGGCGTCGAAGCGGATGACGAAGCGCGCGCACTACGATCCATGCGGGAAGCCGGCGCGATCTTTATTACGCTGAACGCGATCGATGCCGACGCCTGAATCGACGGGCGCCGCTCAATCGCCGCCATGGCTCGCCGAGCTCGGCAGTCCGCTTCTGACCGATCTCTATCAGCTGACGATGCTCGATGCGTACATCGGACGGGACATGCACGGCGTTGCGGTGTTCGAGTTCTTCGCGCGCCGATTACCCGCGCGGCGCAATTTCCTGCTCGCCGCCGGGCTCGAGCAGCTCTTGGATTTCCTGGAGATGGTTCGATTCTCCGAGGCCGACCTAGAGTGGTTGGCGTCGGCGGGTCACGTGAGCGAGCCGCTGATCGGCTATCTGCGCGAGTTTCGCTTTACCGGCGGCGTCGACGCGGTGCCGGAGGGCACGGTCGTGTTCGCCGACGAGCCGCTGGTGCGCGTCGTCGCGCCGCTGCCCGAGGCGCAGCTGATCGAGAGCCGGCTGGTGAATCTGTTGAATCTCCAGACGATCATTGCGAGCAAAGCCGCTCGCTCGGTGCTGGCCGCCCCGGACCGCCTGCTGGTCGACTTCGGTATGCGCCGGGCGCACGGCGCAGAAGCCGCGCTGCTGGCGGCGAGGGCGGCCTACGTCGCGGGTTTTCAGGGCACCGCGACCGTGCTCGCAGGTCGCCTGTTCGATATCCCGATATACGGCACGATGGCCCATTCGTTCATTCAGGCGCACGACGCGGAGGAGCAGGCGTTTGAGCACTTCGCCCTGGCGCAGGCGGACAACGTCGTGCTGCTGATCGACACCTATGACACCGTGGCCGGTGCCCGCAAGGTGGTCGAACTGGTCCCGCGCCTCACCGGTGCGGGGATTGGCGTCAGGGCCGTGCGGCTGGACAGCGGCGACCTGATCGCCTTGTCGAAGCAGGTGCGCGCGGTGCTCGATCAGGGCGGCGCAGGCGACGTGCGGATCTTTGCCAGCGGCGGCCTCAACGAGTATGAGCTCGAACGAATCCTGACCGCCGACGCTCCGATCGACGGTTTCGGCATCGGCACCGATCTCGACGTGTCGACGGATGCGCCGTCCCTGGACTGCGCATACAAGCTGCAAGAATATGACGGTCGCGCACGCCGCAAGCGATCGACGGGCAAGGCGACCTGGCCCGGCCGCAAGCAGATCTTCCGCCGCTGTCGCAGCGACGGACGGCTGGACGGCGACGTCGTCGGCCTGGAGTCGGAGTCCACGCACGGCGAACCGCTCATGATTCCCGTCATGCGCGAGGGTCGGCGCACG